>NZ_JBVVQY010000007.1:250318-298109 GCF_055811615.1 Mesorhizobium sp. WSM4807
GGCTCACCGAAACCTATTTTTTTGCGCCTCCCGGTAAATTTTGTTTAATATCGGGCGCCCCAGGGGGTCGAGGGCGCCTACGGCCACAGAGGGGTCGCTTCGGCCGGACTCGGCCCGGTCTGCTTTCAAAGAAAGAGGAAGTCGCCACTCCACGCGAGACGACCCCCTCTGTCGCCTTCGCGGCCATCTCCCCCTCAAGGAGGGGAGATTAACGCTGGTTCTCCGACAGCTTCGATCGCAACCATCCACTGAAAACATTCAGCACCGGATGCGCCGCCTTGGCATGTTCGGAGACGAGAAAATAGGAGCGCGGCGAACTGATCGCGATGTCGAATGGGCGGACCAGCCGGCCTTCGCTCAGCGCCCGGCGGCTGGTCAGCTCGTCGCCCATGGCGATGCCTTGGCCGGCGATCGCCGCCGAAAAGACCAGGTTCATGTCGGAAAAGAAGATGCCGCCCTCGATGTCGGGATTCTCGACCTTCGACAGCGCCAGCCAGCGCGCCCAGTCCTCGGTGTCGCCCAGATGCAGGAGATTGGCGCGCAGCACGTCGGCGGGCTTGGAAAACCCGCCGATCTTGTTGAGCAGGGTCGGGCTGCACAGCGGCGTGAACGAGATTTCGCACAACAGCTCGACCGCGCGGTTCGGCCAGTTGCCGACGCCGAAGGCGATGAAGGCGTCGGCGTCGGCATTGCTGACATCGTCCAGCCGCCGCGGCGTCAGGATACGCAGCGCGACATCGGGGTACATCTGCCGGAATTCGCCAATGTGAGTACACAGGAACAGCGAGGCGAAGCCCGGCGTGCAGCTGACGCTGAACGAGCCGCCGACGCCGGTGCCGGCATGGCCCGTTACCGCATCGCCCAGCACCGTCAGCGCCTTGCGCACGTCACTGGCATAGCGCTGGCCGCGCGGCGTCAACGCCACGCCCTTGCCGATGCGCTCGAGCAGATCGAAGCCGAGATCGCGTTCGAGCAGGCGAAGCTGATGGCTGACGGCGCTGCGGGTCAGATGCAGTTCGTCGGCGGCGCGCCAGACGCTGCCGTGGCGGGCAAAACTGTCGAGGGCGCGCAGCGCCTGCGTCGATGGAATTCTCAAGAGGTGAACCGAATTTGCATGAGCCGGGAAAACATATCACTTTTTGGCGAGGCGCTTCACTGCTTTCTTTCACCCATGGAGGAACCGGTGACCACCTCGGCCCAAGCAACCGCGCTTGCCTGTCTCGACGATATCCAGCCGTCGCTGTCGGCGTGGACGCGGACGATCTTCGATTTCGGCGAGACCGCCTGGCGCGAATACCAGTCGGCCGCCTGGTATGTCGAGCATCTGAAGCACGAGGGCTTTTCGGTCGAGGAAGGCTCCGGCGGCATGCCCACCGCCTTCTGCGCCCACTGGACCAACGGCGCCGGGCCGACCATCGGCATGTATGCCGAGTATGACGCGGTACCCGGCAATTGCCAGGATGCGGCGACCGTCAAGCGACCGCGTCCGGGTCTAGGCGCTGAGGCCGGCGGCCATACCGATCCGCATTCGGGGCTGGGCATTGCCAGCCTCGGCGGTCTGCTGGCGGCCAAGGCGGCGATGCAGCGCCACGGCATATCGGGCACGCTGCGTTTCACCGGCGAGCCGGCGGAGAAAGTGCGAGGATCGAAGCCGATCCATGCGGCAAAGGGCTACTATGATGGGCTCGCCGGCATGATCTCCTTCCATCCCTTCTACATGCTGCCGCTCTGCAACACGGCGCGCTGGGACACCCATTGCGGAGCGGCCTACGCGATGATCTACCGTTTTGTGTGCGACGAACCCGAAAATTGGGTTCGCGCCAGCGATGGCGCACCGATTCCGCAGGCGCATTCCGCGGTGAGGGCGCCCGGCGCCAACGACGCGCTCATGATGATGTACATGGCCTCCAAGGCGCTGCGCGATTCCATGCTGCCGCATCAGGGCGGCTGGTCGATCAGCGAAGCGGTCCTGACGGCAGGGCAGGCGACCGCCGACAATCTGCCGGCGGGTCTGGCCGAGATCCAGTACATGATCCGCGTGCCGACGCTTGCCATGGCCGAGCAGGTGACCGCCGTGCTCGACCGCAATGCCGAAGCCGCCGCGAAAATGAGCGGCTGCCGCTACGAGCGGCACTGGGTGTCGAAGTCGCGGCCGGGGCTGGCTAACCACGCCATGGCAATGATTGCCTACGAGGCGCTGTCGAAGGTCGGGCCGCCGCGCTGGGACGAGACGGCCAAGACGATCGCGCGCGAAATCCAGGTCATTGCCGGCGGCGCGGCGACCGATGAGCCGTTTATCGCCGAGTTGGAGCAACTGATCGCGCCTGAGGAGGCGGAGGCGTTGCTGCGCCGCGACCTGCCGCCATCGCAACTCAATTCGACCTCCGACGATTACACCGACATGTCGTGGCACGCGCCGACGGCGCGGTTCTATGTCGCCCGGCCGGCGCTGCGGTCCGAGAACGGCCAGGCGTATCCGTCCTGGGCGATGAACGCGCTGGGCGGCATTTCAGCCACCATCGATCCGATGGTTACCTGCGCCGCGAAGACGATCGCCCTGGCGGCACTTCGCCTGCTGGAAGACAAGGCCGCCCGCGAAGCCGCGATGGACGAATTCGTCAGCCGCACCGGCGGCGGCATTGGTGGCAGCAATTGGCTCGCGCCGCTCTGCGACTACGAACCGCCGATCCATTTCCGCTGGCCGGAATATGTCACCACCCCGCGCGGAAGGGACTGGTGGATACCAAGCAATCAAGCCGCGTGATCATTCAAGCCAGGAGAACCCCATGACCGTCCATGATCGCATCGTCACCGAGCCGTTTTCACTGCAGCGCCGCAATCCGGCCGGCGGCACCAAGCCGCTGACCGCCTGGGGCTTCGCCAACGAGACCGACGTCCTGACCGACGTGCTGCTCGGTTCGCCGAATTTCCTGCGCCACCTCTCGACCAGCTCGTTGTCGCGCAAGCATTTGCGCGAGGCGCCGTGCAACATCCAGATCGCGCAGGCGCAGCACAAGGATCTGGTCGCCGCCTACGAGCATTTCGGCGTCAACATCCACTGGCACGAGCCGACGCCGGAATTGCCGATGCAGGTCTATTCGCGCGATTCCAGCGTCATGACGCCGTATGGCGCCATTATCACCGCCATGTCCCAATGGTGGCGGCGCGGCGAGAACTATGCGGCGATCCGCACCTATGAGAAGCTCGGTATCCCGATCTACGACATGATCACCGCAGGCACCTTCGAGGGCGGCGATTTCAACGTCATCGAGGACGGCGTGGTGCTGATCGGCTGCGGCGGCGCCCGCACCCAGGAGGAGGGCGCCCGCCAGGTCCAGGCCTGGTTCGACAAGGAGGGCTGGGAGACCCGCATCGCCTTCATCGACGAATATTATGTCCATATCGACCTGATGGTGGTGCCGATCGCCGAGAAACTGACCGCCGTCTGCCTCGCCTGCACCGAGCCGGGCATCGTCGACTGGCTGAAGGGCAAGGGCCACGAGATCATCGACGTGCCGTTCCAGGACACGATGGCGCTCGGCTGCAACTTCATGTCGCTGGGCAAGGACCGGGTGATCGCGCCGACCTCGAGCCAGACGCTGATCGGCCAGCTCAAGGCGCGCGGCTTCGACGTGGCGGCCATCGACATGAGCGAGATCTCGAAGACCGGCGGCGGCATCCACTGCATGGCGCAGGCGCTGAAGCGCGAGCCGGCCTGAGGGGCCGGCCCGGCCGCTTCCGCGAAAGCGCCAATTGTCAGCAACGTCGATCCCGCCTGGCTCGCGGCACGCGCCTACAGCACGATGAGCTTTCCCCTGCGCAGACGCCTGGCGCAACGATAGGCGAGATCGGCGGCGACCATGTCTTCCATGGCAATGCCCATCGCCTTGTAGGTGGTGATCTGTCGATCCGAAACGCGACCGGACGCGCGGTCGAGCAGCATGGCGCCAAGCTCGGTGCCGAAATCCGGGTCGAAGCCGGCAAGCTCGCAAGAACCGACCGGGGTCGGTTTGAACGCATCCTTGGTTTCGACAAAAAGACTGGATTTGCCGATGAGCTCGATCGGCATTTCACCGTCGGGCGGCGCTACCCCGACCGACGAGACATGCGTGCCCGGCCGAACCCAGTCTGCCTTGATCACAGGCTCGTAGGAATGCGTCGCCAGGCACACCACATCGGAACTGCGCACTGCCGCCTCGAGGTCGGCGACCGCCACCACCGACGGATGCAGCCGGGCAAGCGCTGCCGCATCGTCGAAGCTCTTCGAGGTGACGCGGATTTCGGCAAAGTCGCGCACAAGCGGCAACAGATGCAGGTGCTGGTTGGCCTGCACGCCGGCGCCGACCACCGTCGCTATCTTGGCATCCCGGCGCGCAAGCGCGCGCACCGACAGCACGGCGGAGCCGGAGGTTCGCACCGCGGTTATGAAGGTGCCGTCCATGATGCAGACCGGCAGGCCGGACAGCGGATCGAACAGGCTGATGGTGGCGAGGTGGCTGGGCAGGCCGATTGCCAGGTTGCCTTCGAAGACGTTGACGATCTTGACGGTCAGGTTCATGCCCTCCATCCAGGCCGGCATGGCGAGGCTGTAGCCGGCCCCGGGGATGTCGAGTTGTGGTCGGGGTGGATTGACGACCTTGCCTTGTGACAGCGCCGTGAAGCCGTCTTCCAGAACATCGAGAAGCTGGCTGAGGTCGATGCACGTCATCACGTCGGCTTCGCTCAACACCAGGATCTCGGTCACTCCCTTGCTGATTTCCGCCGCACTCTTGCCGGCTGGGCTGAACGCTTCCTTGGTCATCCTGCACTCCTGTGTTCGTCGAAATCGGCTCACCACATTTGCTTTGAACGGGTGAGGGAAGCGCAGGCTATTGCGAGGTTTCATGTGATGAAATACGTTGATTTTGATCGCTCTGCGTGAAAGCGGCACACAAATCCCTGAAATAGCGTGGATTGTGAAATGGGCGACCTCGACCAGATAGACCGCACCCTGCTCCGGCTGCTGCAGGAGGACGGGCGCCGGACGACGCTTGATCTTGCCGGGCGTGTCGGGCTGTCGCCGACCGGAACCAGCCAGCGGGTGAAGCGCCTGTTCCGCGACGGGTTCATCACCGCGGTCCGGGCCATGCTCGATCCGCGCAAGGTCGGCCGGGGAACGCTGGTGTTCATCGAGGTCCGGCTTGATCACACGGCGCCGCACGTCTTTGACCGCTTCGCCGAAGCCGTGGCGAAAGCTCCGGAGGTTCTGGAGTGCCACATGGTGGTTGGCGGTTTCGATTATCTGGTCAAGGCGCGGATCGCCGATATGGCGGTGTTCCAGGATTTCCTGCAGCGGATCATCCTGCCACTGCCCGGCGTGCGCGAAACGCACACTTTCGCCTCCATCGCCGATGTCAAGCCGAACGCTCTCTTGCCGGTGTGATCAGGTGGACGAGGGGAACGCTGCTCAGGGCGATCTGTATCGCATCTTTGCCATCTTATCGCTCCCCATGGCGTGCCTTCCGGTGCAGAGATGCCGGAGACCGGCTCTAGCTTTGCTGGGTCAGCAGGTTTGCATCGCGCGCGAGCCGCCACGCACCATCAGCCTCCTTGCGCAGGAGCGTCAGCGTATATCCCGATCGACGCACCGGCTTCCCGTTCGGCGGCGTCGCGGTCATATCGATACGACCGCGCATGAAGGCCCAGTCGCCGAGAAGCTGTAGTTCAACGATCTCGTTCGTGCCGTCGACATGAACGCCGGCCATCTCCTGCGCGGCCGCCGCGAAGATCTCCTTGTCGAAGGGCTCCCGGCCGGGAACCATGAAGATCGCGTCGTCCGTCATCAAGCTGAGGACGGTCGCGGTGTCTCCACGCTTGCTCGCATCCATCCACGTCTCGACCAACTTTCGGATTGCTCTTTCGTCGTCCGTCATCCGTTATCTCCCCGGCTTCTCGCTGTCATCGATACCGCACGGCGCTCCTCCCTCGACGCAACATAGGTCTTAAATCGCTCCCGTCATCGATTGCAGTGTTTTATCGACGTTGCGCTGCGTTGGGCATGGTCCGTGAAACGGCGGTCCGCGCCCTCTATCCCTACCGCCAACCGCCCGATGCGGTGATGCGCTCGCCGGTCAGCCACGATGCCTCGTCGGAGGCGAGGAACACTGCGATGCGGGCGATGTCGTCGGGCTGTCCGAAGCGGCCGAGCGGGGTCATGGCGATGACCTGCTTCTCGAACTCGCTGCCGACGATGCCTATCCGCTTCAGGCCTTCGGTGTCGACGCCGCCCGGGGCGATGGCGTTGACGCGGATGTTGCGGGCGCCGAGCTCCCGCGACATGGACAGCGTGATCGAATCCACCGCGCCCTTGGTGGCGGCGTAGACCAGCGAGTTCGGCTGCGGGTTGAGGCTGGCGACCGAGCTGATGTTGATCACGCTGCCGCCTCTGGTGCCGAAATGGTTCACCGCTTCCCGGATGGCCAGGATCGTGCCCAGTACATTGGTGTCGAACTCGCGGTGGAACTCGGCCTCGGTCACGGCTTCCAGCGGTTCGAACGCGAACACGCCGGCATTGTTGACCAGTATGTCGACCGCGCCGAACGACGATTTGGCCGCCTCGAACAGGCGGCGCACGTCAGCCGCTTGCGACACATCACCGTGGACGGCGACGGCTCGGCCGCCTGCGTCCTTGATCTCGGCAACGACGCGGTCGGCGCCTTCCCGCGACGAGGCATAGTTGACGACGACGGCGGCACCGGCCGCCGCAAGGCCCTTGGCGATGCCGGCGCCGATACCCTTGGAGGCGCCGGTGACGATGGCGACCTTGCCGTTCAGCTTGCTCATCAAATTTCTCCTTTGTTGATGATGGGCGGTATTTAATAGTGATCGGATAGCGTATTAGGATTGCCTTGATCGGTTGTTTCGTGCCTGGAATTCTTGAATGACCACCATCCTCGAAAAGACCGCTGGTCTCGTCGCCTTCGTGCGCACGGTCGATGCGGGCTCGTTCCATGCCGCCAGCCGGCTGGTCGGCTCCAGCCCGTCGGCGGTGTCGAAGAGCGTGGCGCGGCTCGAGCGCCGGCTGGGCGTCAGGCTGATCCAGCGCTCGACGCGCCGGCTGGGCCTGACCAGCGAAGGCCTCGCCTATTACGAGCGGATCGCGCCTTTGCTCAGAGCGCTCGATGATGCCGAGGACATCGTCCAGATGGCCGATACAGCGCGCGGCCTGCTGCGCGTCACGGCATCCGTGGAACTCGGGCGGGGCCTGATCGCCTCTTGGGCGCAAGCGTTCCTAGCTCAGCACAGCGAGGTGAAACTGGAACTCAACGTTACCGACCGCCACGCCGACCTGATCCGCGAAGGTTATGACGTCGCGGTGCGCATGGGGGCGCTGTCGGACACCGGGCTCATCGCGCGCAAGATCGCCAATCTGCCGATCGTGCTGGTGGCCTCGCCGGCCTATGTCGAACAGCGTGGCCGGCCGGCCTCGATCGAGGCGTTGCAGAGCCACGACTTCATCCGCTATCAGATGGCCGGCCGGCCCTATCCGGTCATCTTGGCCGACGGCACGGTAGTCGCGCCGAACGGGCGGCTCGATACCGATGACGGCGGCGCCATCCGGCAAGCGGCGCTTGCCGGAGCCGGCATCGCGCATCTGATGCAGTTTGCCGTGCAGGACGATCTCGACGCCGGCCGCCTGGTCCGCATCCTGCCCGAGGTGGCGATGCCGACCATGCCGGTGCACATCGTCCATGCGTATGGGCGACAGCTACCGGTCCGCGCCCGGCTGTTCGTCGACTTCCTGGCGAGCCAGATGGCGGTGCTGACTCGATAGGGCGGGCGGGATGGCGCACGCAGTCGATCCGACGCCGTCGCAAGCAAGATCTTGCCCGGGTCACCCGGTCATCAGAACGTAATCTTCACCGAAGCAACGCTTCGGTTGGCTGGCCCGTGAAAGACAGCCTCGATGTTGTTGCCGTCGGGATCGAGCAGGAAGGCGGCATAGTAACCGGGATGGTAATGCTGCCGCTCGCCCGGTGCGCCATTGTCCGTGCCGCCACCGCCGAGGCCGGCCTTGTAGAAGGCGTCGACCATCGCGCGGTCCTTTGCCTGGAAGGCAAGGTGGTGGCGCCCCGTCAGTTGTCCGCTGGCCGCCCGGCTATCGATGCTGGAGACGAACAGTTCGTCGGCCCAGAAGTAATCCTCGGCGCTGCCGCCGATGGGAATACCGAGCACGCTGAAAACCGCCTCGTAGAAGCGGCGGCTGGCGGCAAGATCCCTAACCACCAGCTGGACGTGGTCGATGAGACGGCCGCGATGAAGTTCCATGCCTGTTAGCTCCTGATCGCCAGGTTGGAAATCTAGCTCGGGGCGGTGCACGGTCAATGCAATGGAGCAATCGAGTGGCGCGATTTCCTGACTGGATAAAAAATGCAACCGGATTGTAGGATTCGAAATGTCGCCATCGTCCTTCGGACGCAAGCGGTGTGACGAAGCTCGAAAGAAGTCGCGCCGTGTCCAAACGATCTCGGGAGAAAAATATGCGCATTTCCTATCGTTGGGTCATCGTCGCGGCTGGCGCCCTGATGACCTGTGTCGCCCTCGGGGCGATGTTCTCGCTGGCGATCTTCCTCGAACCGATGGCGCTCGACACAGATTGGTCGCGTGCCGGCATATCGAGCGCGATGACGCTGAACTTCCTGGTAATGGGCCTCGGCGGCTTCGCCTGGGGCGCCATTTACGATCGCTACGGCGCTCGCATTGTCGTGATGATAGGTGCGGTGCTGCTCGGGCTGGCGTTGGTACTGGCCAGCCGCACCGGCTCGCTGCTTGCCTTCCAGATCACCTATGGCGTGCTCGTCGGCCTCGCGGCAAGCGCCTTCTTTGCGCCGATGATCGCGCTGACCACGGCCTGGTTTGACAAGAACCGCAGCCTTGCCGTTTCGCTGGTTTCGGCCGGCATGGGCGTGGCACCCATGACGATCTCGCCCTTCGCGCGCTGGCTGATCTCGGCCTATGACTGGCGCACAGCCATGTTCGTCATCGGCGTCGCGGCCTGGGCACTGCTGGTGCCGGCCGCATTGCTGGTGCGTCAGCCGCCCAAGCCTGCCGCTGACGGCGCCGACTCCGATCTTGCCGCCGACGATACCGGCATGTCGGTTCCGCAGGCGCTGCGCTCGCTGCAGTTCATCGTTCTGGCACTGACCTTCTTTGCCTGCTGCGCGGCGCATTCCGGGCCAATCTTCCACATGGTGAGCTATGCGATGCTGTGCGGCATAGCGCCGATGGCGGCGGTCAGCATCTACAGCATCGAGGGCCTGGCGGGGCTGGGCGGCAGGCTTTTATACGGCGTGCTTGCCGACCGGCTGGGGGTCAAGCCGGTGCTGATTACCGGTCTGGCGATACAGTCCGTGGTCATCGCTGCCTATCTCGCCGTCAGTGAGCTTGGTCAATTCTACACGCTCGCCGTCATCTTCGGCGCCACCTATGGCGGCGTGATGCCGCTCTATGCGGTGCTGGCGCGCGAATATTTCGGCCAGCGCATCCTCGGCACGGTGTTTGGTGCTGTGACCATGCTGTCCAGCATCGGCATGGCCTTCGGCCCGCTCGCCGGCGGCATGGTGTTCGATGCCTATGCCAGCTATTCCTGGCTGTTCATCGGCTCGGCCCTGGTCGGGCTCGGCGCGGTGGCGGTGGCGATCGCCTTCCCGCGGCTGCCGCGCAGGGAGTTGCAACCGGCGTAGCACGGCGGAGAGAGGATGCAGGGGGTCGAAAGTGGACATCGCCTATGTCAGCTTTTGACCCCCAATCGCGAGGCGTTCATCGGCGGTGATAGGAGCCGGGTCAAGACTGTGCAGGATCTCCCTTAATTAGCAATCGATCATGCTGCGGCGCAGCGCGTTCACGTCCAAATGCCGATTGCCGGCAAGCCGACGTTCGGACGAAAACCGTCAAAACGGGCGAATGATCGGTTTTTTCGCGTATTTTTGCGCACACCTCACGCGACCATTTCAAGTGCGTTAACATTTTGTGTTTGCTGCGCAGCATTTTTTTCCTATCCTCGCCTCAGGGCTTTGCGCATTCGATTGCGTGAAGAACTGGCGTGAGGATCCCTAAAATGCAGCAGGCAAAGCGAGTCTTGGTGACGGGGGGCGCAGGTTTTCTGGGATCGTTCTTATGCGAGCGGTTGCTTGCTGAAGGCCACGAGGTTGTATGCGTCGACAATTTCTTCACAGGAAGTCGGAGAAACGTCTCGCATTTGCTCGACAACAGATCCTTTGAGATCATTCGCCACGACGTGACATTTCCGCTCTACATAGAAGTTGATGAAATATACAACCTTGCTTGCCCGGCAAGCCCGGTTCACTATCAGTTCGATCCGGTCCAGACGACAAAGACCAACGTCCATGGGGCGATCAATATGCTGGGGCTCGCCAAGCGGGTTCGCGCAAAGATCCTTCAGGCGTCCACGTCTGAAGTCTACGGCGATCCCGAGATTCACCCGCAGACCGAGGACTATTGGGGCAGGGTAAATCCGATAGGTCCCCGTTCCTGTTACGACGAAGGCAAGCGGTGTGCCGAAACCCTGTTTTTCGACTATTGGCGGCAGCACAGTCTGCGGATCAAGGTAGCGCGCATCTTCAACACTTACGGTCCGAGGATGCGTCCGGACGACGGCCGCGTCATTTCCAACTTCATCATGCAGGCACTGCGAAACAAGCCGATAACTGTGTACGGCACCGGCCAGCAGACACGCTCATTTTGCTACGTCAATGATCTCATCGATGGTCTGGTTCGCCTGATGCACACGGCCGACGATGTTACCGGTCCAATCAATCTCGGCAACCCGGTCGAATTCACGATGCTCGAACTTGCCAATCTCGTGATCGAACTTACCGGAAGCCGATCCAAGATCAGGTTTTTACCTTTGCCCGTCGATGACCCAAGGCAGCGACAGCCTGATATCGGGTGTGCCTTGCGCGATCTCAACTGGAAGCCAAGAATTGCATTGCGCGATGGCCTCGCCACGACCATTGCCTATTTCGAAGACTTGGCCTCATCGGGATATGCTCGGTCCGCTGAAGCCGAATGAAAACAGTCTTGGTCACTGGCGGGGCGGGCTATATCGGCTCACACTGTTGCAAGGCATTCGCCGAATCCGGTTGGTCGGTCATTGCGTATGACAACCTCTCGCGCGGCTGGCGCGACGCGGTCAAATGGGGACCGCTTGTCGAGGGCGATATTTGCGATGTCGCAGCGGTGGCAGCAGCGCTGCACCAGTATCGGCCGGATGTGGTGGCGCATTTCGCCGCTTACGCCTATGTCGGCGAGTCCGTCGAGCGCCCGGAACTCTACTACCGAAATAACAGTTTTGGGACGCTGGTCTTGCTCGAGGAAATGCTGAAGATCGGCGTCGACAAGCTGATCTTGTCGAGCACCTGCGCGTGTTACGGCGTTCCCGTTCGTTCTCCGATCGACGAAACGCATCCGCAGTCGCCCATCAATCCCTATGGATGGTCGAAATTCATCGTAGAACGAATGGTGGACAATCTTTCGGATGCCCATGGCCTCAACGCGGTTGTGCTGCGGTATTTCAACGCGGCCGGATGTGATCCGGACGGCGAGGTCGGTGAGCGGCATGAACCGGAAACGCATGTCATTCCGCTCGCGATCGAGGCGGCGGTCAGGTCGGGCCGTATTTTTACCATTAATGGCACCGACTTCGACACAAGGGACGGAACCGCGGTGCGGGACTATGTCCACGTCACCGATCTCGCCCGTGCGCATGTTCTGGCAGGGGAGAAACTTCTGCGCGATCCGGGAGTCCACGTCTATAATCTCGGCACCGGAACCGGAACGACGGTGAACGAGTTGGTCGATGCGGTGAGCCGGGCTTCTGGAAAGCGCCTTCCTGTGGCCTACGGTCCGCGCAGGGCAGGCGACCCGCCGGCGCTAGTGGCCGCGGCCGGCAAGGCGACCCGGGAACTCGGCTGGATGCCTGAGCAATCCGGAATCGACCGGATCGTCGAAACGGCGCTGGCCTGGTATCGCCGCCGGTTGTGACGATCTTTTTTGCGGAAGAGCCCTGCCGCCTGGTCAACAAGCAATCGAGAGCGGCGGCCACTGCGGCAAGCGAGAAATTTTCCCTTATCCGTTTTCGCGATGCCTGACCGAGGCGTTGCGCAACCCTAGGTTGTCCTTCAGTCTTTGAGTCTTTGCAGGGCGCGCGATTTCAGCGTTGCGGTCGTGCGGTCAACGGATTGAACTCCATCGAAGATTTTTTTGCCACGACCACGCGCCTTCAATCCACCTTAAGCAACTGGGCAGAATGCGACAGTCGCACAATCCCGTGCTCTTTCTGATATGGCCAATATGAGTCATTGACTGTTGCTGCAACAACGTCGAACGTTAGCAAGTTGTCGCTGGCGAGGTCCGGGTCATCCTCTCCCCACGCATAGAGAGCCGCTCCAGCGCTATAAGTGCCAGGCAACAATCCCAACGATCGCACGCTGAATACGACCTTGGCCTGCCCAACTATGTCAAATTGACCAACACCTTCCGCGAGGCTTTCGAGCACAGAGATCAAGTTGCCTTCCTGGTCAAAAATCGGGATATTAACCACGCTTCGGTGAAACGAATTCCTCGCGCCCAGCGTCAGCACAAAATCGTAATCGCCGCCAAACTTGAGCTGGCTGCAACGCTCGCGCGTACCCGGATGCACAATAGCCACTTGCATCCAGAGGTCATCATCGCCAACGCGCTCGGATCCGTTGCTGCTCGGGGCGGTGTTCGACAGGTACGCATCGATGATCGATGATGCCTCGCCAAAATCCTTCAGAAGGCCGCGGTCCAGATAAAGCGCTTTTGTGCAATGCTGCCGAACCATGGCCAGGTTGTGGCTCACGAACAGCACGGTCCGACCTTCACCCGCGACGTTCTTCATCGTGCCGAGACATTTCCTTTGAAATTCAGCATCGCCGACAGCAAGCACCTCGTCGACGACGAGAATCTCCGGCTCCAGATGAGCTGCGATCGCGAAGGCAAGCCGAACATACATGCCGGACGAATAGCGCTTGACCGGCGTTTCGAGAAAGCTGCCGATATCGGCAAATTTGATGATCCGGTCTAGCTTGCGCGTGATCTCGGCCTTGCTCATGCCGAGGATCGCGCCGTTGAGGTAGATGTTCTCGATCCCGTCGAGATCCGGATGGAATCCGGCCCCTACCTCCAGCAAGCTTCCGATCCGGCCTCGCATCACTGCCTCGCCCTCATCCGGAGCTGTGATCGAGGTCAAAACCTTGAGCAGCGTGGTCTTTCCCGAGCCGTTGCGCCCGATGATACCGCACACGGTGCCAGTCGGAACGGAAAAAGTGATGTCCTTGATGGCGAAGAATTCGTTGAGGGAAGGTTCGGCTTCCCGCGAGCGCAAACGGGCGACAAGTTGTTCGACCTCCTCACGCAATGAGCGCACGCCGATCGCGCCGCGCCGGTAGCGCTTGGAAAGTCCTCGGACCTCAACGGCTGGCAATTCTGTCATCGATCTCAAGCCGTAACATTTGCGGTTCGACTGCCGGGTTGATCCGCGGTCAGCCCGTCCTTCACGACGCGCGCCGTGACAACGATAGGATAGGCGGTATCCCGGACGTCGAGCTTCTGGTCAGAAACTTCTTCCTTGGCGAGTCCCTGAAGAAAACAAACTGCCGCAAAGACGTTGCCGTGGGTTTCGAGCGCCATGTTCGCGGTGCTGAAGGATTTCGCAAGCAACTTCGCCAACGCCACCTGCGTCAATGACCAGAACCACGTGCTGCCCCACTCGCCGCGATCGACCGGGGTGATGCCAGGAACAGTTAGCAGCAGCACGCCCCCGGGCTTGAGCGCTTCGGCCAGTGCAGCGACCGCGGCCGACATGTCGAAGATCAGATGAAGTGTTTGCGTGAGGATGATGCAGTCGAAGGCGTTTGACGGCAGCACTCCGGGCTGCGACAGGTCGCCTATGATGGTCGCGTTTGGATCATCGGGATCAACATGCAGCACGTCGCTCTTGACGACATGAGCACCGCCAAAATGCATCGTGTAGCTGTTGTCGCCGATTTCCAGCACACGGCCATGTATGTCGGCCGCATTCGATTGAAGGAAATTCTCGATATAATACCGATCTATCGGCTTGCCCCGATCATATCCAAATGAGTGGCTCATCGGCATCGTGCGTGCGAAATCCCCAAACCGCACCGAACCGACGCGCGGAGCCCGCCAATCGGCGCCGGAAGCTCCGAGCAGCCGTTGCACATGCCTGCCGATCTTGCGTGTAATCCTAAATGCCGCCGTTTGCAGCGTGATCGGCGGCGACATCTGCAAAGCCTGCCGCAGCATGCGAATCGCTTTGGCGGGTTCGGCGC
This sequence comes from Mesorhizobium sp. WSM4807, assembly GCF_055811615.1. NCBI lineage: Bacteria > Pseudomonadati > Pseudomonadota > Alphaproteobacteria > Hyphomicrobiales > Phyllobacteriaceae > Mesorhizobium > Mesorhizobium sp. WSM4807. The sequence continues at coordinate 264,694 of NZ_JBVVQY010000007.1, forward strand.
GGATCACGCGCAAGGCCTCGGTAGTCAACTCTCCGGTATAGTAGGTCTTCCAGAACCGCCTACCATCGCGGACTGCAAGACGCACATCGTCGTCAACCGGGCCTGCCAACTGCTTGTCAAGCACCGACAATGCTGCAGCGAGCATCATCGATCGATTCTTCGACATATTGTCGCCGTGCATGCGATACTCGGCGACGACATCGTCGTGCGTTACGATCGAACCGCGCTGGGCGATTCGCAAGAATAGCTCATAGTCTTCGCAGGAGCGCATTGAAGCGTCGAACCCGCCCATGGCCGCGAGCCTCTCCCGCCGATAAACCACGGTCGCATGCATCGCAATGAAGTTTCCCGTCCGCAGTAACTGAAGATAAGGATCTTCAATAAGCGCGATGTGATGCTTGTCTGACTCGATCGCACCGTTTCCATTGATGAAGCGATGAGCTCCGTAAGCGAGAACCGCATCTGGATGCGCAACCAGCACTCGCACGCCCGTCTCCATGGCATTCGGAAGGAGACGATCATCCGCGTCCAGAAAGGTGATGTAATCGGATCTGGAAGCCGCCAGTCCGGTGTTTCGGGCGGCAGCGAGCCCGCAATTGTCCTGCCTGATCAGGCGCACGCCTGGATGACGCTCGACAACCGATGCCGGATTGTCGGTGGATCCGTCGTCGACGACAATAATTTCATCCATCGGCCGGCTTTGACGGAGACAGCTCTGAATGGCTTCCTCGAGAAAGCGAGTGTGATTGTAAGTTGTTATGACGACTGCGATCATGAAACAGCCAAATTCTCCTTAGCTTCCCAGAGAGGCAACGGGCTGGTGTTCGTTGCCAGAAATCGAACGCGACCGTAGGCCTCACAAACAGAATTTTGGCACAGAAATGATGGACACTCGTCAGTTTTAGCACGTCGCCCCCAGCGAGGCGATGCGACTTGTCATTCACGTAAAACGGTATCGTTAATATCAGACATGTCAGGCTCGGTCGCGATCCAATCCGCGCCACCGGTCCCGCCCACTACTTCCGTGCTCTCGTCAGCAGCCTGAACGCCTTCGACAGGATGCGACGTGGCGTCAGCCGCCGAGCGAACCGGCGTCCGGCTTCGATGGCGAGGTCAAACCTATCGCGAAGTGTCAGGGGCCGACGCTGGGCCGGATAGCGCGCAAATGCGAAGCGGAGCGCCCGCTGCAACTCCGGCGTCATCAATCCCGAGGCCGACGCATGCATCTCAACCCATTCGAGGAAGCCGATGCGAGCCGCATGCGGGCGCAGTCGATCGTAGATGCCGGAAGCAGTCGCCTTGGCCGATGTCGAATCGAGGTGCTGCCTGTACCGGCCGGTGGGTGTGGATGTCACGAATACCGGATAGCGCAACAGCAGCTTCACTAGAAGGGTCTGGTCTTCGTAGAGCTCGAACGCCTCATCGAAGCCACCCACCGCTACCAAAGCTTCGCGGTGAACCATGATCGAGCAGATGCACGGCACATGAGCCCGCTGGCGCACGATGACCTGGTCGAGCAGGTCGGGCGGCATGTGCAGACGGTCCGATTGGCGTGGCATCGAGTCGGTCCAGTTCCTGTGCGGCTCATCGGGGAACCACCACAGGGTCGGTCCGTAAAGGACCTTGGCGCGAGGATGCGCATCAAAGATCGCAAGTTCCGTTTCGAATTTTTCCGGCTCAAATATATCGTCGCCATCCAGGAACGTGAAGAACGTCCCCGACGCGGCCGCGATTCCAGCATTGCGCGCCGCGGCGGCGCCGCGACGCTGGCCGGTCGATCGAATGAAACGGATTCGCGGATCGCCGGTTGCTGCAACCACCGCGATTGCAACGCTGCCGTCGGATGATCCGTCGTCAATGAGAAGCATTTCCCAGTCGGTGAAGGTTTGCGCGCGCACGCTTTCGATCGCGTCCGGAAGAAACCGCTCGACATTGAGGAAAGGCGTGATGACGGAGATCAATGGCATCGGCGTCGTGCCCATTGTGCAGAATGCGCGGCGGCCGACGAAGGGCGACCTTCACTCTCTACGGGGCGGCAAGGGTTGTCATTTCTCTTCACAGCATGTCCATGGCCGTTCGTTCGACGCGTTGAAAGATCACGACCCCGATGAACAGCACGACCGAGGTCGTGACAAGCGCTGCAGCGATTTGTGGCGCACCGACCGCCGAAGTGCCGAAGAAGCACCAGCGCCATTCATCAATTATGACAGCGAGAGGATTCAGAAATCCAGTCAGCGTCCGGTACTGCTCGGGAATAGCCGAAAAAGGAAAGATGATCGGCGTCACGAACAGCCAGATCTGAATGAGGAACGGAGTCATATGAGCTGTATCGCGGTACTTCGCGGTTGACGCTCCTAGGCAAAGCCCAACAGCCAACGAGAACGCCGCGATCTGGATGATCACCAGCGGAAAAAACGCGAGGCGCCACGACAACCCGTCCACTTTTCCTGTCAGCTGGTACCAGAGCAAGAAGGCCAATGCGACGCCAAGCTGGATCGCTAGGGCCACACTGTTCGACAGCAGCGACGACACGGGAACGACGAGTCGCGGGAAGTAGATCTTGCTGAAAAGATGACCGTTCGCAATGAAGACCTGGCTCGCGGTGGAGACGACTTGGGAAAAATACGACCACAGCACCAGCGCTGTCAGATAAAAGATTGGCGCGGGATGGCCACCCGTTGAAATGCCCGCGATACCGCTGATGACGGTGGTCAAGGCTGCGGTAAGCGCCAGGGGCTGCAGGATCAGCCAAGCCGGACCAAGCAAGGTCTGCTTGTAGCGGACTTTGATGTCGCGCATCGCGAACAGGAGCAGCAGATCGCGATAGCGCCACAGGTGCCAGAAATCGAGGTCAAACCAGCCGCGTCGAGGAGTGATAATGGTAGTCTGCTGTGCGTTCATCAGAACAGATGATCCTCGATTTTTCGCAAGAATTCGTCCCCTGACCAGTTGCCGACATACAATCGAGGTAAACGCAGCACGTCTGCCTCGGGCGCAACGCACCCGGCGCGCGTCGTGCATGCGAACTCAAATCCCGCTTCCCTGACGGCAGATACCGACAGAGCGTCATGGTCTCCGAATGGATATGCAAAAGAGAGAACGCGTTTCCCGGTCATTTGCTCACAGGCCGAACGGCCGTCGACGATCTCGCGAAGCTGGGTCGCGAAGGAATGGGCCGGAAGCGTGGGATGACTAACAGTATGACCGCCGATCGTGATCAGGTCGTCACTGATGTCGCCAACCTCCACGGGAGTCATAATACAGTGCTCTGGCCTGGCGTCGAGACCAACGCCCGCCCATTTCGCAATGTCTTCGACGTGTGCGTTCTGACGCTCATACGGCAGCGTTCGGAGCGCCGACCACACCTCCCGGTAGACTTTGTCACGGCCGGCCTGATCCACCATCTTCGGGATAAGCCAGTGATGCCTGCCTCCCTCGATCGTGATGTCGAGTTGGTCAGGCAGTTCAGGCGTCTCAAGACAGATGCGCGTGAGCGCATCCCACCAGAACTCTCTGCCGCTTCCGATTGCTCCCGTCGCAACAAACAGCGTCATCGGGCAGTCGTGACGCTGCAGGATCGGGCGAGCGTTGCTGTAGACGTCGTGATAGCCGTCGTCAAACGTGACAACCGCAAGCGGTTTGCCTGGCTTACCCCGTGCGATGACATCAAACAGCTCATGCAAATGCACCACCCGCCGGCTCCGCGTCAGCGCTTCGATTTGTTCGTCGAACCTCGCCGGATGGACGGCCAGGCTCCACGGGTCGACGGCGATGTCTGCAACGCGATGGTACATCAGTATGATGGGAGCACGGCGCAGGCGTCGACGCCGCACAAGCCGACCAAGCTGCAGGAGAACGCGCGGGATCACCATCGGTCTCCCGCCGCAGGAACCGTAAAAACCACGCTCACGTCCGATCGCGGATGCCATCCCGATCGGCCGAAACGCGATACATGTGAGTGTTCAAGCATATAGCTGATGGCAATAAGACCATGAGGCCACGGACACGGATGTGAGCGAAATGAGGAAGCATGAAGGCATCCACGAGTTTCGGCGGATTGAAACCAGCATATTAGCACATGTCGCCGCCGTAAGTGCGAATACCGGGCGAATTCTCAGACGTTGAAGTAGCCGGTAGGGACAGGCGGCTTGATACTATCCCGCTCGAGCATGCTAGTATTTGGGCCGGTGGCGCTCCCGTCTTTCTTTCATCCTTCATCAAAAGCAGGCTTTTTTTCGATATGCAACCCGCAGTTTCCGTCATCATTCCTGCCTACAATGCGGAAAAGACCATCCGACATACCCTTCAGTCGGCCGCCTCGCAAACTTTCAAACAGCTAGAGATCATAGTGGTCGATGACGGGTCGACCGACCGGACCGCTGAGATCGTCGAGGCATTTGCAACCAGTGATCCGCGTATTTCCCTTCTGAGACAGCAGAACCAAGGGGTTGCTGTCGCCAGAAACCTGGCAATTCATGCGGCGAAGGGTGAATTTATAGCGCCACTTGATGCGGATGATGTGTGGCACCCGACAAAGCTGGAAAAGCAGCACAGCCTCTTTCAGTCGCGGCCGTCTCTCGGCCTTGTCTACGCATGGTATCGGGTCATCGATGATGATGATTGGGTGATCGAATGCTCCCCGCCAACTCTCGGTCGCGGGGACGTCCACAACTGGCTGCTGGTTGAGAATTTTATCGGCAATGCAAGTTCACCGCTAATCAGGCGATCAGTTCTTACGGCAACCGGGGGATACGACCCCTCGCTCAGAGCCGCAGGCGCCCAAGGAGCCGAAGACTTGCAGATGCAGCTCAACATTGCCGCGATCTGCGATTATGATGTCGTTCCCGAGTATCTGATTGGTTACCGGCGATCACTGTCTTCTATGTCGACCAGGTATGTCGTCATGCTGACATCGCACCGGATCGTCCTTGAAACAGTCCGCACGCGACATCCCAAGCTAGCGTCTTTCTTGTTTCGTTGGTCCGATGGCGTGGCCTCAGCGTATTATGGCAGCGAAGCCGCCCGCACGTCGCCAGGCGCGGCCATCGCTCCGCTTGTCCACGCAACACGGATCGATCCGGCCGCGCTGTTTCATGTCTTCGCAAAGCCGTCCGCACAAGACCTGTGGCGGCGGCTGCGTCGCTTTGTGCCAAGAATGCTTGCCGTTAAACAGCGCATGGTTCCGACCTCGCCGCATTCCATCTGTACCTCCGCGCGTTTTTTCGACTCCGATCCGACCTTCATCTGCCAGCCATTTCCTCCGGAGTGGCTTCGAAGGCGAGTCCAGATGGCCCTCAAGACGCCAACGCCGCGCCAGCTTCGCGAGTCAGGTCCGAGGAGTATTGATACGTCCGCTCTCGTCGAAGACGGCGCTTAAGGTCTCAAACACGAGGTGCACCCAGACCCCCGTGGCGGAAGAGCCGCTGCAAGCGCGCGAGCAGGAATACGCTCACATTCACCAGATAGTCTCTTCATAAAGGCGCCGAAACTCGGCGTTCTTGTTTCGCATCCGTTTCACTCCAACCTTCATCCAGCGAGGAACCAGCCTGGCCCGGCAGTACATGTCGATCATGTTGGGCAGGCGGGAAATTGCCGTGCGCGGTTCCAGGACGAAGTATCTCCTCAGCAGGTCGCCGGCTGCGAACAGCCGCCCGCCGACCAAGGCTCTGATGGCAAGCCAATGGATCATGTCGACCAGATGCGCATCGAGATCGCTGCCGAACTGCGGATATTTTTCGCGATACTCGGCAAGGACGATTTCACACGAACGGAGCATCTGCCTGACGTCGCTCGACATGTTGACGTTCGTCATCCGATAGCCCACCAGGTGCTGATGCACGACACGGAATTCGTAACTTTCCGCTATCCTGAGGCACATGAGAAGGTCCTCGCAGCCTTGTGCATTCCTGGCCCTCAGGGAAGGATCGAATTGTCCCGCCCGCTCGAATGCGGAGCGACGCATCAGCATCGAACTTCCGTTGCCGACGAAATTCATTCTGCACATCCGTTGCAGAACGCGGCCATCGGCATCGGGTCGGTATAGTGAGAATACCCGGCCGTCCTCGTCGATTTGGGCAAACCAGCAATATGCCAGACCCGCAGAAGAGCCGCCTTCCTGCAGGGCGCGCAGTTGCAGTGCGATCTTGGATGGGGCCCAGAGATCATCCGCGTCGACAAACGCCAGAAACTCCGCATCGGTAGAAGCGGCGCCATTGTTGCGAGCCTGCGCAACACCCGCGTTCGGCTGCTTTATCAGGCGTATGCGCCGATCTTTCGCGGCATGGGAGGTCACGATTGATTCGGACAGGTCCGTAGATCCGTCGTCGACCACGATGATGTCAAGTGCCTGGTGGCTCTGCCTGCAGATGCTGGCCAAGGTAGCACCGATGGTTCTCTCAGCATTGAACATTGGTACCACGACGCCTACCGTAGCATTGTCATCAATCATCAGGCCTTCGTTTCCGCAGTTGGGGAATGGTTAATTTGAGTATTCTATTGGATATGCATTGCTGGCCAACAACCGGGGCGAATTCGGGGCAAGTCAGACCGATTGTTCTCCTGCCAGCCTGGCCCTAACGGGCTTCGATCGTGGCAAATCAAATCTCGAATCCGGGAATTCGAACTTGGATCCGGGAACGCGCCGCGGATCCGCCGCGCCCCGATGCAACATTAGTTCCCTCTGAACAGGCGCGTCAACCAACGCTGTCTTGATCGCTTCGCTCCCGATACGCGCGGTTTTCCGGGGACCCGGTGTCGATGGAATGCGAAATGTGACGAGTTGGCGGAGGGAGAGGACTTGAAATCCAACCTTCTCCGCGGATCCGCGATCACCTTCGTAGTCGGGGTGTTCGGCTGATGCTGTTCAGTCGACGTGTTCAATCTGCGGACCTGGGTCAACCGGCGGAGCCGGCGTGCAACCTTGCCCCTAGCCTGCCAGCAGGTCGGCGCAAGCATCATCGTGATCTGATCCAAGCAGACGTGTCAGTAAAATCCGGCGTCGCACAAATGGGCTCGATTGCCTCAGACGTTGTGCTAACCTTCGGTCCTCCACTCGGATCTAGGGGAAAAGGATGCGCTTTAATCATCGCCCAATCCAGATACTCGTAGAGCCGAGCGACTATGTGCTGCGTAATATCGGTGACATGGCAATGCTCTATGCTGCCACGGAGCGGCTTGCGCGGCTGTGCGACAATTCGACGATCAACGTTCTGACTGACGATCCGGACGCGCTTCGCCGCTTCTGTCCCTTTGTCACCCCCCTGTCCGCCGAAGGGCGCGCCCTATGGCTCAAGCCTGATTTCAGGCCGGCCAAGTTGAAGCGGTTCGTGCCCAAGCACTGGCCCGATCGCATTCGCCGACACGCGCCGAGGCTCGTTTCTTTGTTCTGGCGCCTTAAGTTTAGGCACATGCCGGATGCGCGCGCGGCACTTCTTCGCTTCACCGATGCTGTGGACAGGGCAGACCTTGTGCTTGTAAGTGGAATGGGCGGAATCACAGACGCTTTCCCAGAATATGCCCTGTCGGTACTCGAAACTCTGAATCTCGCGCTTGCAAGGAAAGGACGGCCGGTGGTCATGGTCGGCCAGGGGATGGGCCCGCTTGCCAATGCCGAGCTGAGAGCGCGTGCATCGGCCATATTGCCAAGGCTCCACTTGATTGCGCTTCGCGAAACGCGAGCCGGGCTTCCTCTGCTCGCGGAGCTGGGTGTTTCCAAGGACAGGATCTGCGCAACCGGCGATGACGCCATCCAAATGGCGCATGAGATGCGAGTGGATGAGCTTGGCACCGGCATTGGCGTCAATCTACGTCTTTCCTCCTATTCAGGAGTATCAGCGGATATTCTCGAAGGGCTGCGACATGTCTTAGGCGCCACATCGGATTCGCTCGAGGCACCCTTGATCGCCGTTCCAGTCTCATGGGTGCCTTGCGAAGCGGACATCGACGCAATTCGTGGACTGATGCCAACCGATGAGACCGAGCTGAACCGGGCACTCGCGATCCGCACACCGATCGACCTCATTCGGCAAATCCAGCGCTGTCGGGTCGTAGTCACTGGCAGCTACCACGCCGGCGTTTTCGCGTTGGCCAACGGTATCCCGACGATCGGGCTAGCCAGATCCGACTACTATGTCGACAAGTTCCTTGGCCTCGCCGATATGTTCGGCACGGGCTGCGAGATGGTGGCACTCGATCATCCGAACTCTGTCGAGAAGCTTCGATCGGCGCTCCGGCGCCTGTGGGAAGAGGCGCCCGCTATTCGCCCGGCGATATTGGCCAGGGCCGAAGCTCAAATCGCTGCCGGCCATACCGCTTACCGTCGCATTCGCGACGCGATTGGGGACCAAGGCTGAATCAGGGGCCGCCATGCTGGAATACAACAGTTGGTTGACAAGACTAAAAGCGCTCAGATGCAAGCTGTTCGGAAAGACCGACTTTGAGCGGTGGACCGATGCATCGGAATTCGAGGACTGGGAGGAAAGGACGAAAATCATTGCCCGGTTAGTGCCACCTGGGGCGAGGGTGATCGAGTTTGGCGTGGGAATGGGCAAGCTTCAACGTCATCTCGACCCAAGCTGCCAATACACCCCGTCCGACCTCGTGAGCCGCGGACCTGGCACGATCGTGCTGGACCTAAATCAACGACCCTTGCCTGATCTGACCGCCCATGCATTCGATCTCGCAATTTTTGCTGGGGTTCTCGAATACGTTCACGATCTACATTCCTTTATAGAATGGCTGAGGCAGCAATCGCCGGCTTGTATCGCTTCATATGGTTGCGCGGCTCACCCCCGACATAGCCTGGCCAGGCTGCCGGAAACGTTCCGCCGCGCTGGCGCAGGCTGGACCAACACATTTACGGAAACGGAGCTGATCCGCCTCTTTGCCGATGCCGGATATGGGCTAGCGCACGCTGTCGACTGGCACACCGCGGAAGGCGACGAGCGGATTTTTCACTTTCGAGACAATGACTGAACCCAGGCCGGTTCGATGTTTCGAGCTCATCCGATCCTTTCATAAGACGTTCCAGTTCATGCGCTACGGACCGGCGGCATGACCTCAGCCTCATTGCAGCTAGCCGTCCGGCTACTATCCTGGATCGGCGTCAATCCTAGCCTGCTCTGCGGCCGTCTGGAGAGATGGAAGTCAGGTTTCTGCTGATTGCGGTATTCCAACGCCCCTTGTGTGCGACCTTAACGGCACAAGCTCGATCAGGTGATCGAACTTGATGGTGTCTTTGCGGTTAGATCTAAACTCTGTAAGCTTGACAGGGCGTTTGATTGCCATGCGGCGGTGGCAGCGAACACGATTTCCGCTTCAACCATCTTGCGAGTAGCATGATGACTCTCAGCTCAGTGAAACGCCTCGTGCGGGCTTCGTTCAATGCGATCGGCCTCGAAGTAAGTCGCGTCTCCCGGTCACGGGCTCCGCACAATCGGTTTGAGATGATCTACGAGAAGTACAAGGACAGCACCATGCTTGGTCGCGAGCAGTATATCGCGAACCTCGCTCTTACTGGTACGGCGCCAGCGCATGGCTGCGTCATCGAGTGTGGCGTCTGGAAAGGCGGCACTTGCGCCGGCATGGCTGAGATTCTAGGACCGCAGCGAGAATATTTCTTATTCGACAGCTTCCAAGGCCATGTTGATCCACAGCCTATCGACGGCCCCGCTGCCCTTGCCTGGAAGGCTGGTACGAACGGCCCGTGGTACTTCAACAATGCGATCGTCGGAACCGAGCATGCCGATGCGGCCATGAGGAAGTCCGGCGCAACGCGATATCAGCTTGTCAAAGGCTACTTCGAGGAGACATTGGCCAAATTCGAGCCGCCATCACCCATCGCGGTGCTACGAATCGATTGCGACTGGCATGCCTCCGCAATGACTTGTTTTCGGGCCCTTTTTCCTTACCTGGCCGACGATGGGATCATGATCGCAGACGGGTACCCCGACTGGGATGGTTATGCACGGGCGATCCACGAGTATCTTGCCAGCTACGAAGGTATGGCTCGCATCAAGCAATTCGAAGGCGGCTTATACTACGTCGTCAAGGGTGAGCGAGATTGGTCGACGGCTGGAAACGGTGTTTTTGCAGCGCGCCAAAACGGCAACGCCGCAGAAGGCTGATGACAACGCATTCCACTTTCGATCACTTCCCTCCAAGCCGAAGAGCGTTGACCACGGTTGAATTTCTGCACGCCGCTCTGTTCACGCGTTGTCTATCGGAGTGAAGCGCGCGCTGCCGAGCCCTTTATCACTGCGATTCCGCAACCGCGACAAGCCCGCCCCCCATGCGTAGCGGTGATCGAGCTGTCGAGCCCGCCCGACAGGAACGATCGGAGCTCCACGTCGGCCACCATACACTTGCGGACCGCCTCCTCGAGTACGAGGCGCAACTTGCGCCAGATCGCCTCTCATCGACATTCTCTTCCGCCTCGGCAGCGCCGTGGGGCGTGCGAACCAGCGCCGCGGTTCGTGAAGACTGTCGAGCAGGCCGCCGGGCGGGATTGCCTCGACGGCCTCGACCCCTCCCGTCGAAGGCCTTCAACTCGGAGGCGCGAAGGCGAGCCCTCTCCGAGCCGCGCCCCCATCGCAGATCGAGGCGAATTCGAGGCAAATGAGGTCGGTCATTCAGCCTGGCCTATCGTAGCTGACGTGTTCGGACCTTGACGAAGCACGCGGATTGGCGGCCGCCCGCAACGCCGGCCGGGCGCGTGCGAGAGGCCGTGCCGGTCTTCGTTGTTGATGATTGCCAGGTCCTGGGCGACTATCTCAGTGACTGGCAGCGACACTATGCCTGGGAACGGGTCACCTGGGGAGGCCGCGTCGAGATTGGCGATGCCAGCGATCTGCCGTTCACGATCAAACGGTCGCCGGTCCGCGAGCGACTGACCCTGATGTCCATCCCGGCGGCTTTGTGCTGGGCTGCTACATGACGATGTACGGCGATCTTGCTGCCCGTATCGGGCTTGGACGAGCGGTTCGGACCCGGGGACCATGTCGGGACGGGGAGGGGCATCACTCGGCCCGGCGCGAGAGGTTTGTAGCCGCAGCCTTGCCTCGTCGTACCGGTCGCTTCCCCGATTGCGGATCGGATGCCTCCGTTGTCGCGCGATCCGGTGCCGAGACGTTTCCGACGAGCGATGCAAGTTCAGCCTCGCTGAGCGTCTCGATTTCGAGCAGCTTGCGCGCCGTCTTTTCCAGCAGATCCCGTCGCTCGGTGAGGAGCCCGACGGTTCGCGCGAAAGCTGTGTCGACGATGCTTCGAACTTCCGCGTCGATAGCTTCGGCGGTGGCCTCGCCGTAATCGTGCTCGCGCGGACCGCCGGCGAGTGGGTTGGGGCTCAGGAAGGAGCGCTGGTCCTTTTCCAACGCCACATGGCCGAGCTTTTCCGACATGCCGTAACGCGTAACCATGGCGCGGGCGATATCGGTCACTTTGGCAAGGTCATCGGCGGCCCCCGTCGACAGATGCCCGAACACGATCCACTCGGCCGCCCTGCCGCCGAGCAGCACCACCATCTTGTTCTCCAACTCCTCGCGCGTCATGAGGAATCGGTCCTCGGTCGGCCGCTGGATGGTGTAGCCCAACGCACCGACGCCGCGCGGGATGATCGATACTTTGTGCACGGGATCCACGCCGGGCAGCGCCATGGCTATCAACGCATGGCCCATTTCATGATAGGCGACGACTTCGCGTTCCCTGGGGTTCAACAACCGGTTGCGCTTCTCGAGCCCGGCCACGATGCGCTCCACCGCATTGTTGAAATCGTCCATGGTGACGACATCCGCCTTCCGGCGCGTGGCAAGCAGGGTCGCCTCGTTGACCAGGTTGGCGAGGTCAGCGCCGGTAAAACCCGGCGTCAGCGCGGCGACTTTCTCGGCATCGACATCCGCTCCCAGCTTCGCCTTCTTCATGTGGACTTTAAGGATCTGGACGCGACCTTGCTTGTCCGGCCGATCAACCAGCACCTGCCGATCGAAACGGCCGGCGCGAAGAAGTGCCGGGTCGAGGATTTCCGGGCGGTTCGTCGCGGCGAGCAGCACGACGCCGATCTTCGGATCGAAACCGTCGAGCTCGACCAGGAGCTGATTGAGTGTCTGCTCCTTCTCGTCGTGGCCGCCCATCATCGGGCCCGCACCCCTGGCGCGGCCCAGCGCGTCGAGCTCGTCGATGAAAATGATTGCCGGGGCTCTGGCGCATGCCTGCTCGAACAGGTCGCGCACACGGGCGGCGCCGACGCCCACGAACATCTCGACGAATTCAGAGCCTGAGATCGAGAAGAACGGAACTTTTGCCTCGCCTGCAACGGCCTTCGCGAGCAGCGTCTTGCCGGTGCCTGGCGGTCCGACCAGCAGCACGCCCTTGGGCATGCGCCCTCCAAGGCGGCCGTATTCCTGCGGGCTCTTCAGAAAATCCACGATCTCCTGCAACTCGGCCTTGGCCTCATCGACACCCGCCACGTCGTCGAACTTCACGCCGGTATTGGCCTCGACATAGACCCTGGCCTTGCTCCTGCCGATTTGCATCAAACCGCCCATGCCACCGCCCATGCGTCTCATCAGCAGCATCCACAAGCCGAAGAAGACGAGGATCGGGACGACCCAGGAGAGCAGGTCGCTCAGGAATGTGCTTTCGATCTGGCCAGTGACGGTGACGCCGTGTTCCTGCAGCTGCCGCGCCAGATTCGGCTCGACGCGCGTGGTTATGAATAGCGGCTTCCCGTCCTGCGGCTGCTTGAAGCGGCCCTGGATGAAGCGATCGGAAACCTGCACGTCGGCGATCTTGCCGTCGCGCAGCAGGGTCTCAAACTGGCTGTAGGGAATCTGCGCGACGTGCTGGGTGGCAGTGTAGACATATTGGAAGATCATCAGCCCGACGAAGGCGACGATCCAGTACCAGATATTGAACTGCGTCTTCCTGTTGCCCATGTCCATGGCATGTCCTCCAGCGTCACATCGATGCAGGTTACCTAACCGCCACGGCATGCTGGGTGCCGTGGCCAGCGGCGAAGCCGTCATGGCTCCCTCGACAATCGGCTTCGGAGCGTGCCTTGGGAGAACGTCGGGGAGCGCAAAGTGTTGCAAGGAGTGCTGCGAGGGAGCCTTGGGATTCGCAGTCGCCCGCGACAGCTATCCCCCAATCGGGACCTTCTTGAACGGAAATCGATTGCCGAAGGAGACGTTGCCGGACTCACGATGCCGAGCCTGCCGCAAGCCAGGCATCGCTTGGTGATCCGCCTTCAGGAGGCGGCTGCTTCGGGCACGCCTTCCAAACAAAGCCATCCATGCTTTCTGTGAGGCCAATGGAGCATTATCGGGGGTGGGAATTCCGGGTCCTCCAGGCAGCCGACCGATACCGACAGCGCATCCTTCAGCCCTTCTGCCCGCATGAAGACGACCGACCCGCATGTGGTGCAGAATGTCTGCTCCAGCCATTGTCCCGACGAGCCGGTTCTGCGCCAGGACCTGGTCTCGCCTTTCTGGCCGACGAGGGCGGAACCGGCGTAGATGGCCCGGTATGAGAACGCCGTTCCGGTGCAGCGCTGGCAATCCATGCAACTGCACGCATAGACGCGTCGCGGCTCTCCGGCGAGGACAAGTTCCACGCCCCGGCATGAGCAGGTCGCGGTTCGTTTCCTCTTGCCGCTATGCATTCGCTGGCTCCCGGCTCTGGCGCGACGAGCCATTTCTAAACAGCGGCGCGAGAGATGAAAAATCATCTTCCATGCGCCCGAGCGAAAGCGCCTGTCGAAAGATCATATCCATGGCGCGCGGCATAGCCGCGTCGAGCCCTCGCTCCTCGCATGCCTCAAGCAGATGCTGGAAGGCGCTGTAGTGGGCGCCCAATGATGCCAGGGTCGCGTCGTCGCCGGCAAAACGGCGTGCATTCGTTCTATCCACCAGGTCGAACAGAGCGGCATCGACAACAGGCTTGAATCCGGAAAGATGGCTCCTGAACGTCGCCAGGTCGAGACCTTCGGCCTCGGCGACAGCCATGCCCTGGAGTGCTCCGAAAAGCCCGCCCCACATCTGGGTGAGCAGAGCGGTATCAAGCGCAGAGGCTTGACCCGGCAGCTCCCCGACATAGCTCGTGCCGCCGCCGAGTGCGAAAAGCAGGGGCTTGTGCTTCTCATAAACGTCGCGGGAACCCGAATAAAGCAGTGCGGTTTCGGGTTTGCCGATAAAATCCGGAGTGGCCATGATCGCCCCGTCCAGATAGCCGGCACCATGCGCCTCCACCCTGCGCGCGTCTTCCCGTGCCAGACGCGGTGAGCCGGAGGTGAGTTGCACGACGGCTTTGCCGGCCAATGCCGAAGCGATGCCCTCCCGCTTCAGCAAAGCGTCGCTGGCGGCATAGTCGAGAACATTGATGATCACGACGCCGGCCGCTCGGATTCCATCCTCCACCGAGGGGGCGACCTTCGCGCCAAGGGCCGCCAATGGATCGCACTTTGCCGCGGTTCGATTCCAGACCCATGTTGGATAGCCGCGGTCGAGCAGCGTTCGAGCAATGGACGAGCCCATTCGGCCCGCGCCGAGCACGCAGACATTCGATGCCATAGTAACTTCTCCGATAGATTGATGGCCTCTCGACGAGAGTCCGCTTTATGTTTGGCGCGCTCGATCCGAAGATATAAATTCTTGCTGCGTTGAGAAGTACGCACCTTGAGGTAAGCTATCGCCATCATGACAGGAGCTGCCAAATGAGGCGCAAGGAACCAGACAGCTGCGGTTTTGCTGCCGCGCTGCAGGCCATCGGCGGAAAGTGGAAAACCTCGCTGCTATGGGAACTGCACCTGCGGCCATACCGCTTTGCCGAACTGCGCCGCTTGTTGCCTGGCGTCAGCGAAAAGGTGCTCACGCAACAATTGCGGCAGATGGAAGCCGACGGGCTGATCAGCCGGCGCGCCTATGACGAGGTGCCGCCTCGCGTGGAATACTCGATCACGCCGCTCGGCTTTAGCCTGAACGATGCGGTGACAGTCATGTCGGCGTGGGGCAAGCACCACGAGACATGGAAATCGCACCGCAAAGCGGCCTGACGCGGGCAGGCCTATGGAGGCTTTGGCCGACCGCCGCACGACATTCTTACTCGATGCGCGGTCGCTGCCTGCCACGGCGGGCCAGAAGATTGGCAACGACGAGCAGGATGATCGACAGTGCCATCATCAGCGTCGCGGCAGCGGTGATTGCCGGGCTCAGCTTCTCGCGCAGGCCGATGAACATTTCGAGCGGCATGGTGCGCTGATTGGCGCTGGCCAGGAACTGCACCACGACGACCTCGTCGAAAGACGTGACGAAGGCGAAGGCGGCCCCTGACAGCACGCCGGGCAGGATCAGTGGCAGCATCACCCTGAAGAACGATGTGATGGGCCTTGCTCCGGAGATGGCGGCGGCGCGCATCAGATTGCGGTCGAAGCCGGTGAGGCTCGCTCCCACCGTGACGACGACGAAGGGACTGGCGAGCGCGGTGTGCGCCAGGATGATGCCGGCATAGGTACTGGCAAGGCCGACGCGTGCATAGAACAGATATGAGCCGACGGCGGTGATCACCACCGGCACGATCAGTGGCGACAGCAGCAGCGGCATGACGATGCGGCGGCCGGGAAACTTTTCGTCGGAAAGCGCAATAGCCGTCAATGTGCCGAGTATCGTTGCGATCAGCGTCGTCCCGAACGCAACGATCAGGCTGTTGCCGATTGCTGCTTGCCAGCGCTGGGTTCCAAGCACGACCTCGTACCAGCGCGTCGAAATTCCCTCCAGCGGAAAGATGAAGAAGGCGCCGCTGTTGAATGACAAGGGAACGGGAATGAGGATCGGCACGAGGAGGAACAGGATCACCATGCCGCACCACAGCCAGAGCAGGGTGATGCGGATTCTCTCGCCTGTCGTCGGATAGGGAGACAGCAACATGGCTACACCAGCTTGAGACGGTCGAGGCCGAGGATGCGGGCGAAGATGCCGAACAGCGCCATTGTGAAGACGAGCAGGATGAAGCTGAGCGCCGCCGCCATCTCCCAGTTCAGTTCGACATTGACGTAGCTGGCGATGAAATTGCTGATCAGTTGGTCGCTGGCGCCGCCGATCAGAGCCGGCGTGATGTAATAGCCAAGGCAGAGGATGAAGGTGAGCAGGCAGCCAGCCATCACGCCAGGAAAGACCTGTGGAAGGTAGACGCGGCGAAACGCGGTAAAAGGTTTTGCGCCAAGCGAATAGGCAGCCTTCATCTGCGAAGGCTGGATGGTGCGCATGACGCTGTAGATCGGCAGCAGCGTGAACGGCAGCTGGATGTGGGTCATGGCGATGATCAGTCCGATGCGGCTGTACATCAGGTCGAGCCGGTCGTCGGCAACGCCGAGCCACAGCAGCAGGTCGTTGACCAGGCCGAATTTCTGCAGGAGCACCGTCCAGGCCGCGGTGCGCACCAGGATCGAAGTCCAGAACGGCAACAGCACCGCAACGATGAGAATGGCGGCGAGGCCCTTGGGCACGGAGGCGATGAGATAGGCGAGGGGGAAGCCCAGTATCAGCGTGGCCAGCGTCACCGCTGCGGCGACGAAGAATGTGCGCATGAACACCTGCAGGAAGATGGCCTGTTCGGGCGGCACCCTTTCGATGCTGCCATCGGCATTCCAGCGCAGATCAAGCGCGCTCAGCAGGTTGAACGACGTCACGCTATGGGTGCCGCTCTCGATGACCGGCCATGTGCCCGGCGCCGACCAGAACGGCACGGCTTTCATCACCTCCAGCGGCGGCCTGTCGGCGGCCTCGAGTTGACGCACCGTCTTGAGCACCTGGCTGCGTGCACCTGGCAGGCGGGCGTTGAGGCTCTTGGCGAGTTCGTAGGCGGTGCCCTTGGCCTGGTTGCTCCGGAGGTCGGCGGCAAGGGCCAGGAAGGCAGCATCGTCGGGCAGTCCCGTGCCGTTCCAGCCGACCAATGCCTGGCTGGTCTGCGGCAAAGCGTCGGCAATCGTCGGATCATAAACAGCGCGCGACAGAAGCAGGACGATCGGGATGCCGAAGCTCAGCGCCAGGAGCACAAGCAAAGGTGCCGCCAGCGCCAGCGACCGCAGCCGGTCGCCGAGATCGGCGCGGCGAAGCGCCGCCGCGACCGACCTTGCTGTGCCGGAATCGGCGGCCG
The DNA here is from genome assembly GCF_055811615.1 of Mesorhizobium sp. WSM4807. Classification (NCBI taxonomy): domain Bacteria; kingdom Pseudomonadati; phylum Pseudomonadota; class Alphaproteobacteria; order Hyphomicrobiales; family Phyllobacteriaceae; genus Mesorhizobium; species Mesorhizobium sp. WSM4807. The sequence goes on from NZ_JBVVQY010000007.1 coordinate 281,836, forward strand.
ACCAGTCGCGGCTTGCCCCCGGCCGGTCCAGTTTCGTGGGCTCAAGCGCCGACATTTTCCCCTACTGCGCGAGCCAGGCGTTGAAGCGCTTGACCAGATCCTCGCCATAGTCGCCCCAGAATTCGGTATCGGCGACCAGGTAAGCGGTCATGTGGTCAGGTGCGTTCGGCAATTTCGGCAGGGCGTCCGGCGCGACGAAGGAAGCCGCATCGATGCGCACCGGCCCGTAGGTGATGTAGCTGGCGAGCTTGGCGTTGATTTCCGGCTGGCTGATATAGGCAAGATACTTGTAGGCCAGGTCCGGGCTCTTGGCGCCCTTCGGAATGGCGATCATGTCATATTCGAGGATCTGGTTGTTCCAGACGATCTTGAACGGCGCCCCGTCCTTGTCGATGGCGTTCTGGATACGGCCGTTCCAGGCGGTGGTCATCACCACTTCCTTGGATGCGAGGAGCTGCGGCGGCTGTGCGCCGGCATCCCACCAGACGATGTCCTTCTTGATGGTGTCGAGCTTCTTGAAGGCACGATCGACACCTTCGGGGGTTGCCAGCACCTCGTAGACATCGGCCGGCGCGACACCATCGGCCATCAGCGCCCATTCGAGGTTCTGCGCCGGAAACTTGCGCATCGCGCGCTTGCCCGGAAACTTGGTCGTGTCGAAGATGTCGAGGACCGAAGTCGGCGCCTCCTTCAGCACGTTGGGATCATAGGCAAGCACGTCGCCATAGGCATCAAGGCCGACGCCGCAGTCGAGTGCCGAACCTTCGATGAACTTTTCGCGGGGGGCGATCTTGGAATAGTCGAGCCGCTCGAGAATGCCGGCGTCGCAACCCTGCAGCACGGTCGCGGTCTCGACCGTCACCAGATCGATCGGCACGTTGCCGGTGTCGACCATCGCTTTGACCTTGCCGAGATCGCCAAGATATTCCTGCTCGACGATCTTGATCCCGGTCTCCTTGCTGAACGGCTCGAACCACGCCTTGCGCTGGGCATCCTGCCAGGCGCCGCCGCTGGCCATGATCGAAAGCTCTTCGGCGAAGGCAGCGTGTCCTGACATGATGAATGCTGTGGCTGCCGCGAAGGCGAACAGCCGGGTTTTTGTGATTTTCATTGTTCTTATTCCCCTGTTTTCGAGATGGAACCGCCCGTTCCGACATCGGCCGGAAAGGCACGGCAGTCGTTGGGCGCGCAGGAAACCGTGACCGGTTCCCCGCTACCCATGGTCGCTTCGGGGCCGACTTTGACGGTCAGCACCTGTCCGTTCTCAAGCCTGGCCAGAAGACGCTGGTGGTCGCCGAGATAGATGCGGCCATCGACCGTGGCGGCTAGCGCATTTGCTCCGTTCGAAGCGGGCGCAAGCTTCAGCCGCTCCGGGCGGATGGCGACATGGCAGGCCGCACCCTCCGCAACGCCGATGGCCAGCGCGGTTACCGAACCGCCACCGTCCAGCGCGACGCGGCACTCCTTGCCGGAGATGCGCTCGACCTTGCCTTCCAGCGTGTTGTTCTCGCCGATGAAGCTCGCGACGAACGAGCTCTCCGGCGTGTTGTAGAGATCATCAGGCGAACCGAGCTGGGCAATCCCGCCATTGTTGAACACGGCAACGCGGTCCGACATGGTCAGCGCCTCGCTCTGGTCGTGCGTCACGTAGACGATGGTGACGCCGAGCATGGTGTGCAGTTGCTTGATCTCGAGCTGCATATGCTCGCGCAGCTTCTTGTCGAGCGCGCCGAGCGGCTCGTCCATCAGCACCAGGCTCGGCTCGAACACCAGCGCGCGGGCAAGCGCGACACGCTGCTGCTGGCCGCCGGAAAGCTGTGCCGGCCGCCGGTCGCCGAACTGCAGCAGCCGCACCATGTCGAGTGCGCGGCCGACGCGGGATGCAACGTCCGCCTTGGTGATCTTGCGGACCGAGAGGGGGAAGGCGACGTTCTCCTCAACGCTCATGTGCGGAAACAGCGCGTAGTTCTGGAACACCATGCCGATGTTGCGTTCGTAGGGCGGCAGCCTGTCGACCGACTGGCCTTCAAGCGTAATGACGCCGCTGGTCGGCCGTTCGAAACCTGCAAGCATGTTGAGCGTCGTCGTTTTGCCCGAACCGGAGGGGCCGAGAAGGGTGAGGAACTCGCCGCGCGCCACACGGAGGTTTAGCCGTGTCACCGCGAAAGTCCGGCCGTCATAGGATTTTTCGACATCGACGAATTCGACAAATCCCTGCCGGCGGGCGTCCGGTGCCGCAGCGGCGCTGTCGGCTGGCACGACTGTCGCTTCGGCGATCACGAACGGAAATCCGTTGAGCGGCGGCAATGGCCGCTTGTCGAAACGAGGTGGTGCTTGCCGTGCATGTGTCGGTCTCGCATGACGCTGGCCGCGCAAGGGCGGCAACCAAACTTGTATGCTCACACAATCAATCGCTAAAGCAGCATAGGTGCAGACAAGTTTGCCCGTCAAGCGGCTTTCTTCGGAATTGTGTGAGTTTTTTCAGCCGGATTTTGAAAACATGTACCGGACAAGTGCTATTGTCCGGAGCGTTGTCTTATGCTAGATGCGCCGGTAGCCAGAGTGTCAACACACCGAAACCGCCAATCCGCATGCTTCAGGACCTGCAACTCGCCTCGGATGAAGGCCCGGTCTACCGGCGCCTTGCTGACGCTATTGCCGAACGGATTACAGCCGGCACGCTTGCCGTTGGAGACCGGTTGCCGCCGCAGCGCGAGATTGCCCGCGCACTGGGCATCAACGTCACCACGGTGACGCGCGCGCTGTCGACACTGCAGCAGCGCGGCCTGCTCGAAGCGCGGCCCGGACGCGGCACCACTGTCGCCGCCCGCAACGGCGGCGAAGGACCAGGTTTCGTGTCGGCGCCGAGCGAAGACACCGGCGTCATCGATCTTTCCGTGAACAGACCTGCGACCTCGGCCTATCTCGACGCGCTGGCGCTGCTGCTGCCGCGCCTGTCCAAGGACCGGCACTACGTCACGCTTCAGGACTATCATCCGCCCGAGGGGCCGCTGTGGGCGAGGGAGGCAATCGCCGAGTGGATGCGGCCGGCGGCGGGTGACGGCGATCCCGGCCGGGTGGTGCTGGCGGCGGGCGCCCAGCATGGGCTGGATTGCGTGCTTGGCGCGGTGACCAGGCAGGGCGAGGTCGTGCTCGCCGACGAAGTGACTTATCAGGGCATCAATGCACTGTGCCGGGTGCATGGGCTCGATCTCAGAGGCGTCGCCATGGACCGTGGCGGCATGCGGGCCGACGCGTTCGAGGCGGCCTGCGCGCAGCTGCGCCCGCGCGCGGTTTTCCTGGTGCCGACCCTGCACAACCCGACCACCATCACATTGGGCGAGGAACGCCGTCACGAACTGGTGGCTGTGGCCCGTCGCCATAATGTGCTCATCATCGAGGATGACGTCTACCGGCCGCTGGCGGACAATCCGCCGCCGTCGCTTGCCAGCCTCGAGCCCGAATTGACGGTTCACATCGGCGCCTTGTCGAAATGCCTTGCCCCAGGGCTGCGCCTCGGTTTTGTGATCGCGCCACGCGCCATAGCCGGCCAGGTCGCCGCGGCTTTACGCATCAACTGCTGGAGCATCAGCCCTCTGACGGCGCTGATCGGCGCGCGGCTGATAGAAGAGGGCTCGGCGGCGCGCATCATCGAAGCCCAGAAGCAGGAGCTTCGTCAGCGCCAGGCCATCCTCATCGAAATCCTCGGCCGCTACGATGTCCAGAGCCACGCCACCTCGACCCATGCCTGGCTGCGCCTCCCGGAGCCGTGGCGGGGCGCGGGTTTCGCTCGCACCTGCCTGGAACGTGGCGTTGCCGTTCTTCCCGGCGACGCCTTCGCGGTTGGGCGCGAGCCGGTGCAGCACGGGGTGCGCATCAATGTCGGCGCCGCGCGCTCGCTCAACGACCTGCGCACGGCCCTGAACACCATGGCCGAACTGCTCGCGGCCGGGCATCTGCAACTGCCTGGCTTCGTCTAGGATGGCTGCACCGGAAACCGTGGAAGTCGCCATAGTCGGCGCCGGCATTGTCGGTTTGGCAACGGCACTCCGGCTCGCGGCCGAGGGGCGCGAGGTGCTGCTCATCGACCCCAACGAGCCTGGCTCCGGCGCCTCGTTCGGCAACGCCGGAACGCTCGCCGAATATGCCTGCATGCCGGTCGGCAATCCGGCCGTGCTGCGCCAATTGCCAAAACTGCTCCTCGATCCGGACAGCCCTTTCGCATTGCGTTGGGCAGCGTTTTTCCAGCTGGCGCCCTGGCTGGTCCGCTTCGTGCGGCAGTCGCTTCCGGCGGCCACCCGCGCCAACGCGATGGCACTCGCCGGGCTTCTGGCTGAGGCCCTGCCGGCCTGGGAGAAGATGGTGAAAGAGGCCGATATGGCCGACCTGATGCGCCGCAACGGCTGTCTCTACCTGTATCGCCGCAAGAGCGATTTCGCCAAGGCCGCTGGGGGCAGGGCGCTGCGCGCCGGGTTTGGTGTGCATCAGGAGGTTCTGACGCCGGGAGAGATGGCCGCGCTGGAGCCCGGCCTGCCCCCGACCGGGGCCTGCGGCCTGTACTTCCCGGACTCGATGAACGTCACCGATCCGAAGACGCTGATGCGGCGGGTGCTCGATGCAGCGACCGCCCGCGGCGTGTCGGTGGCGCAGGCTGCAATAACCGGGCTGCGGGTCGAGGCGGACGGTGTCAGGCTCGGCGGTTCCGGCCTTCGCATCAAGGCGAACACTGTGGTGATCGCCGCGGGCGCGCAATCGCGGGCGTTGGCGATGCAGGCCGGCGACAGCGTCCCGCTCGAGACCGAACGCGGCTATCATCTCGAATTCCCGACCGAAGCGCCTCTGCTCAGTCGTCCGGTCTGTCCTGTCGATCTCGGCTTTTACATGACGCCGATGACCGGCCGGCTGCGTGTCGCCGGAACCGTCGAGCTCGGCGGGCTTGCAGCACCGGCAAATCCGCGCCGGCTGGCTTTGCTCGATCGCGGCGTCAGGCAGTTCTTTCCCCAACTCGGCCGGCATTCATCCGAATGGCTCGGGTTCCGGCCGTCGCTGCCCGATTCCCGGCCGGTCATCGGTCTGTCGCGTGGCAGCCGCAGGGTGATCCATGCCTTCGGTCACGGTCATCTCGGCCTCACGCTGGCGCCGATCACGGCCCGCTTGGTTGCCGACCTGATTGCCGGACGCGGCGATCCTGACCGCCTCGCACCCTTTGCAGTGGACCGCTTCGGTGCATGAAGGTACGTCGGCTCGGCCGCAGCAGCGCAGCGTGAGCATTGGATAGGCGTTCGGCATCCTCTTCTGTTCCCCAACCGACGCCTGCCTGCGCCAATTGCGGATGCCGGCTTCGACCCGAAGCACCATTCAAGCAAAAACCCGCCCCGGTCTCCGGAGCGGGTCTGTTGCCTGAGGCGGAACTCAACACATGTCCGCAGCAGCAAGGTCGCCTCGCGATGCTGAAGATCTGGTTAACCGGCCAAAGTTGATTCAAATCCAGCTGTGGATATTCGCCTTTGGGTAAATCGAAATGGGTCATCCTTGTCGGACGGCGGGCAAAAGGAGAATCCATGACTAGCGACTTTGCCGCCGCCCACCTCCATCTTGAACGAGCCTGCCACTATTTGCGCGGCGATGACGAGACGAGCAGCGCTGCTCGCGCGGCTCTGGATATTCTGATCGATGCAATTGCCGCAGCCCAGTACAAGCGCCCGCCGGCGGACGTAGTGGAATTTCCCAAAACGGCAAGACAGCGATAGTCGGCGAAATGTTAAAGCGCGTCGCATCCGAAGGGCTCCGTGCGTGGCTTTAAGTTTGGCGTCGCAGAAATACAGCTAAACAATAGATAGAGCGGGATGGCCAGTTCAATTTGAACGCATCCCGCTCTACACCGTGCCTGCTAGCAGTTTCTCAATGGCTGATGCCCAGTAGGAGGAGCTACCGACGACACCGAATTGACTCTTATCTAAACCCGTGCTGATGTTGCAGTGCAACATAGAGCAACGGTTCCGAAGGCGGCAAGCCGTCCCCAGTTGGACGTCGAAAGAACCGCCAAAAGGATCTTTGAGGGGGTCTAACTAGTGTCTATAGGGCAGCAGCAGTTCTCAGGCGCCATACCGTTATGGAACATTGGTCGCGGCAAAGTCGCGAACGTCAGCGGTCGGGACGACACATTTGACGGGTTGACCGCATTTACCCCTTTCTGGGCAATGGCGGCGATCTTCAGTATCGCCGGTGATATCTACTCGATGCTTGGCTACAAGGGGCCGCTTTTTGCCGCTCTGAGCTGGTCGGTCGTCCTGTTCAGCTTGCTACTCCTGCTGTACCCACGGCGGACCGAATTTTTGATCGGGCTCGTGATGGTATCGCTTGTGCTATACGCGCTGCGCATGCCGGTCGCTTCGAATAACAAGACGATCACGGCGGTGATGAACGGGGCTATCCTGCTCAGCGCAGCGGTGCTCTATCTGCGGGCCGCCGGCCGTGGCGCCGCCCTGGCCCGGATGGACCTTTATCAACAGATCCGGATCGTCGCCCGGTCGCTGCTCGCCATCATGTATTTCTACGGCATCTTCCACAAGATCAACACCGACTTCCTCGATCCTTCCGTGAGTTGCGCGGTGGGTTTATACGCTCCGCTGGCTCGTCCGTTCGGCCTCGAGGACAATCTCTTTGGCCGGTATCTTGCGATCTTCGCCACCTTCGTCATTGAGGCGATCGCGATCGTGTCCCTCTACTGGAAGCGCTATTTCGCCGTGGGGTTCATCCTAGCACTCGTCTTCCATTACGTGATCCCGATCTCGGCTTATTCCTGGTACATGGACTTTTCCAGCCTGGTGTTCGCGCTGTATGTGCTGAGCATCCCCACGCCCACTAGCGAGGCGCTCTATCGCACCTCGCTGGAGTTTACCAATCCGCTGCGCGAAACGTTCGGCCGGATCGGTATCTTGCTGCCGGGCGCGGCCGTGATGCTATTCGCGGTCACTCTCGTCATTCTGCTCACCTATACTTTTCCCGGGCGGTCCTTCGACATGATGGTCCACTCTGTCTGGATCCTCATTTGGGCGGTAGTGGCTGGCGCGGCGATGGTCGTGCTGGCCTATGTGGCTCTGCAGAACCTGCCTTGCCGGACCGTTTCCTCGCCGCGCCAGCCGCTCTGGGTCTATTTGGTGCCGGGCTTGTTCTTCCTCTCCTGCCTGTCACCCTATGTCGGACTCAAGACGGAGAGTTCTATCAACATGTTCAGCAATCTGCACACGGAAGCCGGCCAGACCAACCATCTGCTCTTTCCCAAACCACCATACCTGTTCAACTATCAGAACGAGGTGGTGAAGATCATTGATTCCTCGGAGCCCCATCTCGTCCGGCAGTCGCGAGCGGGCAATTACCACGTCCTCCTCGATCTGAAGAAACAACTGCGCCTGAAGCCCGAGGCTTGGGTGACTTACGTGAAGGATGGCGAGACAATTACCCGCGCCAACGCGTCGACCTTCGCAGGCGAAATGCCCAACCTCCTCGAACGAAAGTTCCTTACCTTCAAGTTGGTGGATTTCTCGCGGCCGAAGGTCTGCACCCACTGAGCGCCGCTCTGGGAGGAGAGCTGTTCGAATGTTCACGAACGAAATTGGTAGACGTCGCCGGGCAGTCGGCTTCAGCCATCCATTTCGCCGGGAAATGTCTAAAGCGCATCGCGTTTGTAAGGATTCACGCGTCACGCTTTAGGTTCATGTCGTTATCGCAAAACCGCTGCGCACTTTTGCGCGACATGAATTAGCGCCGGTCAAGGTCGGCAGGGATGAGCGAGCGGCCGCGCAGCCTCAGGGTGGCCCGGCGTCCGAGCTTGAGCGCCGGATAGATCAGCCGTGCGGCCGTCCTGTTTGAGAGAATCCTGCGGTTAAGCCAGCCGAAAAAAGTAGAAGAGGAACTGAGGATCGCCAGGAGATTGATGGCTTCCTCGCCGTGGTAGACGTGGTCCTCGAAAACGAAGAGCATGCCCTCGTTCAGGTCGAAGCCTTGGCGCTGAAACCCGACAACACGCGGGTCGGCGGAGCGCGCGTCGAGCAACTCGACAGGACCGACCGCGTCGCGCAGCCGGGCAAAGCGGACATAGCTCTGGCAGAAGATGCAATCGCCGTCATAGACGATAAGCGCCATCTTCCCGGGTGGCTTCATGGCTCTGTCGGGTCCAGGCTGAGCTCGATCGGTGCTTCGGCGGAGCCATCGATCGCGCAGTTGCCGTAGAACGCACAGCCGGAAACGACCGGCAGGTTGCTGAAGGCATCGAGGACAGCGACGAACAGCAGCCCGATAATGCCGAGCATCATCATTTTCTTGTAGGCGGACAAGTCGCGAAGCATCTTGGTATGTGATCCCTTGCTGTCTCAAATCGGACCTGGCCGATCCGACGTCAAAGCACGATCGATTTCAACAGCCTGCCGCCTCTCGCAAGAACGGTAACCGGTGCCGGTCAACGTTTCCTATCGAAAGGCCCTGAACTGACACATCGGCACTATCCCGAAATTGTGCAGCGCAACAATGCGTGAGGATCGGCGGAAAATCAAGCGGAATGCTGAGTCTCGCCGACTGAATGGGACTATCGGCAATCCGGGAAGCCGAGCCAATTCGCACTTGCCACAAAGTATGATGCAATGCACAATCGCCATCGAAACCGAAGGACCGGGCCGGCCGATAAGCCGTATCCAGGAAACGCTGAAGTTGAACCTGCCCATGCGTGAGACCTGGCTGGACACCGCCAAGGGCTTGGGAATCACCCTCGTCGTCATGGCCCACGTCCTCGACCACAGCACCTGGCGATGGGCGCACCCGATTTACTTTGCGGCATCGCTGTTCTTCATGCCGTTCTTCTTCATCATATCCGGCTACCTTTTTGCCGTTACGGACAGGAAGGCGCTTTTCCGGAAGCGCGCCCAGGGCCTGCTCATCCCCTATGTGACGTTTCTCGGCGTGATCATGGCGAGCGTGCTCGTTGTGGACTTTTTGCGCGGCGACACCCCGGCGCCCTGGCAGATCAGGGAACTCGTCACCGACGCCCTGCTGGGCGGACGGCACCTGACGCGCGAACTCGGCGTGTTCTGGTTCGTCACCTGCCTCGTCGCCACGCAACTTGTCTACAACGAGGTCGCGATCAGGACGAGCGGACCGACCGATCCCGGCATGCTGATCTTCGTCGGCGCATCCGTCGGCCTCGCCTATTCAATCCAGGCCTATTGGCAGGAAGTGCGCGCGCCGCTGGCTCTGACGAACGTGCCGCTCGCCATCGGCGCGTTCTGGTTCGGACATTTCCTGCGCGAACGCGGCATGAGCGCGCTGTGGTCGGCGGTGTTTGTCGTGGCGGTTGCCGGGGTCGCGCTCGCGGCGGCGCTGACGGGGTCCGACTTTACCTTCAGCATGAAGAACGCCATCTTCGGTCCCCCACTTCTCGGCCTGCTCGTTGCATTGGCGATTTCGACCTTTATCCTCGGCCTCATCCGCTTCATGGAGATGCCGAGCTTGCGCATCGCTCCGTTGGCGGAAATCGGGGCGGCCTCGCTGGTGATCATGTTCGTCCATCAGTTCGTTCATTTCACGCTGCGTGACTTCGGAATGTCTTCCGAGTTGGCGCTGATCGCCCTGTCGCTCGGATTTCCCTATCTGCTCTATCGCGGACTGAGATCGTCCCGGATACTGTCTCCCTGGTTCATCGGAAGCGGAGACCTGTCGCTCAGCATTCAACTGATGAGGCGGAGCCTCGCGTTCCGGGCAGGCTGAGCACGAACGCGTCCGGTGACGTCAGCAGCAGGCGATTTCCTTCTGGATTGGATCCTTGTCGGACGGCAAGCTCGGGTTACTGGAAGCCGCTTAGCGGACCGATGGCCAATCAGTCCCTGCGGCTACCATTCGCAGGTGATTTCCTTCCGGATCGAAGACGTCCAGCGCCCGCTCCGCCTGCCTAGCAGGGATGTTGGCATGGCGTAGCCGCTGCGCGACCGCTGCCATATCCTCCTGGGAAGGAAGCATGACTGTGAAATGCTCGAGGCCCGCCGAGCCGGGCGGAGGTTCCTTCAGTTCGGCGCCGGCCCAGATGTTGAATGCGACCATGTGCCGGCGCTCGTCGGTCCCGCAGTCAAACAATCCGAACGATCTGGACTGGATGTGCGGCTTGAAGCCAAGCACGCCCAGATAGAACGCCATCAGCGTTTCGGGCGAGCGTGCGCGCATATGGATGTGGCCGATGAAGGCATCCGCCGCCAGCGGGGCTTCGACACCATCCGCACTGTCGAGCTCGAGCAGCAGCCGGTCGAGGTCCAGCGGCTCGAGGCCGGAATGCGTGGTGCCGTCCCTGGCAACAAGCGCGACGCTGCCGTCCGCCGTCACCGCGCTGGATGCGAAGCGGTCGGGCGTATCGAAACAGACCTCGATGCCGTTGCCGGAAAGATCGGAGACGTACAGGGATTCTGATACCAGATGATCTTGGGCGCCGTGCCTGACGCCAGACGCCCGAAGCCGGGCGGCAACGCGGGCCAATTCCTTGCGCGTCGTCACGTGTACCGCAACATGAAAAAGACCGCGCGACTTTGGCGGCAGGGCGGTCGTCGCTCCGGTGTGCAGCACAATCAGAGATTTGCCGTCGACGCCGAGATCGGCCGTCCGGCCATCATTGGCGAGGACAGCGAGACCGACCACGTCACGCCAGAGCGGCAAGGCAGCTGGAATATCGATGACGCGCAGATGAACCGGGCCGAGACGGGTGGCGTTGGCGAGCAAATCTTCGCTTTTCATCGAACACCGTCCGGATTGCAGCCTGAGGAGATTAACCGCGAACGATAAAGCTGTCTCGCGCAAAGTTCGGGTTGATCCGCTTCTGGTGGGCGGAGAACTGGTCGAGGCATCCGAGTGCGTACGACCCGGGTTACACGTTCCTGGGCCTCTGTTCCTGCGCGAGAGGCGAGCGTATTCTTGCGGCGACCCAATGATCTGAATTTATCTCGGGAGGGGATTGCGATGACTGAGGCGACACGTCACGACGCCTGGCAGGCCGGGGATAGCTACGACCTCTATATGGGGCGCTGGAGCCGTCAGATCGCTCCACTGTTCCTGGATTGGCTCGATCCGGCGGAGGGTCTCGACTGGCTGGAAGTGGGTTGCGGAACGGGAGCGCTGTCCTCAGCCATCTTGGCGCGCTGCAATCCCAGTAGCCTGGTATCCATAGATCCATCGGAGGGTTTTCTCGCCAAGGCGCGTGCAAACGTGCCAGATAAACGTGTCGAGTTTCTCGCAGGCGATGCGCAGGCCCTGACTGTCGAATCCGGCAGCAAGGAGATCGTCGTGTCGGCGCTTGTTCTCAACTTCATCCCCGACAAGGAAAAGGCGCTCGCGGAGATGCGGCGGGTGGCCGGCCCCGGAGCGACGATCGGGTTCTACGTGTGGGATTATCCTGGCGGCGGGGTGGAATTCATGCGGGCCTTCTGGACCGCTGCGACGGCGCTTGACCCCGGTGCCATCGACCTCACCGAAGACAGGCGTTTTCCATTTTGCACACGAGATGGACTGACCGATCTCGCGGAGAAGGCCGGCCTCGTTTCCATCGAGTCCACCAGGATTGAGATGCCCGCTGTGTTCAAGGACTTCGAAGACTACTGGTACCCCTTCACCCTGGGGGCGGGGCCGGCGCCCGGCTATTGCATGAGTCTCGAACCCGCAGCTCGCCGGAGATTGATGGAGAGGCTCCGCGAGAGTCTGCCGCGCGGCGAGGACGGGTCCATTCCCCTGAAAACCAGAGCCTGGGCAGTCAAGGCCAAGGTCTGACCGCGAGCCCACGTCGCGCCAGACCGGCAGGCGGCCAACTATAGACTGTCCTGCGCAAAGTTCGGGTTGACCGGCCTTGTACGCGAAGCGACTATTCGTCTGGACGGCCGAGATGCTGGCTGCAGGAGGAAACACGATGGACGAGCCCGATCGGTGGCGTCACATGTCAAGCGCGCCAAGGGATGGCAGCCGAATCCTTGTCACGGTTCGGCCCTCCGAACAGGGGCCGGCGGAAGTCGACCTGGCTTACTGGTCTCGGGCCGACCAGTTCGGCAGCGAAGGATGGCGCGCTTCCGACTCGTCGCCCGGACGCGTGGTTGAATACGCCGAACCCGAGCTGAAGTGCTGGATGCCGCTGCCGACAGCCAATCTGAGCAAGGGTTCATTGCCGAGCCCCTGGGATGAAGAAGATGTCCCGCTGCTGGATGGGTCGGGGATATGAGGCTGAGCGGGAAGGGGAGCTTTTCACTGTAAACAAGGCATTGAGATTGAGCCGAAACCCGCTGCCGTGCTAACCGACCCCAGAACGACTTGCTTATCTCTGCTTCGATCTGCGCCAGCCTCAAGCCAATATCGTCGATCAACTTAGTTGCATTTTTCGATGCGCCGTTTGAATGGATGCAGTCGCCGGAAAAAATCACGCCCAAGTCGCGCGATCAGCGCGAATGCGCGGATCGCGGTGGTCCGGAAATCGAACGAGCGGACCGTTGATACCCGGCAGGCCCGCTGCTTCTCGAGGTAATGCGTAAGCGCAATATCGTGGCGTAACGGGCCGCCGCGCGGCTGCGCATTTTGACCGGGATCATCATGCCAGATGGGCCATTCGGCTGAACTCGGGCGTAGCATAGTGTCCTCCTGAAATAAGGGCTGCTCGTCCGGACAATTTCCACCGCGGCCGTGAGAGGCGCGTTGCAGCCAGCGTGAAGGATTCGTGAAAACGCCAGGCCGGTGAAAATGACGGTTGAATTAGGGGCAACTACAGGAAAGGATCGCAAACAAAGTTGTGGCGTGGCGGATCCGATGGCGCACCCTCATCTCTGTCTGCTAGGCGGTTTCGACTTCGCCGGAGGCGCAGCGGCGGCCCCCGTTTTCAGCCGCAAGGCGCGCGCCATGGTGGCTTATCTCGCCTTGCAATCCGGGCGCTGCCAGTCACGCGAGAAGCTCGCAGCGCTTTTGTGGGGCGGCAACGGTGAGGCGCAGGCCCGGATGAGCCTTCGACAGGCCCTATCGGCCATCAGGAAAGGGATGGACGCATCCGATGGCCGAACGTTCCTGACCGACGGCGACAGCATTACCCTCAATCTCGACGATCTTGATTTCGATGTCGTGCGGTTCGAGGCGCTGGCCGCCGGTTCCGAACCGGAGCAACTCGAACAGGCGCTTGTCGTCTATCGCGGCGACCTGCTCGACGGCTTCGGCCTGAAGGAGGAGCCGTTCGAGGATTGGCTGCGGGTCGAGCGCGAGCGCCTGAGGGCGATGGCTGTCGCGGCACTGGACAAGCTCGTCGCGCATTACTGCACCACGAACGATCCTGCCTCATGCGTGCGCTCGGCAACGCGCCTGCTCGCCATGGAGCCGCTGAGGGAGGATATCCACCGCGCCCTGATGCGAGCCTATGCGGTCCAGGGCCGGCTCACTCTCGCGCTGAGGCAATATGAAAATTGCCGCAGTGCGCTGCAGCGGGAACTCAACGTGCAGCCCGAGCCGGAAACCCGACATCTCTATGAAGACCTGCGGACGCGCCGCATGACGTCGCAAGCCGCCTCCCGGATAGCCGCCTCGGCGCCGCCTTCCCAGACACCGCCACCGTCGCCAGCCCGAACTGGCGCGCGGCCGGCGTTCCCGGCCGAGCCGATGCGCCCCGCGACCCATTATGTCAAATCGGCCGGGATCAACATCGCCTATCAGGTGACCGGCGACGGGCCGGTCGACCTGATCTATGTGCCTGGATGGGTCTCCAACCTTGACCTTGCCTGGTCGTCGCCGCGGCTTTCGCATGTGCTCCATCGCCTCGGCGCCTTCTCGCGCCTGATCCGCATGGACAAGCGCGGCACGGGACTGTCCGATCGAAATGTCGGTTTGCCAACGCTGGAAGAGCGAATGGAAGACATGCGGGCGGTGCTGGATGCGGTCGGCTCGAAGCACACGGTTCTGTTCGGCAGCTCGGAAGGCGGCCCCATGTGCATGCTGTTCGCGGCGACCTATCCCGAGCGGACGGCGGCTCTCGTCCTCAACGGAACCTATGCCAGCGGCCGATGGTCGAAGGATTATCCCTGGGCAAGGACAAGCGAGCAGGTGGAAGAAGATCTGGCCGCCGTCGAGAGACAATGGGGGGAGCCGGCAGATATGAGCAACGCTGCGCCCAGCCTGATGAATGATAGTTTCGAGAGGGAATGGTTCGCCGCGTATCTCAGGAATTCGGCCTCGCCTGCCGACGCGATCGCGCTGTGGCGCTGGGGCACCGAAATCGATGTTCGCGCCCTTCTCCCAGCCATTCACGTCCCGACACTGATCGTCCAGGCGGCAGGGGACCGCTGGGTGAAACCGGAAGAGGGGCGCTATCTGGCAACGCATATCGAGGGCGCCAGATACATCGAGCTTGCCGGCCGTGATCACGTAATCTGGGGCGAGAATTCCGATCGCCTGGTCGACGAGATCCAGACCTTCGTCACCGGCGCCTTGCCGGCAGCGCCGGGCGAGCGCGTGCTTGTCACGGCGCTGCACGTGGAAGTCGTCGGGTTGCCGTCGGCTCTCGTCAACACCAGCAACCAGACGTGGCGCGATCTGATGCAGCGACACGATGACGAGATACGCAAGGAATTGCATCATGCGGACGGTGAGGAAATCAAGCGCACCGGAAACGGGTTTCTAGCGGTATTTCAGCGGCCAACGCGAGCGATCCAATGCGCATTGGCGATCCGTCGTCGACTGGGCGAATCCGGCCTTCGGGTTCGCGCGGCAATCCATATTGGCGAATGCGAAAGGCGCGGCGACGACGTCACCGGTATTGCAATTCAACTGACATCGCGTCTGCTCGATCATGCCGGACCGGGTGAGATCATCGCGTCCCGGACCGTTCGTGATCTCATGGCCGGTTCGGGCCTGACGTTTGAGGAGCATTGCGAGACAGAACTTGCAGGTGTTCCCGGTGGCCTGCAGCTTTTTTCCGTCAGTAAACCGGCTGTCTGACATTGGCCGACAACAAATCGCAGCGTACAGGTTCGGCATCGGGCAGCCGGCCGTCGCCAAGCGGCCGCTACCCTCACGCCATCCGCCTTCGCTGATCTGGCCGAGTCCCGTCGCTCGTCAGAACAGGAACGCAGCCGTGACGGGGTTCGGCCCGGTGCGGCCGTCTGATGAATCCATGCCTCGAATGAGCTCGAGGTCTGCCGCGTCCAGCTCGAAATCGAAGACGTCGAAATTGGCGGCGATGCGGTCCTGGTGGATCGACTTGGGAATGACGATCAGTCCTTCCTGAAGGTGCCATCTGATGATCACCTGCGCCACGGATTTGCGGTGTTTTCCGGCGATTTTTTCTAGGGTCGGGTCGCTCAACAGCCGGCCGCTGCCCAGCGGGCTCCAGCTTTCGATGCGGATGTTGTGCGTGCCATGAAATTCCCTGATGTGGCGCTGTTGAAACCGGAGATGGAGTTCGATCTGGTTGACCGAGGGCGTGACTCCGGTCTCGCCGATGATCCGCTCCAGATGGTCCTGGTTGAAATTCGAAACGCCGATCGACCTGATCCGGCCGCCATTCCTGAGTTCGATCAGCGTCTTCCACGCCCCGACATATTTGCTCTGGCTGAGCACTGGCCAGTGGATCAGGAACAGGTCGATCTGTTCGATGCCGAGCTTGCTCATCGTCTCGTCGAAGGCCCGCAGGGCGGCGTCACGCTGATGCGCGCCGTTGCGCAGCTTCGAGGTGATGAACAACTCGCTTCTCGGCACGGCAGCCGTGCGGATCGCTCGCCCGACGCCTTCCTCGTTCTGGTAGCCTTCGGCGGTGTCGATCAATCTGTAGCCGGTCTGGATCCCCCAACTCACAACCTGGGCCGTGATGGCTGGATCGACCTGCCACACGCCAAGGCCGATCTGGGGAATGGCTGAGCCATCATTCAATGTGATCTGTTCAGGTTTGTTCAGGGTAATCTGTTCAGGCATGCTCAGGTCCTTCTGCATCGTTTCGCCCAGCGCAGTGTGCTTATCTAGGCACGACGTCCGCCAAGGCGAGTCGACAGGTGGAGAAAGTAGAAGTGCGCCGTGAAGCCGCGATGAGATCCGATTCGCACCGACCAGCAAATAGTTTCCAGAGATCAATGAATTGGACCGGGGGATGGCACGCCAATCCGGATCGATCTCGAAAAATCTGGCGAAAGGCCTGACTCCCGCGCACGGCCGTCAATGTGGGCTAACGCTCTTAAGTCTGACAATGGCAAGCGGGTGTCGAGTGCACCCCGTGCATACGCGTATTCGGGAAG
>NZ_JBVVQY010000008.1:0-282067 GCF_055811615.1 Mesorhizobium sp. WSM4807
TGGCGGATCGAAGCGCAGGACAGCGTCGTTGCCGCATGGGCGAATTGCGGGTCGCGCTCGACCAGCGCGATCGAGCCAGAAAAGCCTTCCTCGCGCAGACAATAGGCGATCGAGGAGCCGACGATGGCTCCACCGATGATGACGACGTCGTAGCGCACTTTTTTCGCCTCTCCAGTTCCGGAGCATGATCCCGAAAGCCGGTTTTCGGATCAGGCTCCAATTCACACAGCCGGCACGATGACCTCGAAGCGCGTGCCGCGCTCGGAGTCAACCAGGCGGATCGTGCCATCATGCGCTTTCAGGAGGGCCAGTACGATGCCGAAGCCCATGCCGGTGCCGCCGAAATTGCGGCGTGTGGTGAAGGCTCGAAAATGCGGGTCCGGTTGCTGGGCGAAATGCCGGCGCCGTGGTCGCTCACCAGGACAATGGCCTTGCGGTCCGCGGTCGCGACTGCGAGGAAGGCAAAGCCTGTCCTCGTTGGGCTCAAGGTCGGCGACATCGACAGCGGGCGCCAAATCCACGCCAAGGGCGAGAAGGACGCGTGTGATGCTGTCGCGCAGCTTTTCCGGATGTTATGGCGGCATCTAGCGGCTGCCTCCACCACAGGATTTGGCTTTTTCAAACGGGCGCGGCTTGTTCTTCGAGGGGCTAGCATGGGATGACATCTCACAAATGCGTTCTAAAACTCCTATGCATGAAGCGTGCCGGAAAAGAAATCTACCCAAGCAATGAGTTCTCGAATTCCAGCTCGTCCGGAACGCGACATTGTCGGATAACCGACGATGCGGGCAGATGGATGCTCGCGGCAGTGATCCTTCCACACCGCAGGCCGGGCAGGGTCAGGTCAGGCATCCACGGGCTGGCCCTTCGCGGCAGCATGGTAGGCCAGATATTTTCACTGAGTCGAAATACGGTCGGCCACGTGTTTGGCATCATGCCAGGCGCCCCAGAAGAAGCTGGACCCTCTTTGCGACTGCCAAGGTAAACCCCCCAGGCAATAGAGCCGGGCTGGCTTGAGACGCCACGGTGGTGCCTTGGCCGGCCCTTCTCGTCGAAGGCGTCGACCTTCAGCCAGCTGTAGTCGACAGCAAAGCCTGTCGCCCAGACGATCGCCGCTATCCAGGCCTCGGCCAGGTCGAGCTCGCGGATCGGATTGGTCACGCATTCCGGATCCTGGTCGATCCGATGGGCCGCGGGCTCTTCCGAGAGGTCGAGACGGTTGCGAGCGACATAGGCGTCGGCTTCATCCAGCAGCGACATCAAGCTTGCGTCGCCGCGGGCAATGTTTTTCGCCAGATCGGGCGCGAAGCTCATCACGCCGTCCTGGTACGTGCTTGTCATACCGAAGAGCGTAAGCCCCTGCGCGGCCAGACGACCGAAGTCGATCGTCTCGCCGCCGCGCGCGCCGCTCACCGCGACCGTGACGTGTTCGGTGCCGGGTCCCGAGGTCTCGGCGTCCCACTTGCCGAGGACGCCCAGCCACCATTAGAAGTCGCGCCCGCGATAGGCCCGCGGCGGGCGATCGTGACGGGGATCTGGAAAGGTCCGGTCGCGGCGATGATGCTGTTGGCTTCGATCACGCCGTCCGACGTCTCGACGCGGAATCCGGGCCGCCCGACATTTCTTTGCCCGAGCTTGACCTCCAGGCCGCAGCGGATCGCGCATTGAGTTGCTTTGCATAAGCGACAAAATAGTCGGCGACCTCCTCCTTTGGAGGCAAAGTCATCGGGACCGGTCCCTGGAAACTCCATGCCCGGGAACCGGTCATACCAGGCCGGGCCATTGGCAACGAGGGAGTCCCACCGCTGCGAGCGCCAGCGTTCGGCAATCCGGCCGCGTTCAAGAATTAGATGAGGCACCCCCGCTCTTGCTCAGGTGCTCGCTCATAGCCAGTCCCGCTTGGCCGCCGCCAACGACAAGCGTGTCCACTTTTCAAGAGTCATATCGTCCTTTTCTTCCTACCCAGTTTTCTGCGAATGCGGCGGCGGTCTGATTCGCGATTTACTGAATGGACCCAAATGCGAAAATGAGCATTTCCTGTGCCAAGGGTTAGCCTGTCCCTAATGCTCGGAGGGATTGCCGACGATGTGCAACGGGACGGGATGTCCCGGATCAGCACCATTGGAGAAAAGTGATCGAACGGATGTCTGAATTTTTTGCCGTTCCCGCTCAAATCCTTTGTTCCTGACGTCGGCGTGCGTTGCCGACGCCGTTGTCTTCGGCGATCTCTACCCAAGAAGATCCCTGTGGCAGGCCTTCGGGAAATTCGTCTCGGTCTTTGGTTTGAAAGTAGGGGCCCTGCCGGTGAGGAGGGGCACCGGCAGGGCGCCCGCGCCTAAGTCGGGGACCGGATGGCGACCTAACAGCGATCGAGGCTGTAGAGACGTCGACACGGCCGCACAGCAGCTGGCACACACACGACCGCGAATTGATCCTATCCCGATGCCGCCTCTCTCACCCCCGCCTCCTCTTCGGGCTAAGGCTTGAGTTTGATGACCGGCTCCATCACTTCGAAGACCGCGTCGACCGGTAGGTGGCACTTGATATTATGGCTACCGGGCAGCTTTCGGATGGGCGGAACCTCGCGCTCACAAATTTCTCTGGGGAACCAGATGCTTGCGCGGACAGCGCGTCTTGAAGGGGCAGCCGCTCGGCGGATCCATGCCGAGGAAATGTCGCTTTCGAGCACAATGTGTTGCTTGACGACACAGGTGTCGGCAATCGGGATCGCCGACAAAAGTGCATCGGTATAGGGGTGGTAGGGCGGCGACAATATCTGCTCGACGATTTGGCCGAGATACGTGACCACCACACGGTCGGCGGTTTGACATCTCGAATGTTCAGATGATTGGCCACCCAGTGGGGTCGCCGCAGTGCCATGCGCACTGCTCGGCGGAAAGGCGCAATGCAGGTGGGAACATTCATCGTGCAAATGAGAGCATAATGGCAATCGATTAGAGCGATGACTCGACGAGCGATATATGGAGGCGCTTCGTCGCGTGGTGGGCTGCATCTGGGAGAATTGAGATCAAAAAACTCATCCTACAGCTGAAACGGTTTCTTAGCGGTCAACCAGCTTCCGAAACCTTCGGCAACGAGCGTCACGATGTTAGCTTGGGTTCTAGTGGCATCGACCGGATCGCCGATTGCGGAGGCGACGACCAATCTTTGACCCGGGAAAGCGATCACGGATCCTGCGGCGAGAAGGCATGGGACGAACTCTCCGGTGACAATGGCCGCGACGAACCGCGCATTTTCGGGAGGGACAATGACAAGCTCCGCGGATCTGGCGCAGATGTTCTCTACGCTGGAAGCAGCAAGGATTATCTGACCGCGGGCGTTGACTCACGGCTCCAGGATCGGTTGAGCGGCTTCGACCCGAGGTTCGGGTGGAAGCCGCACATCATCGTTCTCGTCGATATCGAACGAGATACCTTCATCTTTCATACGGTGGGGTTCTACAGAGACGATTTTGGCCCGAACTCCGTCGACAACGCCAGCGTAGTGTCCGGCTATCCGGCGAGCTGGTTTTACAACGGCAACCCACGTAGGGCCTTTGCCTCGGGCGCGCCGGATCGCGGCGCATTACTGCGCACCCTAACCATGCCGGCCGTGGCCGGAGACCAGACGCGTTTGCCCGCCAGCGAGATCATTGTCTTTCCCTTTAAACGAGCGTGATTCCGAAGCGTGACAATCGGTCTCGACCATTAGACGAGCTCATCAAAAGTCGTCTTTGGCTTCCAACCGTGCTTGGTGGCCGCCTTAGCAGCCCTCGCCAATCGGCAGGTCCACCTCGGCCTGGACCGAAATAGCCGCTTCTGTCCGGATCAGCGCCTGTTTACTCCTGCGTTAGCGGCCTACCTCGTCAATGCCTTCCCCTTCCAGACGATCTCCCTCCCGACACGCGTGAAGGCAGCCTCGACAAAGCTGCGGACCGAATGCGTCCCGCGGTCGCGAGCACAATCGTAAGCTCGTGGTGCTGCAGGATGCGCCGGGAAAGCGAGCGGTTAAATTGAGTGGTGTACCCTGGGCATCAGAACTGGGAGGACTCCGTTCCACCTTCCGCGTTGCGCATGATGACTGGAGAGATTTCCGGCGGGCTTCGCCTCCCGAGCAATGCTTTTCATGTTCAATGATTGTTTCGATGGAGCGCGTCTACGGTATGAATCCACGCATCACCGTAGAGCTTCGAACAGCATCGGTGCGGTTCCGGAACCGTCATCGAGCCAAAAACAGCGGCAATGTCGGTTTCTCCAAGATCCATCTCGTGACGCCGCCAAACAGCCGCTCACGCAGCCGACGGTTGCCATAAGCGCCCATGACTATCATGTCGGCGGACGTGTCAATTGCGTGCTGCGCGAGCACCGTGGCCGCCGATTTGCCGGCACTTGGCAGTAGGTCAACCGACACCCGAGCACCGTGCCGAGTGAGATAGGCGGCGATGTCGGCTCCAGGCTCCGCGCCGTTCCCGTCATAGTTCGCCTTCGGATCGACCAGGGCAACACGAACTTCCTCAGCAGCGCATAAGACACCCAGCGCTTCCCGAACCGCACGGGACGCCTCGACTCGCGAATCCCAACCGACCAGGACGCGCCGTGGCCACAGGGTCGCCTCACTGCCCTTCGGCACGACGAGCACCGGCCTTCCCGTATCGAACAAGCAGCCGTTGACAACAGGAGGTCCGAGATTCTCGTCGTTGAGGAGGCCCGGTCCGATGACCGTAAGGTCGGCGCAGAGCGCCCGCTGTCGTGCAACTTCGCCGAGGCTTGCCGGATCGCAATAGTCGGTGTCAACGTCATAGGCGAGCGACATAGCTCTCAGCAGTTTCTGAATGTCTTTGGAGCGTTTTTCCAGTCTGGCCACGTCCTGTGTATATCGATCGATTTGCCGAAACCGATCGTTCAATCTGGCAATTGCCTGTCCACGTCCTCCAGGCCACTCGGGGGCATCATCTCCGATCGACGGATACGACATAAGGAGCATTGGAGGCGGTATAATCAGTACGGAAAGGTGCGCGCCGACTTCGGCACACAAGCCGGCGGCAGTTCTGACGTCCTGATCGGAATTGTCAGCGCCGGTCACACAGAGTACGCTTTTAAAAGCCATTTGCCTGCTTCTCCTGAGTATTCGTTTAGCGGCGTTTCAGGCCGCAAGACCGGCTCACCGCGCGAGGGAGGGGAGTGGCACCACACCCGGCACTTGATTCAGTCGTCCGGCTTCTCGAGCGAATAGCCGGCCGACCTGACGGTGCGAATGACGCTGCCGGGCGAAGCCGTTTTCAGGGCTTTTCTGATCCGGCTGATATGGACATCGACGGTGCGTGCACCGACATGGATATTGGGCGGCCAGGCCGCGCCGATAAGTTCGTCCCGGCTGAAGACCTTCCCGGGAGCTTCAATCATAAGCCGCAGCACGTTGAACTCGATGGGTCCGAGGTGGATATCGTGGCCATTGCCACGAACCCGGTGGGCGTCGAGCTTCATCTCGAGGCCGCCACAGGAGAGCCAGCCGCCGTTTTCAAGACCATTTGCACCCCGCTTGGTCAGCGCCAGCCTCGCGCGTAGACAGTCGAGCAGCTTGGCCGGGGCGATCGGCCGCACAAAGCTCTCGTCAATGCCAGCCTTCAGGAGATCGAGGTGCTGGTTCTCGGCGCCGGCCGCGATCAGGGCAATAATCGGCAGCCCGCCGGTCCGGAGCTCGCGCTTGAGCCGGGCGCAGATTGCAGACCCGGTTATGCTCGTTGGCCCGCAGTCCAGCACCACGGCCTTGAATTCCCGTTCGTCGGCCAATGCAAGCGCTTCCTTCGCGCCGCCCGCCAGCTCACTGGCGAAGCCGTCCGCCTCCAGAACGTGGCTATACATCAGATAGAACTCCGTATCGTCCGAACAGATCAGGACAAGTGGCTTCATCGGCGCTACCTCAAGAGCCCCATCGGCCCGGACCGCGTCGGTTGCGTAGGCTGGCCATGGCGGCTGCTCAAGACTTGTCATGACCCCTTCGCTCGACACCTGCTCCCATCACGCGCGCGCTACCTCGGGATAGGTTTCGATGGCTGCGGTTGCGTCGCCGACCAGTTTCGTGCCGGCCTCGGCGAGCTTCTGGAACGTCTCGAAGCCGAACCGGTGGACGTCGCGCAGCGACTTCGAGAGAGCGACCAACCGCCCCGCCGTGAAAAGCACGCGCCCAAAGCCTTCATGGCTCAGCTCCATCATCGGCGATGCCATCAGGCCGCAGCGCTCTTCGATCGCAAGGGCGACGGCAGTGTAAAACTTGTCGAGCCTCCACAGCACGTCCGGATCGGGATCGCCGATTATTGGAATCGTACGGCGCTGTTCCTTGCTGACGATGAAGTCGGCCAGCAACTCGGCGTCCGCTTTGCCGTCCCATGACCCGTGGGAATCTTGAGCACGGGTCAACCGCACGAGGCATTTGACGAACGGGCTGGCAAGGGCCGCCTCGTCCTCGTTGACAGCAGGGCTAACCGCGACTTCAAACATTTCGCTCTTTCCTCGTTTCAGTCCTCGTCCTCGAAGGACGGTTTCTCTCCGGAGACACCAGCTTCGGCCAGCACCTTGCGCAGCCAGGGCGGAGGACATGTCCTCAGCATCATCTGCGTGCGCAACAGCACCTCTTGGATGGTTTGTGGCTGCAGAACCTTGATCGGATGGATTTTTGCCGAAACAAGCTTGGCTGCCGAAGGCCCGCCAATGGCCAGACAAAACAGCAGATGGCAGCCCTTCAGCGCCTCCACCTTCGGCGTGATGCGGTCATCGCCCTCGGTCAGACGGTTCCCGCTCTCATCGGAAACCTCATCGAAGGCCACGGCTTCCACGAGATGCCACTCCTCGCGCGTCACGTCGTAGACAGCAAAGCGCTTGGCCGACCCGAAATGCGCATTGAGATCCTTCATGTCTTGCGTGGCGATGGCTACGCGCAATGCGCCTGCTCGTCGTTCAGGCATCGGTGCGTGAATCTCGTTAGTGACGAGTGAGAGGCGACGAACGGAGCTCATCTGGCATTTCTCGATTGCGAAATGGATCAAGCGCCTCAGGCGTCGGCGCGTGCTGATTGGCCTGGATGATGTTGGCAACCTCGAAGATCAGGTCGCGGGTCCCCTGATAGAGGATTGTGAGCTTGTGCTGGCTGCCGAGCCGGTCGAAGAGGGGGAAGCCGACGCGCATGAGCGGAATGCCAAGGCGCTGCGAAGCTTGGCGACCGTGGGAATGAGTAACGAGAAGATCCGCGCCCGCTGCAAGAGCTTCCAAATCGCCGAGATCGCCGATCTGAACCCGCTCCGCCGGTACTTTTTCCAGGATCTTCGACATATCGGTCGTGGTGACCGCCGCCACGATTTCGGAGCCCATGCCGGCGAAGAAGGTTGCGAGTTGATAGAGTTGGTCTGGTTCAGCAGCGATCGCAATTTTCTTGCCTCCGAAATGGAAATGTCCGTCGAGCAACGCATCCTGCAATTGCGCCCGCCGACGGCACACGCCTGCCGGCACAGGCTCGCCAGAAATCGTGGACAGCAGGGAAACGAACTGATCGGCGCGCTCCAGTCCGGTCAGCGACTCGAACAACACATAGGGGACGCCGGTCACCTTCTGCAGCACCTCGGCCGGTCGGCGCATATGCTCGCCGATGGCGATGCAGTGCTCGGCCGCGCCGAGCTCGCGGATGTCCTCGACGCTCGTACCGCCATAGGTGGTCGGGACCCAGTGGTCTGGTACAGTTCCGTCAAGCGAGCCTGAGAGGTCCGGCAAAATCACCGGGTGCAGCCCAAAGCTTTCAACCATCTCGCGCAAATGCTCGATGTCAGCCACAGTGAGGTTCCAGCCGGGCAGGATTGCGATCTTCTTTGACTGGCGCGCCCGCTCGCCAGGCCACGTAATGCCTTCGATCATCGCGGTGACAGCCTTGGCCCAGCCCTCTTCGAGGGCGCCGCTGAAATCCGGCGTGTTGGCCAGCACGATCTCCGTACCCGCGAGTTCTTCTTCCCGTTTCAGCCTGATGTCGGCGATGTCGCCTGCAGAATCTTCGCCACGGGTTTCCACCAGGGCCGTCGTGCAGACGCCGATCAGCTTTGGCTTCGTGCGGGTCTTGAGATTGAGGATCGCCTCTTCCAGATTGTCCGACCCGCCTAGGATGGTTGTTACTTCATCCATCGCGGTGGTTTGCAGGGGGATCGTTTCCTTGAAATGCCGCACTAAGAGCACGAGCGCGAAGCTGGTGCAGCCCTGGCTGCCGTGGAACAGCGGCACTGCGCCGTCGATCCCTAGAAAGGCCAGGGCGGCACCCAGCGGCTGTGATGATTTCAGTGGGTTAACCGAGGCTGACTTGGTCTGGGAAAGGATGCGGGTCATCGGATTTCCTCAACACCAGCCGAAATAGTCCGCGTCGTGCCGGCGAATTCCTGGGCAACGTGCACCGTCGCGGGCTCGTTCTTCGTGCTCGGCTGTTCGTCCTTCACCCAACGCTGGCAATCCCACGGGGCCCGCTCCCGCACTTGGGACCAGATCGGGTTGTGAATGGCGAGGTCGATCTGGCGTACGAGTTCCACCATGCCGTCATAACCGGCGTATGGGTGTTGGCGCTCCTGGTTGATGTCGAGCCAGGGCGTCTTGGCCTTGAGCGCGACGAATTGCGTGCGCCCACCCGACAGCATGATATCGGCCTTGCCTTCTGAGAGCATGGCGTAAAGGTCGCGCGCCGCCATCTGCTCGAACATGTGGTTGTCGTCCTTTAGGATCTGTTTGATGCGCTCCTTGTCTTCAACTGTGGATTTCTTGACCGAGGTGCCGACGATCTCCATGCCGATCTCCGTCAGCGCATGGACGATCGACCAGGACTTCACACCACCCGTGTTGAGCAGCACGCGCTTGCCTTGTAGCCCCCGCCGGTAGGCCTCGAGCTTCTCCCATGCAATCGCCTCCTGCTCAGCGATCAGCGTCTCTGTGCGGTCGAGGATCTCCCGATCGGCGCCCTTCCTCACCAGCAGCTCAGCAATTTTGCGGAGGGCTTCCGAGGTGTCCGAGATCCCGTAGAAGGAGCCCTCGAAGAAAGGGATGTCCCAGCGCTCGTCCATCTTGCGGGCTAGATTGATGAGGGCCGTCGAGCACACCACCATAGCCGCCCGGGCGCGATGCGCGGAAGCAATGTCGAGATAGCGCGCGTCGCCCGGAATGCAGGCGCGAACCCGGATCCCGAGCCGATCAAGGAGCGGCTTTATCAGCCAAAATTCGCCGGAAAGGTTGAATTCACCAAGGATGTTGATGTCGTACGGCCCGGCGTCGTCGGGTTCCACCGTGCCGATGACATGGTCGAGCAACGCCTCGGCGGCGAGCTTGTTGCCGAGGTTCTTGGAGCCGGCCAATCCGGGCGCATTGATCGGGACTACGGCCAAGCCGAATTTTTCGGCGGCGCGTTTGCAGACGGCCTCGATATCATCGCCGATGAGCGCCGTCACGCAGGTCGAATAGACAAAGACTGCCGGCGGCGCATACGCTTCCTTGATTTCGCGGATCGCCTTGAAGAGCTTCCGCTCGCCCTGCCCCATCACCACCTCGAGTTCGGTAAGGTCGGTGGTGAAGCTTGTGCGCCATAAGCTGGGCCCAGAGGAAGCTGCACCGCGGTTGTCCCAGGAATTGCCCTCGCAGGCGAGCGGCGCATGGACCAAATGCGCAACGTCAGTGATCGGCTGCAGGACGATCTTGGCCCCGTCAAAGGCGCAACCGCCCGCTGCCGCTCCTGGCGTCAGCGGGCTTGTGCAGCCCTCCTTGCGTGCCTTGGCATCCTTTCCACGGTTCTTGTCGCACGCGGGCTCGTCGAAAACGTCCTGGATCTTGGCACTGAGCGAGGTCATCGCGTCAGTCCCCAAAGCCAATTCGGCAACGAACCGCCTGGGCGAAAAGCCGGCCGTGTGTTCTAGCGGGTGAGGTCATAGGAATAGTCCGTCACGCCCGTCTGGCTCGTCTCGCGATCGAGCTTGTCGAAGATCTTGTCGAGGATCGTCGTCAGCACGCGTAACCCGCCTTGGTAGCCCATGAGCGCGAAGCGATGGTGGTGGTGCCGGTCGAAGATCGGAAACGTCAGCCTGATCAGCGGCGTGCCGGTGTCGCGCTCCAGATACTTGCCATAGGAATTGCCGATCAGCAGGTCCACTGGCTCGGTGAAGAGCAGCGACCGCATAGCCCAAAGGTCTTTGCCCGCCCAGACCTGAGCGTCCTTGCCGAAGGGCGATGATGCGAGCAGTTCCTTCAACTCGGCTTCCCACGCCGAGGTGCCGTTGGTGGCGAGGCAATGTGTCGGCTCGCCCCCCGTTTCCATCACGAAGCGGGCCATGGCGTACACGAAGTCCGGGTCGCCGTAGATCGCGTATTTCTTGCCATGCAGCCAGGACTGGCTGTCCGCCATGGCATCAATCAGTCGGCCGCGCTCCAGCCGGATTGCTTCGGGGATTTCCTTCCCGGAAAGCGCCGAGATCTTCATCAGGAACTCGTCAGTCGCCTGGACGCCGAGCGGATAATGGAACGAAGCCGTGGCCTGCCCGACTTGCCCGCAGTAGTCGAGGGTTTTTCGGGTGTTGTAGTACTGCAGTGAAACCGTCGCCTCGGCGTCGAGTGCTGCCTTTACCTCTTCGATCTTCGTGCCGCCGTCATACATGCGGTATTCCCCGTCCGATGGCGTGTCGAACTGGTCAGACGCGTCCTGGATGAAGGTGTAGGACACACCCATCACGTCGAGCAGGCGCTTGAGTTCCCGGTTGTTGCCAACGCAGAAGCCGTCGAAGCCCGGAATGACGTTGATGCTTCCCTTGGCTTCCGTGCGCTCCTGGCCTTTCCAGAAGTGCTCCAGAATGCCCTTCAGCATTCCATCATAGCCGTCGACATGGCTACCGACGAATGCGGGCGTGTGGGCGAAGGGCACGTCAAAGTCGCGCGGGACCGAATTTTCGTCTTTGGCGTTCTCGATGAAACTGTGCAAGTCGTCGCCAATGACCTCCGCCATACAGGTCGTCGAAACTGCGATCATCTTCGGGTCGTAAAGCTGGTAGGTGTTGGCGAGCCCGTCGACCAGGTTCTTCAGGCCGCCGAATACTGCCGCGTCCTCGGTCATCGAGGAGGAAACCGCCGAAGCAGGCTCCTTGAAATGGCGCGACAGGTGCGAGCGGTAATAGGCTACGCAGCCCTGGCTGCCATGGACGAAGGACATGGTCCGCTCGAAGCCCGCAGCCGCGAATACCGCGCCGAGGGGCTGACAGGCCTTGGCGGGATTTATCACAAGCGCTTCTCGGGCGAGGTTCTTCTCGCGGTATTCCCAGGTCTTGGTGAATTCGCCTTGATCGGTAACGATCTGATCCGGGTGCGGACATTCGAAATTCAGCTTCTTCTCGGCGAGCATTTGCCTGTATTCCGGCTCGCGGAACAGGGGAGCGTGGTCGAGAATCTTTTCGGCCGACTGCGGCATTGGTATTCCTCTTTGTAATCTGGCCGCGCCATTCGGCAGCTCAGATAGGTCGAGACGTTTCCGGTAATCCCGAGGCTCACAAGCTCGCGGGGTTCATGGTCTCTCTGGGGGACTAGGCCAGGACAGGGCGCCTATTCGGCAGCTATCGCCCGCCCACGGGGCGGGCGTTCTTTCCAAGGGGCCTGGTAGAGACCCCAGACCGGATTGTTGATAGCAAGATCCACGTCACGCGCGAAAATGGCAAAGCCGTCATAGCCGTGATAAGGTCCCGAATAGTCCCAGGAGTGCATCTGACGGAACGGAATGCCCATCTTCTGCACCGGGTATTTTTCCTTGATCCCAGAGCCCACGAGGTTGGGGCGAATTCCCTCGATGAACTTCTCCAACTCGTAGCCGGTAACGTCATCGTAGATCAGCGTTCCGTTCTTTACGTAATGACCGGTGCGCTGATAATCATCGTTGTGCCCGAATTCGTAGCCGGTGCCGACGATGACCATGCCGAGGTCCTCATAAGCTGTGATGACGTGGCGGGGGCGCAGGCCGCCGACGTAGAGCATGACGGTATTGCCTTCGAGACGCGGCCGGTACTTGGATATGACGGCGTCGACAAGCGGTCTGTACTTGGCGATCACCTTCTCGGTTTTCTCCTCGATTTCCGGCCCGAAATGTTTGGCTATGTTGCGCAGGGAGGTTTCGATCTGGGACGGTCCGAAGAAATTGTACTCCATCCAGGCGACGCCATACTTTTCCTCCATATGCCGGCAGATGTAGTTCATCGAGCGGTAGCAGTGGATAAGATTGAGCTTGGCCTTTGGCGCGCGCTCAATCTCGGCGAGTGTTGCGTCGCCCGACCAGTTGCCGACCACGCGCAATCCTATCTCCTCAAGCAAGATGCGCGAGGCCCAGGCGTCGCCGCCAATATTGTAGTCGCCGATCACGTTGACGTCGTAAGCACCGGCCTCAAACTCGACGTCCTTCTTGTCGAAGACCCAGTCGCGGATCGCGTCATTGGCGATGTGGTGGCCAAGTGATTGCGAGACGCCGCGGAACCCCTCGCAGCGCACCGGCACGATGGTCTTTTTGTACTCCTTGGCCTTCTTGCGAGAAACTGCCTCGGTGTCATCACCAATGAGACCGATCGGGCATTCGGATTGCACGGTGATGCCGTTGTTCAGCGGAAACAGCACCTCAATCTCGTCGATGATCTGTTCCAGTTTCTTGTCACCGCCGAAGACAATGTCTTTCTCCTGGAAATCGGAGGTGAACTGCATTGTCCCGAACGTGTCGATGCCCGTTGTGCCGACGTAGTAGTTGCGGCGCTGTGACCAGGAATATTGGCCGCAACCGACGGGGCCGTGCGAGATATGGACCATATCCTTGACTGGGCCCCAGACCACCCCCTTTGAGCCGGCATAGGCGCAGCCGCGTATTGTCATCACCCCGGGGATGGACTTGATGTTCGATTTGACGTCGCATTCGGAAAGGATCTCACTTTCCCCGCCAGCCTCATCCCCGCTCTTTGCGATGCTCAGGTGTTTTTTGCGGCGCTTCGCCGCCTTGTCGGGATATTGCGATAGCACCTCCTCGATAAGCTTCGCATGGAGAGCACCATCATTCTCGTATTCCAGGCTCATGGGACCCCTTTCAAGGTGTCTGATGACGCCTCACCGATGAAGCGCCGTTCTTTGCAAGGCGCCCCAACTTGAGAGGCGACCAATGTCGGTCGTTACTGGGCGGCCGCCTTGGCCGCTTCCTTGGCCTGAAGCTCGGCAAGCATCTGCTCGTCGGTCTTCATGATGCCGAAGTCGAGCAGCATGTCCTCGAGCTCCTCCATGGTGATCGGCGTCGGGATGGTGCCCTGGCCAGAATTGGCATGGATCTTCTCGGCCAGCGCGCGATACTCTCCGGCCTGCTTGGAATCCGGCGCATACTGGATAACTGACATCTTCCTGAGCTCGGCGTGCTGGACGATGTTGTCGCGCGGCACGAAATGGATGAGTTTGGAGTTGAGCCTGGAAGCCAGGGCTTCAGCGAGGTCGAGCTCACGGTCGGTTTGACGTTCGTTGCAGATCAGCCCTCCGAGCCGCACGCCCCCCGAATGGGCATATTTCAGGATGCCCTTGGCAATGTTGTTGGCGGCATAGAGCGCCATCATCTCCCCGGACATAACGATGTAGATTTCCTGCGCCTTCCCCTCGCGAATTGGCATCGCGAAACCGCCGCAAACCACGTCGCCGAGCACGTCGTAGGAGACATAGTCGACATCGTCGTAGGCGCCGTTCTCTTCGAGGAAGTTGATTGATGTGATGACGCCTCGGCCGGCGCAGCCAACACCCGGCTCCGGGCCGCCGGATTCCACGCATTTGATGCCTCTGTAGCCAATCTTGAGCACGTCCTGCAGCTCGAGATCTTCCACCGAACCTTCCTGTGCCGCCAGATGCAGGACAGTATCCTGAGCCTTCGAGTTCAGGATCAGGCGGGTGGAGTCGGCTTTGGGATCGCAGCCTACGATGAGGATTCTTTGCCCGAGGTCGACCAGGGCGGCGAGCGTGTTTTGGGAGGTGGTGGACTTGCCGATGCCGCCCTTTCCGTAAAAGGCGATCTGACGCAGACCTGACATTATAGATTTCCTTCCTTCGTTCCATCCGTCGCGGCTGGCCGCAATATGAATGCCAATGGGCAGCTTTTGCCGCCTCACACCGAATGGGTCTCAAGACTCGTGCCAAGTAGACTGGCTTATAACCAACAGGGATTTTTTCGTTTATATCCCGCGAGTCAGCCTGAGCTCCCACAAGTGTTTGCTGCCAAACAAGTGATTGTCGGGACAAGCCCTGTAGCGGACCCGACAAAGCCCGACAAAAGGCGTCAGCTTCGAGACCGCTAGGGAGGAAGCTGGGCCTTCGAGCTAGAGCCGACCTTTGGCTGCATACAGGCGGCGGCAAAGCGACCGGCTTGCGCGCCTCCCGCCGCGGGACATCAGACGTGCGTGCTCGGTAGCTGGTTGCTCATGGCTGGTTCGAGACTGGCCCCCGCGAAGTCGGCATGGAACATGCCTGATGCGACGACTGCCGACGATCACATCCTCGTCCGGCTCGGAGAACCGGCACTGATATTGCACGCGGCGCTGTCACAACATGTCGGGCAGCGATGAACATTCGCTTCGTGCGACGCCGCCGGCAACGGCGTGCTCCATGAATGCGGGTCGCTGCAGCGAACCCATGTTGCAGTTGCACCCAAGCTGGCGAGCTTATTCATGACCGAATCCGCGACAGGCTTCATGGAGACTTTTCTGCACGGCCCAGAAAAGCCGGATCAGCGGTCTCGTCCCGCATGGGGCGCGGTCATATCGCTTGCCCTGGGCACCTTCGGGCTGGTGGCGGCAGAGCTTTTGCCTGCCAGCGTGCTGACGCCGCTCGCGCATGGTCTGCATGTCACAGAGGGTGCGGCTGGACAGACGATGACAGCGACGGCGATTGCCGCGGCGATCTCTGCGCCGACGGTCGCCTTCATAACAAAGCGCCTGGACCGCAGGATCGTCCTGTGGGCGATGATGCTGCTTCAGATCCTGTCCAACCTTCTGGCTGAGCTCGCGTGGTCGCTGCCGGTTTTCCTGGCGGCACGCGTCGTGCTCGGCATTGCGCTTGGAGGCTTCTGGTCGATTTCGGCATCGCTGGCGATGCGGCTCGTTCCAAATCACCTCCTGCCGCGCGCCATGTCAATAATCTTCACCGGCGTTTCGGTCGCCATCGTTTGCACGCCTCCGATCGGCGCCTATGTCGGCGACATCTGGGGATGGCGAGCCACCTTCGCGATCGCCGCAGCCGTCAATGCCGTTACACTGCTGGTGCAACTCGTAACCATTCCGACGTTGCCGCCGGTTGAAATGGCTGGATTCCGCGGTCTGCTGAATGTAATCAAGAAGCCAACCATCAAGGTCGCGTTTTTGGTCGTATTGCTGGTCGCTTCTGGGCATTTCGCCAGCTTCACCTATGTCCGGGCTTACCTCGAGAAGATTCCCGCGCTCCATATCGAGACAATCTCGCTGCTGTTGCTCGTTTCTGGCGTATGCGGCTTCTTCGGCAATTTAGCCGGCGCATTCCTGGCGAAACACAGCCTCAAGGCAGTCGCGGCGCTGCCGCCCCTGCTCATGGCGATAGCCGCTGTCTCGTTGCTGATGCCTGGAGCATCGGCGTCCGCCTCGGCAATTGCGGTTGCTGTATGGAGCTTTGGCTTCGGTGCGGTGCCGGTGGGGGTACAGACTTGGATGGTGCTGCGCGCTGTTCCCGAGCAGGCCGAAAGCGCCGGTGTGCTGATGACGTCAACGTTCCAAATTGCCATCGCAGCCGGTGCGATTTTCGGCGGATTGCTAGTGAACAATGCCGGCGTCGCCAGTGTGTTTGCCTACAGCGCAGTAGCCACGTTCCTCGCCGCTCTCACAGCGTTCCTATTCGGCCCGAAAGCCGCAACCTACACCTCCTGACGGGAGAGACCTTCAGCTCAGCCCTCAATGCAATCGCACCAGCCGTGCGGCGCGATCCTGCCCACGACTATCTTGTCGGTTCAGGGCTTCGTCTCGCCTATCGGATAGGCCGCGTGGAGTTCGCTGCTACTGCCTCCGCTTGGGGCCCGACCAGTGCCGGGCGCCTCGCCTCGCCGGCTTCACCGTTCGCGGCTACAGGAAGTGCATCAGCGTTCGCCCGGGCGGAGTTGGTTACGCAGCCCGGGCGAGCGCGGGTCGCGCTTGGATGGCTGGCAGGTGCCGTTCTTGAGGCGTCGCCTCGTTCTGGTCTCGATTTAAAACCCCGCCATGAAAAACGCCGGGCCGGCCCGTAGTTCGACCGTTGCGCCCGCCACCCTTATCGCGCGCAACAGTCGCTGAGAGGCGGTTCCCGACAGCACGCCTGCACGATCCGAAACTCAAGTCGAACCCGCGACGAGCTGCGCGAGTGCCGAAGGCCCAGAAATTCGAGCAGGCCGTGACAGAAAAGCGCGCGCAGAATGCGCGTTGCCCCGCCGGATCCAACTTGCGGAGCGTCAACTCGCTCTCAGCTCGTGCGACTATCTCTCTTCGAGAGCGACTAACCAGTTTCATATCGAAAGACTTCCTCGAAAAGAAGGCAAGCGAATGCCATACGGCACATCGGTGGCCCATCCGCAGGCTCTACCAAGCCAACGACACGGCACGGTCAACCGACAGCGACGGCTTTGGCAAGCACTTGCGCGCATGGCGCCGCCTGATCTCAATGCGAGTTCGTCTTCAGCGGCGGAACGGGCGTATTCGCTAGGTTGACAGCCTCCTATCGTGGAGATCGACAGGGCTTCGCTCAATCCGAAGAAAGGACTTTCGCGATGCAATCAAACACACCGCGCACACTGCGCCAGGATACTCGGATTTCGTATCCTCAAAGCGGCGCGCGGGCCAATGGTTCCAAGGCGGCGATAGCCACCACCATGGCACCGAGCAGGCGCGATATTTTAGTTGTCGTATGTCGGCCCATCGGTCAGTCGCGTTCTTTGGCGGGCGTCACTGTCGATCCGAAAGTCGGGCCGACGTGATGCTCAGCGGACGTCGCGTCGCTCGATCTGCGATCCAACCCATCAGCGCTTCCATCGGTCCTCGCTGGAAGAAGCGCAGCCAAAGCACCGCGAAAGCGCTTACAACCACGATCAAGCCAAAGAGCGCGGACAGCGAGTGAGGTTCTCCAAGCATATATATTCCCTGAATATGCAGAAGATAGGCCGTCAAAGGCATCGAGCCGACCGCGATTATCGGCGAGACCAGCTTTCGCACGAACGGGAGCGCATCCATAGCAAGCGAGCAAGCCGCCACGATGATCATTGCGCAACCGGCGCTGCCAAAAATCCAAAACGTCGTCTCGCTATGAGGCGAGGCAATCCATAGCCAACTCGCTGTGAGATCGTCCAAGTCCCGCCACCACCAAAGTTCCTGCAAATCGGCCAACTCGGCGCTTACACCAGGCATTAAATGCAGCGCGAGCGAGGATCCCCCAAAGCCCAACACGGCCAGCGCGACGCCGGCTACACCAAGGCGCAAATGCATTGCGCGCGTGCGAAGGTCAAAGCGCGCAATGGCCATGCCTGCGATCAGCAAAGGAACCCAGGTCAAGGCGGGATAGGTGCCGCTGACCAGGAGGGTGAACAGCTCGGGGTCCGAGCTCCCGGAGCCAAACGTTTTGAGAAGGAGGAAACGCACCTGCGGGAGAACCAATGCTGCCACCGCCGCGATCAACCCGAGCCGCTGTGCGCTTAGCCGATATAGCGGCAGGACCAACAGGAAGCAGACTCCGTAGTATGCCAGAATGACGGAGACCGGCGCCTTGACATAGGTCAGGATTTCGCCAAGCGCGATCAGAATAAGGGCGCGAATTGCAACCTTGGCAATGGCATGTCTACCGGCTAGCGCCGATTTCGGCGGGTTGCGGCCGGTAATCAGGATGAGCGAAAAACCCGTTAATACGGCAAACAGGACGGACGAGCGCCCAAAGGGGAAGGCCATCATATGACCGACCAGTCCTTCGCCCCTGCCGGGACCCACATGGACGGCATACATGCCGAAGACAGCCAAGCCGCGAGCAAGGTCGATGCCGACCAACCGAGCTGCAGCCCACCCATCTCGTGACCCGCTCTCGAAGATGCGGTGCGGCAGTGCCATGGTGGATTCCTTCGTTGGTTGTATTCATCGCGGGACCCGCGATAGGAGGGCCCGTCGGCTGCTGCCGTGGTCTCGCCCCGAGGGAGCAAAGCTCGTGCCAATCTGGCGGATCGAGCTACAGCCTGCGGCAAACACAGACTTGGGTCGCCGAGCCTGTTGGCGCGGACCTGACAAATCCGACACACAAGGTGTCGCGCAGCCGACGTTTTCACGGATGGGCGGCGGCCCGAGAGACCACAGAAGACAACGTATTATCCGACCAGCACGCCGCGCGGGCCTCAGTAATCGCGGCCAGCTTCAGCCCTCTGGTGAAACCGGTATGCCTAGCCACCGTGACAGATCACCTTCAAGATTCGCCGGAACAGAAAAGAGTCCAAACGATCGAGGTCCAGCCTTCCTGGACCTGCAGAGCCGGCGGCGGAAGCCGCTTGCCGCGGTGCCACCGGTGGCAAGCACACCCGGCCGGAATTGAGGCCATCGGCTCACCGGGGCGGTCCACCTGAGTCGGAATGGGCTAGCCGAGATGGAAGCGCGTCGTGCTCGACAAGAGGGGAATCGCTAATGATCTGACGGGAGGACCCCTGAAGGGCGCACGTTGTCCTGATGTTGCAAGGTGTCAGGGCAACGGCTTCACCTTCGCGATTAGCATGTCCGCCAGCTTCATGGCATCGAACTCGTCCCACTGGCGGAGCCGACGAGCTTGGGAGGTAGGGCGTAATCTGCTCTTCATGGCCGTTTGAAGGTCAGGCAGCGTATGTTCAGCAACCGCGAGCTAGCCAGACCCGTCAAATCTTCGGCCTTGAATGCCGACGTTAGGGCGCACCCGAGGCTCTCGCTCGAATTGCGGAGGTCCCACCCACAGGATCATCGACCGCAATTTACGTGCCCGGTTGGCGCTCCGTTTGCGTTGCGCCCCTTGCCGCTAGCCAGCGGCGGCTTGGCGACCTTTCGGTCGGCCTTGAGACAATTCTAGTTCCGTTTCCGACACAGAGGTTTCGATGGGCGCGCACGGCGAAGCCAATTGGAACGCTATGATCGTGGCCGAGCCAAATTCCATCCTCATCCACTCTGGACCATGACTATTGCCGAGAGCGGCCGCCATGAAGTGCTGCCACAGGCGTGCATTCGCGTCAGTCATGCCTCTGCGAACACGGCTACGGCGCACACTGTGCCCCTTCGCTGCGGTGATGCCCGCGGCTGCGCCGTGGGCATGGGCATGCGCTGTGTGGTGCAGCGTTTGCCAGCCGGCGGAAGCGCAAACATCCGCGCTACACCTGACGGCTATGGCGCGCATCCGGCTTGGCGAAAGACGTCGTCCGAGCGGGAAACTTGGGTGCAGAAGCAGCTTCATTGCAAATGGCACGCCTCTTGCTGCTCGTGCGCAGAGCCCATTGAACACGATGAAAGCCGATACCGAACCATGGCTGGCACACGAAGCTCTAAACGATCGACAAAGGCGGCGGTGGTTGTCCTCGCTGAGCACTGGGCATCGCCCGGTTTGGAGATCCGAACATCTGGAGCCGGGCCGTTTCCCATAGACCCGAACGGGGAAAGGATCGGGAGCCGCGTAGGCATTGTCTCGCGCCCGGCAGCACCCCAGCGCGGTATGCGCCAGCCTCAGTAAAATTCAGTGCGCCAGTTTCTTCAAAAGGAGCAAGTTGATGACCGGTCAAAAGAAGGTCCCATTCGTCACATTTCTCACGCGTGTTCGCGATGATTCAGTCCAGGGGCCAAATCCATACCGTTGGGAACAAAAAACATCCGACGACTACTTTGCCGACAAACGCGTCATCCTGTTCTCCCTGCCTGGCGCTTTCACCCCGACCTGCTCGACCTACCAACTGCCCAATTTCGAAGATCTCTACGAGGATTTCAAGAAAGAAGGAGTTGACGCGATCTACTGCCTCTCGGTCAACGATGCCTTTGTCATGAATGCATGGGGAAAGTCCTTGGGGCTGCAGAAGGTCGAGCTGATCCCGGACGGGTCTGGCGAGTTCACGCGCAAAATGGGCATGCTGGTTGCCAAGGACAATCTGGGCTTCGGTATGCGCTCCTGGCGCTACGCGGCTCTGCTCAATAATGGCGTGGTGGAGCAGTGGTTTGAGGAGGAAGGTTTCTCCGATAACTGCGAGACCGACCCCTATGGCGTCTCATCCCCGCAGAACGTCCTTCAATCATTGAAGGACGCTGCGTGACCTGGTGCACATCGACCATGCGCAACTGCGTTTTGGACGACACTGTGCGCAAAGCGCAAAGCTCTGGAGCGCGCGTCCCGTGAGGTCGTTCAAACGTGACGCGGCTTAGAAGCGTCGACCTGTGAGAGATCTAATTAGCCACGGCCAAGAGCTTCTTTGACAGGAATACCGAACTGACCATGAAATCGTCCTTCAGCCTACTTCAGAAACAGTCTCTTGCGGCATCGCCTCAACTCATCGAGTCGATTCGCCTGCTGCAACTGACGCATGCCGAACTGCATCAGTTCGTGGACCAGGAGCTCGAGAAAAATCCGCTTCTGGAGCACGCGCCAAACGACGAAGGCCGGTCTGGCGAGGTTGAAGGACCGACCTGGGCAGGGTCCCCGGAC
The DNA here is from genome assembly GCF_055811615.1 of Mesorhizobium sp. WSM4807. Classification (NCBI taxonomy): domain Bacteria; kingdom Pseudomonadati; phylum Pseudomonadota; class Alphaproteobacteria; order Hyphomicrobiales; family Phyllobacteriaceae; genus Mesorhizobium; species Mesorhizobium sp. WSM4807. Next base: position 20,721 of record NZ_JBVVQY010000008.1, read on the forward strand.
CTGCCCAGACAAGGGAAATCCCAGTCCAACACGACGAACACCACGCCGGGCGAGCGTCCTGCCTATGAGGAGTTTGTCGCCTTAGCCGAAACGTTGCACGACCATGTCGCTCGTCAGATCTCCCTCACTGCCTTCACACCGCACGAGCGGCTGATTGCTCATCAGCTTGCCGGGCATCTGGATGACACTGGCTATCTTCGGGTAAGTCCTTCGGACTTGGCTGACACCCTAAACGTCGGTCTGGCCCATGTGGAACGGGTGCTGGGCGTCTTGCAGCACCTCGATCCACCGGGAATTTTCGCACGATCGCTCAGCGAATGTCTCGAGATACAGTTGCGCGAGCGAAACCGGTTCGACCCGGCGATGGCGGTTTTGGTTGCCAACCTTGAGATGCTTGCGCGACGCGATTTTCAGACATTGAAGCAGCGTTGCGGCGTCGATGAAGAAGATCTTCTCGACATGCTGCAGGAAATCCGTGCGCTTGACCCCAAGCCTGGAAACACTTTCCAGTCGGGAACGCCGGAATGCGTTATACCGGACGTATGGGTCCTGCGCTCGCCAGGAGGTGGATGGCAGATCGAACTTGATCCGAACACGCTGCCCAAGGTGCTGATCAACCAAAGCTATGTCACGGAGGTTTCCTGCCGAGCCGCCAAAAAATCGAAAGACATGACGTTTCTCAATGAATGCTTGCAAAACGCGAACTGGTTGATCCGCAGCCTCGATCAACGCGCCAAGACGATCCTTAAGGTTGCGACAGAAATCGTGCGCCAGCAGGATGCCTTTCTGGAATATGGCGTCGCCCATCTACGGCCCCTCAATCTCAGGACGGTCGCTGACGCGATCAACATGCATGAGTCGACTGTAAGCCGGGTGACCTCGAACAAGTACATGGTTACCCCACGCGGCGTGTTCGAACTCAAGTATTTCTTCACTGTCGCGATCGCCTCCTGTGAAGGCGGTGACGCGCACTCCGCCGAAGCTGTCCGCCATCGGATCAAAGCGATGGTCGCCGAAGAATCGCTTGATAACATGCTTTCTGACGATGACATCGCTGACCGGCTCAAGGAATGCGGCATAGATCTCGCTCGCCGCACGGTCACCAAGTACCGCGAGGCGATGAATATTCCCTCCTCCATACAGCGCCGCCGGGAAAAGCGCTTGTGGCGCGACGGCGATCAAGGCCTCAAGGCCTCGTGACCAAAAGCGGCCTCCAAATCAAATGTGACGCGTTCTTCACATTCGCCCTCCTCCGGGCCGAAGCAACCGTCGAAATCGCTACATTCCCGGCAATTGGGCGCAGAGCATAGCGAAAACCCTTCGGCCTCACAGAGTCTGCGGTAAAAGTACTTCTTCCATTTCATGTTTCGGGTATTGCCGGCCGCAAGCATCGGAAAATGCGTGGCAAGCAGGCGGTTGAGCTCGGCCCGATTGAGAAGACCAAGATCCTGCCAAAGATGGTCATCGCGCATGGCGCGCCGGGCGACAATCTTAGCGAAGCGCGCGCTCGCCGGGTCGCTCGGCCGGGCATGCGCCAGCAGAAGGCCGCGCAGAAGTTCTTCCTCCATGCCCCGCTCAGGATCGCTGACGTCTTCCAAGGCTAAGGCCGCCATAGCGGTTGCGGACAAACCCAGGGGCAGGACCTCGCGCAGCTCGGCAAGGGAAAGCCCTGTTGACTCCGTCGCTGTCGCTTCGCCAGCCTCGACCTCCTTGAGCGCACACGAGAGAACGCAGGCAAGGACATGCTCGTCGAACCCCCTCTCCGGCTCGACGGTGGGGCATTGGCCGGCGCCGACACATGCGTCTTTATGGACGGACATTACCGTTCTCCTGGTCGTTAGTGTCAGCGGCCCTGCCGCGAGCACATGGGTCAGATTTCGGGCACGCGCCGGCGCAGGCTGAACGCAACGCAGCGGCCGGCCGGTCGACCGCCATGACTACGCCTTGAGCTCGCCTTCGAAGTCACCGCGCTACCGTCGCAATCGCGAGGACTTCACTCTGGGTTAGACTCGGTGAAGGGACCGCGCTCGAGCAGACCCCTTCAGCAGCGGCATTACGCCGTGCAAGCAAAGCCCTCGGCAGGTGAGATATTCGGGCAGCCCGTCAGGAGCCGTCCAGGGTGACGAAAGCGCTATTCATCAGAGGCATTTAGAGGATCCGGTCATGAGCGGCGGGTGGACGTTCGTTATACAGTCTGCACGGCATTGCGAACTCAACCCGCGCATGACCCAGCGCGTTGTTGATGGCGGGAATGGTCTGGTCGAACCACAATTCGGTCTGGCAGCATTGTCCCTGGTCGAAATCTCCCAACTGGGTCTGTAACACGATCTGATCCGGTTCAGGATCGATGAGCGGCTCTGCTAAGCTCCAGCAAATCTATGCAGACCGGCGTCCTCGGTGCGCTCATGGTTTCAGAGCAGAGCGCTGTCGCGGTCACGCCGTCGCGGGGTCCCTGCCGGCCATCTCTACCTTGCAGGTGTCGCGGTGGCGTTGGAAAGTTATCATAGTCCGTAGTCCCAATGATGCGGTTGCGAAGCTATGAAGGCATCGTCATGAGAAGCAATGCGACGCTTCCCGAGCGCATAGATTGGATCGTCCGGATACGGTGCTCCAATCGGCTGTCGCGGGCCGAAGCGTTCTGCCTCCAGCACCGACGATGGGATCTGCTCCTCGAGCCAGTCATAGACAACGGTCCGTTCGGCAATCCGCCACTCCCCTTCCCTCTTTTGAAACAGATCGCAGTAGCGCCCGCATAGAAACATCTGGCGCACTTCTCCGTCTTTGTCCGGTCCGCGTTGCAGCGCGGTGAAATAGCTCTCGACCGTGGCCTCTGCCGCGTTGATGAATTCGATTAGGATGTTCGTGATCTGATGGATGTTGCGCGGTCCAGTCTTGAAGACATCGAGCGCAAACCGAATGAAGCCCTCGGCCGGGCCGCGATACGCCCCGTGGCTGTCATGTGCGTCGGGCCAGTACGCACTGCGCAGCACCGCCTCATCGGCGCGGTCTGTCCCGCGGCAATACCGATAAAGGCAGTCGCGGATCGCCTCACGGTCGAGCAGTTCGACAATTTTTGCTTGGCCCATCGGGTCTGTCGCAAACTCCGTGGTTCTGACGTGTTCCGGGGCCTCTGTCTTCGGTTTGGGGGTGGTCTCCGAAGCAATTCGCGCAGCGGGTGGATCGTCGATTTCCAGCGCAAGTTCGGGGCAGGATCGCACCCCATCCGACGCAAGCACTTGCTCCCCGTCCGCAACCTCGATGTCACCGGGGAGGATGTAACCCGCCTCATCCAGCTTGAAGACTGCCGGCGCTCGCGCCGCGCATTGCGCATGACCCTGACATCTGGCTTGGTGAACGATGATGCGCAAGGCGACCTCCAACGTCTGTGCCCCGGCTTCAGGCCGGGCTAGGTTTAGCCCCACTCCAGGATCAGATTTTCAATCCCGAACAGTTGGCCGCCATGGGTGATGGGTGCTGTTCCCTCCTTGATCCGAAAGGGCGGCAGTCGTGCCAGCCACTCCTCCAGGCCAATGACAATTTCCCGCCGGGCGAGATGTGAGCCAAGGCAACGGTGGGGACCATAGCCAAAGGAGGCGTGGCGGATGCCTTCTCGGGTCAGGTCGACCGTGTTGGGAGATTCGAATTCCGCCGGGTCACGATTTGCAATCATGGTGGCGCAGGAAACAAAGTCCCCCTTGCGGATCGGCGCGCCTTCGAAGTCGATATCTTTCCGTGCCACGCGGATTAAATGGACGGTCGGAAAGGCGCGCAGCAGTTCTTCGGCTGCGAGCACGATCCGGTCCGGTTCTTTTCGGAGCAATTCCTGATCTTCCGGGTTTCGCGCGAGGTAGGCCAAGTCAAAGCCTATGGCTGTAGCGACCGTGTCGAGCCCGGCCACCAAAACGAGCACGCCAATGCCACGGACCTCCTGGTCTGTCAGCCCGCGGCCCTCGACCTGCGCCTGCACAATGAAGCTCATGAAATCGTCGACGGGCTTTTTGCGGCGCATCGCCGCCAGCTCGTCTATGAACGCTACAATCGTCCGAGCCGCCGCCGGCCGTCTCACATCATCGCCGTGGAGCAGATCTCTCGCCCAGGCAACAAACGTCTCAAGGCGGTGCTCCGGCAGTCCGATGAAGCGAAGGAAGATGCTGACTCCGAAAGGGTAGGCGAAATCTTTCATCGCGTCGCAGCTTGTGCCCGAAGAGGCGATCCTCGTGATAAGCGTTATCGCTCGCTCGCGGATGGCGGGCTCCAGTTCCGTTACACGCTTCGGCGAAAAGAGCGGATTGAGCAATGAGCGAAAGACTGCATGGGAAGGGGGATCGAGTTCGAGCGGGATCGTCGGCCAGTCTTCGCCCAGCGCGGATGCGAAGACGTTGCGATGACTGGAAAAGTTTTCGGTCTCCTGCAGCACCCGGCGCTGATCTGCGGCGCGAGTGATGACCCAAGCACCCTGCCCCGTACGCGTGTTCCAGGGCGAATAAAAGATTCGCGGTCCGGCATGCACGCAAGCGACTGCTGCGTGCGGGTCGCCGTTGGGCGCCGGAGCCATGCCTGGCGACGAAAAGAGGCTGAAGTCGCCCACCATTTCCGGCGGGACATGATCTGGAACCGGGTTGATCGCCATTTGGTTCTCCTGCGTTCAGGCGTTTACGCGCTCGGCTGAGATCGCAAGGCTGTTCGTCACCGCTGGGCTACGCGACGCACCGCCGACACGCCTCCGATGACAAAATCGAGCAAGTTGCGTGCCGACTAAGCGCACCATTGGCGCTGCTCATATCTCCGTTGTAGCGGCCCTTCTGAGGCTAACCTTGGTACGAATTTCGACATTCATGACTGTTCCAGACACGACAAGGTTTGCGGAAAAGAAAGCTAACGACGAGCCGAGTGAAGAGGCTAAGTATCGAACGAGGTCACCTGCGAGAGAGGGTGTAGCTCGGCGGTAGCGAAGCCGCTCGCGAGCGCGCCCTCTACAAGCGCTGTAGCGAGCGAGCGGCTTTGCGGTCGTCATCGATACTTCGTCGGTAAGGTCGGGTTGCTGACCCAACTAATTCGAAGGACGATCGATGACCGACGACATGGTGAACCTGCGCGCTCGTGGAGAAGGCTCCGGATCCCGATCTCTTGCGCGAGATGATTTGTATGCGGTCGAGCGCCTGAGCGAGCCGGAGATCGGGGCCGCGATCAGCCGCGCCTATGGCAAGAACAAGGTCCACGTCCGCCGGCGCCGAGGCCATCAGGGCGCCCGCAAAATAGCTCACTGCCGAGATCGGCAGCCCCACATACTTCTGTGTCAGGATCACATCGGCCTGGCGATGGCGATCGCCTTGTCGGGCATCTGCTGGTAGCCGGAGAAATCCTCGACCGCACTGGTCGCATCGGCAACCTGGCCGTTGACTGCTGTGTTGCTGCTCTTGGCAAGAATCTAGCCGCGCTGAGCCGATAGCGCGAACAGGATGCGCTAAGCGTTCTTTGATAATGCGGGCTGCTTTGGGGCGTGTTCAGCTTTGCATCCGTCTCGGACGCTAGCTTTTCGAGCTTGGCATGAGACGCCGAGGGCTCTTGCCGGCGAAGGATCATTCGAGATGCCTTTGTGGAGGCCGTCCTCTGGAATCTTGACGGAGGGACCAATCGACTTCACTTCGAGCAATTCCTCCCGCCCGCTGCCGTACATCTGGGATGTTGGACAATTGACCGACAACACACCCGTCCGGGCAGCTGACGCATTTGCCTGCATTGAGTAGCTTTACCGCGGGGTTCAGGTTGTGGCTCATCGCAACGGGAGCAATGATGGCGATCCTCGCCAAGCGCGGTGGCCCTCGGGAATGGCGCCTCCGATCGAGGTGATCCTCGGCGGGCCGCAAAAGGCAGCTGTGCCCTCGTTGGCCTCGGCAGGCAAAGCGGTGGTCAGCAAATCCAGAGTAGCGGCGCATGCCGAGCGAAACGGGAATCGATATGCATTGGCCTCACCTCAAGCGGCGGTTGAACGGGGAATGCGCGGCAGGTTCTCGGCCAGTAGCCGCCAGTCGTGGCGCTCGGGTTCGCCTTCCTTGCGCGTCCCGAAGAACTGGACGATCATCTTGCCATTGGCGCCATAGGCTTCGAGTGACGTGACGTGACCGTCCCTGGTCGGCTTGCGCACGGCCCAAACCTCACGGATGTGGTGGGCCCTGAGATGCAGGTGGAAAGTCTCGTCGAGCACATTGATGCAAGGCCCGATCTGCTTGACCGACTTGATAGGGCCGGAATGAATCTGGATGCAGCCACGATTGCCGACGAAGCACATGATCGGCATCTCGTCCTCGGCCGCACGATGGAACATGGCGCCAACGGCAGCATTGTCGAGCAGCCAGGCGTAATCCTGGCCGACCATGCGCACCGCCTGGCGGCGGCTGAGGTTCAGGGCCTTCAGCATGCCGAAAAACTGGTGCACGTCGGTCAGCCGGCTCCAGTGCTCCCGCAGGTCATCGACTGTAGCGGCTTGGTCCGCAATCTTTGCGACGTTTTCGGCTGACCTCCCCTTAACCGACACGATCGGCTCCTGGTTCGAGGATTGGAGCTCGTCTGTCAGTTTTTGATAGGCATAGAGGTTGGAGGACGACCTCAGATGCACCTTGTGCACTGCCTCGCCTGCGGCGTCGAAGAATTGCAGGCTGCGGTGGATCTCCCCGCCATCGCGTGTCTCGACCGCAAAGCCGTGCGCCCACACGTTCGAGAAGATGCGCAAATCAATGTCCTTGCCGAGCACCATGGCGTGACGCTTTCCGGTGAACACCTTATCGTAGATCCCTATCTTCTCATGCACGGCACTGGCATTGCGGGTCAGCGCCATCACCTCGCCGACCGCCTCGAGACCGGTCAGCATATCATTAACGCGTGGCTGGATGCGCACCGTGCCAAAACCGCAATGTGCCGCAAAAAGCTCCGCTTCCGAAATGCCCAATTGGGCGGCGAGATCGCGGTCGCGGATTGTAGGGCTGTCTTCGCGTGCCCGCCGGATTCTCTCCGGCGAAGGTTTCTCGCGCTGGTGCATGTCTTGACCCCTGGTTGCGCATACTGTCGGTTGGGCGTCTTCGCCCTCGCCAAAAAAGAGCTCAAAAGTCGTGCCAATTGCTCGAAGCGCTCGGAAACCGACTTACATGCCAGTTCACAGGGAACTTGAGCTCATCCCCCTGTGGCGGTCTCGACAAATCCGACAATACCTGTCGATTGTCCGACGCCTTCGCGGTAACAGCCGAACCAGAATCGTGGCCGCGTTGGCGATGTCGCACTGTCCGGAAACGGTTTTTCCCATTGGCACGGTCCATGCACGGTGATGCCCAAACCGTCACGCACTGAGGAGAAACGAGCGATGATTACGCTCACCGACAAGGCCGTTGCCGCCGTTAAAACCGCTCTTTCCAAGGCTAGTGAGCCGGCAGAAGGCTTTCGCATCATGGTCGAGGCCGGCGGCTGCTCCGGCTTCAAATACTCGATGGGCCTGGAGAGCGTCCCGCGCGAGGGCGACGCGATCATCGAGACGGATGGGATCAAGGTGTTCGTAGACGCCGGCACCCAGCCGCATGTAGCCGGCATGGCCGTCGACTTCGTCATGGGTCTCGAAACCTCCGGCTTTGTCTTCGACAATCCGAATGCGAGCGGGAAGTGCTCCTGCGGCAAGTCCTGTAGTTGATTGCCGAAGAAGGAGAGAGGGCGCCTGAGGTGAGCTTGTCGGTGCGATGGCGGCCCAATCTGCGCCAATCTGGGGGCCACCTGCACCGCTTCTGGATCGTCTCCGCCAGCCACGGCATGCGCAAGGCTCGATGCGACCGGGTTGCGCCTCACGTCATTCGATCCATTGAGGACCATAGCCCATGAAAGTTGTTTATCTCGACAACAACGCTACGACACGGGTCGATCCCGCGGTCGTTGAAGCGATGTTGCCGTTGCTTACGGATCAATTCGGCAACCCTTCGTCGGCGCACGGTTTTGGCGCCCTTGCCGGCGCCGCGTTGAGCAACGCGCGGCTTCAGTTGCAGGCGCTGATCGGCGCGGAGTTCGACGATGAGATCACCTTCACCTCGGGTGGAACGGAAAGCGACAATGCGGCCATTCTTTCGGCGCTCGAGGTGATGCCTGACCGAACAGAGATCGTGACTTCCGCTGTCGAACATCCGGCTGTGCTGACCCTCTGCGCTCATCTTGAGGAGACGTGCCGCGCTAAGGTGCACAGGATCCCGGTGAACCGCCATGGCCGGCTGAACGTCGACGCTTACCGGGCCGTCCTCAACCCGAACGTGGCAATCGTCTCGATCATGTGGGCCAATAACGAGACTGGTACGATCTTCCCCGTCGCCAAGCTCGCCGAATTGGCCAAGGAAGTCGGCGCCCTTTTCCACACTGATGCCGTGCAGGCAGTCGGCAAGCTCCCGATGGACCTGAAATCAACCGCCATCGACATGCTGTCGCTCTCCAGCCATAAATTTCATGGACCAAAAGGGGCCGGCGCACTTTTCGTCAAGCGCGGCGTGCCGTTCCAGTCCCTGATCAAGGGGGGTCACCAAGAGAGCGACCGGCGCGCGGGCACCGAAAACACGCCCGGCATAGTCGGGCTCGGCATGGCCGCCGAACTCGCCTTGAAATTCATGGATGCCGAGACCATGCGGATAAAGTGGCTCCGCGACCGGCTGGAGAACGGGCTTGTCCAGCGTGTCCCAAACAGCTTCGTCAACGGCGATCCCCTGGAGCGCTTGCCGAACACCGCAAACATGGCCTTCGAAGGTATTGAAGGCCATGGAATCCTGCATCTCCTCGACCGCGAGGGTATCGTCTGTTCCTCCGGGTCCGCCTGCACATCGGGCTGTGCGGAGCCAAGCCATGTGCTGAGGGCGATGAAAATGCCACATGGGGCGGTCCGCTTCTCTTTCGCGCGTGACAACGGACAAGAAGAGGTGGACCGGGTGCTAGAGGTCTTGCCTTCAATTGTGGAGAAGCTGCGCGACGCCCACAGTTCCGGGTCGAATATACGGAGCGCCGAAGGCCTTCAATGCGTACCGGGTCTCAGCGGCAGATGAACCGGCGTCCATTCATGAGCAGTCGGGTCTTCCTCAAGGATATTTACCCTGCACGAGGGCGAGCAGGCACCCGGCGTTGCCTTGACGGTGTCGGAAAGCTTGCGATCGAGATCGACGCAATTGCGCCGTGGTCGCACGGAGTGTCCCGGTGCGGCTCACGGCATGGCGCCGGATGACCTCACGGGATCTCCATGCATCGGTCGAGAGCGGCGTCCGCGCCCTCAATCTGTCGTTGCCTGCATCGGATATCCAGCTTGCCACCAAGCTCGGGCTAGTCCGGGAACGAGCGCAAAAGCTCATCGAGCATATGGTCGGGCGCGCGGCCGCCAGCGGCTTTTTCCTCGCCCTGGGCTCTGAGGATGCTCGCATACCAGCCCAGGACTATCTCTCCCGCCTTATTAAGACGGCGGCGCGCGCCGGCGCAAGCCGCGTCAGCCTGGTCGATAGTGTCAGCGCCCTCGATCCCCTTTCGACCTTCGAGCTTGTCACCCCGCTCGCCGCGAAGTCTCCCGTCGACCTCGAATTCCATGCGCATAATGATCTCGGCCTCGCTACCGCCAACACGGTGGCCGCGTTCCGCGCCGGCGCGCGCCATGCCTCGGTCGTCCTTGGAGTCGGCGAGCGCGCGGGCAATGCCGCACGCGAAGAGGTGGCCGCCGCGATGGCTGTCCTTCAGGAGGCAGATACCGAAGTCGGCCTCCCCGCATTGCCCCCCTTGGCGGCCGGGAGACCTCGGGCGGGGCCGAGCGCCAGGTCGAGGGCCAATCCGGAGACAGTCAAGCCCATCGCGCTCGGGCCCTGCGGGCCCTTGCGTCAGCCCACCTCGCTCGCTTCCAAGCGGGGCCGGCTGCCTCCATGGAGATCGACCAGTTGTACCGCGCGCGACGTCCGGCCTCGGCACCGGAGGCAGTTGTGTCGACGAGGCGATTGCCGCGCTGGCTTAGCGCATTCGTTCATCAAACCGCGGCTTTCGAGGCTGCATGTCGAATGTGCGACCAACGCACCAGAACCACCGTTTCCGACAAAGGGAGAACGCAATGAGTTGTTCCGCTGACAGCAGTCCCATCGACGTCACCAACATCCTCACGCGACTGAAAGGCCTGTCGTCCGCGGAGGAGTTCTTCGCTGTCCTTGGCGTCTCGTATGATCCGAAGGTGCTCAATGTCTCACGGCTGCATATCCTCAAGCGTGTGGGCCAATACCTTGCCGAGGAAGATTTCTCCGGTCTGCCCGACCAGGTGATCGCCGCGCGCATGCGCGCCATGCTGGAACGCGCCTACGAGGAGTTCGCGCTTTCCTCGCCGCTCACGCACCGGGTTTTCAAGGTGCTGAAAGACCACAATCCGAACAAACCTCACACGCCAGGCCGCACATTCGTTCCATTCGACTCCGTCCTGAAGCGGTTCGGCGAATAAACGCTACATAGTTGCGACGCGACAATGTCGACAAGCCGACAATTCGGGCACCGAAACCGGGGGCCTCTGAAATGATCAATGGAATTTAAAAGGAAAGACGCTCGCAAAACACTTGGCACGAACAATGCAAAAAGAACTCGCACCGCCAGCTCGCATCGGGATAACAGCGTAGAGAACGCCAATGCACATTGTCGTCAGCATTAAGCAGGTGCCGGACTCGGCACAGATACGGGTCCATCCGGTGACGAACACCATCATGCGTCAGGGTGTGCCGACCATCATCAACCCTTACGACCTATTTGCCCTGGAAGAAGCACTCAGGCTACGCGACGCTTATGGTGGGGAGGTCACAGCGCTCACTATGGGTCCACCCATGGCAGAGGACTCCCTGCGCAAGGCGCTCGGCTACGGCGCCGATCGCGCAGTGCTTTTGACCGACCGCTATTTTGCCGGTTCCGACACACTGGCGACCTCCTTTGCTCTTTCCCAGGCAATCGCGAAGATCGGCGAGACGTTCGGCACGCCGGACGTGGTCTTCACAGGCAAACAGACGATCGACGGCGACACCGCCCAAGTCGGGCCCGGCATCGCCAAGCGTCTCGATCTCCTTCAACTCACCTATGTCGCGAAAATCGCCTCCATTGATCTTGCTGCAGGCGAGATCACGGTCGAGCGCCGATGCGAGGGCGGCACCCAGAAGCTGAAGAGCAGGCTGCCTTGCCTCATCACCATGCTGGAAGGCACGAACGAGATGCGCCGGGGCTCGATCGAAGACGCCCTTTGCGCCGCGCGCAGCCAGATTGTGAAATGGAGTGCGGCCGAGGCCGGCATTGAAGATCTAACCAAATGCGGCTTGCGTGGCTCGCCGACGGTCGTCAAACGCGTTTTTGCCCCTAGCGCCCGTTCGGAAAAGGCGGCGCAAATTGAGATCGCCGAAAAGACGCTGCGCGACGCCGCAGACGAACTGATTGGTGCAATCTTCACCCGCCAGCCGGCGCTGGAACCGGAACTCGCCTTCGAGGCCGCGTGACGGCAAGGAGCAGACCATATGTCGAGCACGAACTCAGACACCCCTCGCCAGCCCCCCGGCCGTGCCGGCATGAAGAAGGAGCTTCCTGAGCGTTTCAGGGACTATCGGCACGTTTGGGTTTTCATTGAGCTCGAACGCGGCCAGGTCCATCCGGTATCCTTCGAACTGCTTGGTGAGGGCCGCAAGCTGGCGGACAAACTTGGCGTCCAGCTCGCGGGCGCTGTGCTCGGACCGCCTGGAGAAGCCACCCAGAACGCAGTCGCCGAGGCCTTCGCTTATGGCGCCGACCTTGTCTACTTCGTTGAGGCGCCGCTGCTCGCCGACTATCGCAATGAGCCTTTCACCAAGGCAATGACGGATCTGGTTGATACTTACAAACCCGAGATTCTGCTTCTCGGTGCGACCACGCTCGGCAGGGATCTCGCCGGTTCCGTCGCGACGTCCTTGCTGACAGGGCTAACGGCCGACTGCACCGAACTCGACGTGGATACCGACGGTTCACTCGCCGCGACCCGTCCGACTTTTGGGGGCTCCTTGCTATGCACGATCTACACGCTCAATTACAGGCCGCAGATGGCGACGGTGCGACCGAGGGTCATGCCCATGCCGCAGCGGGCAGACAGAGCGATCGGGCGTGTCATCGCGCACAAGCTGTCGCTCGCCGAGGATGAAATCGTCACGAAAGTGCTTGGGTTCCTTCCGGACAGCCAGTCGGGCATTGCCAATCTCGCCTATGCGGATGTGGTGGTTGCGGGAGGGCTTGGTCTCGGCGGAGCGGAGAACCTGCAGCTTGTGAAGAGTCTCGCGCGAGTGATCGGGGCCGAATTCGGCTGTTCGCGGCCGCTGGTCCAAAAGGGCTGGATGTCGGCCGATCGGCAGATCGGCCAAACAGGCAAGACAATCCGGCCGAAGCTTTACATAGCGGCCGGAATTTCCGGCGCCATCCAGCACCGCGTTGGAGTTGAGGGAGCCGATCTCATCGTGGCCATCAACACCGACCCGAACGCGCCGATTTTCGATTTCGCTCACCTCGGGATCGTCACCGATGCGGTCCGTTTCCTGCCCGCGCTGACCGAGGCCTTCACCCGGCGGCTGTCACCGCACAGTCGCGACAAGCTTGCGAGCTAAGGGAGATGGAAATGATCAACGAAGAGTTCGACGCCATTGTCATCGGCGCCGGCATGTCCGGGAACGCAGCTGCTTACACCATGGCAAGCGACGGCTTGAAGGTACTCCAGTTGGAACGAGGTGAATATCCGGGCTCCAAGAACGTCCAGGGCGCCATCATGTACGCGAACATGCTGGAGAAGATCGTCCCGGATTTCCGCGATGATGCACCGCTCGAGCGGCATCTGGTTGAACAGCGGCTCTGGGTGATGGACGACACCTCCCACACCGGGATTCACTATCGGTCGGACGACTTCAACGAGGTGAAGCCCAACCGCTATACGATCATTCGTGCCCAGTTCGATAAATGGTTTTCGCGCAAGGTGCGCGAGGCCGGCGCAACGGTTCTGTGCGAGACGACGGTGACGGAACTCGTCCGTGACGCCAAGGGCAAGGTGATCGGCGTCCGCACGGATCGGGCCGGCGGAGCGATCTACGCGGACGTAGTTGTTCTTGCAGAAGGTGTCTGCGGGCTGCTTGGCACGCGGGGCGGTCTTCGCAAGATGCTGAAGCCGGAAGCGGTGGCGCTCGCAGTAAAGGAGATGCATTTCCTGCCCGAAGAGGTCATTGAGCAGCGGTTCGGGGTCAAAGGGAGTGAAGGCTGCGTGATCGAGGCAGTCGGCACGATATCCCACGGCATGGCCGGGCTCGGGTTCCTCTACACCAACAAGGAATCGATCTCACTGGGCATCGGCTGCCTCGTCTCGGATTTCGCCGCGAAGATGGAGAGCCCTTACGCCCTTCTCGACGCGCTAAAAAACCATCCTTCGATCCGGCCGCTGATCGCCGGTTCGGAGGTGAAAGAATACGCGGCGCATCTCATTCCCGAAGGTGGCTACAAGGCTATTCCGCAGCTCTTTGGCGACGGTTGGGTCGTTGTCGGCGATGCCGCGCAATTAAACAACGCCGTTCATCGCGAGGGTTCGAACCTCGCCATGACCTCCGGTCGCATTGCGGCTGAGGCTATCATCCAGGTGAAGAGACGCAACGATCCAATGACCAAACGGAACCTCGCCCTTTACCAGACGATGCTGGATAAATCATTCGTAGTCAAAGACCTGCGGAAATACAAAGACATGCCAGCTTTACTCCACACTAACGCCTGCAATTTCTTCACGACCTACCCGCGGTTGATGTCGCAAGCCGCGCAAAACTTCATGCGTGTCGACGGCACGCCAAAGATCGAAAAGGAAAAGGCGACCACGGCAGCCTTCATCAAGGCGCGCTCGCGGTTGGGGCTGGTCAGCGACGCGATCCGGCTGGCATTGGCGTGGCGATGAGGCACTGACGACATGACGAACCCAGGGACAGAATTACGTGTCGAAGACAAGCTTTACCAGAACCGCTATCTGGTGGACTCCGGCCGTCCGCATATAAAGGTGCGACCGCACAAGCAACCAAGCGCGAATCTGCTCGCGCTGACACGCGTCTGTCCAGCGAAATGCTATGAGTTGAACGACAAAGGTCAAGTTGAAATCACCGCCGATGGCTGCATGGAGTGCGGCACCTGCCGCGTTTTGTGCGAGGCCAGCGGCGAGATCGAATGGAATTATCCGCGTGGTGGCTTCGGCGTCCTCTTCAAGTTCGGATGATCGGCTTTAGCACCGTTTCGGCGGGTGTGCACCTGTGTACTCCCGAACTCGCGACAAAGCGCAATCTTGCCGGCACCATCTCGCCAAACTGCGGAGCGAGTGAACTTCCTGAACTGATGAAATGGCGCTTGGGAGGAGCACCCTGGACCACAACCGCTGAGGTGTTTCCATGGCTCACATACGGCCGGATGATCGGGTCAACGGAGTAGGACCTCGAGACACCTTCCGCAAACCCGCCAGTGATGGGATGTTCGAAGCAGATGACTGGCTCAGGGGAATCTACGAGGTGTCGAAGGCGCTGACGGCTCCCGCCCGGCTGGAGGTTACGCTGGCCAATGTCGCGAACACTCTCCCGTCGTTTGTGCAAATGCGTCATGGAGCAATCTTTGTCCTGGACTCTGAAGGTGAGCCGGAGATCGCCGCGAGTGCCGGCAGCGGCCCATCAGGCACTCACCCCATCATACCAAAGGCGGCAATAGATCAAATCGTCGCTACGGGCACGCGGCTCGTCATCGCGGACCTCAGCACGTCCGAGTTGTTTCAGGCCGAGCTTCAAACACGTCCTGGTGTCAGTTCCCTCCCAATGGCCTTTATCGGCGTCCCGGTTAAGGCTGAGGACAGGATCCTTGGGACGTTGTCGATCGTAAGAGACAGCGCAAACGGGTCCCGCTACGATGAGGACATCTGCTTCCTGACGATGGTGGCCAACCTCGTAGGCCGCACTATTCGCCTCCATCGCGGCTTGACTAGGGATCGTGAGCGGCGCGTCGATGAGAGCTGGACAGCGGAGAATTCGTCAGATGAGGACCGGACCGACCCCGTCCCGCATGCACCCGCCAAGATGGATGGGATCATCGGGGAGAGCCCCGCACTCAAGCAGGTGCTCGAAACCGTCTCCATTGTAGCAAGGACGAATTCCACCGTGCTTCTGAGGGGCGAGAGCGGCACCGGCAAGGAGTTTTTCGCGCAAGCCATACATAGGCTCTCGCGCCGGCGGAGGAAGTCTTTCGTCAAGTTGAACTGCGCCGCACTGTCGGAAAGCGTTCTGGAGTCGGAGCTGTTCGGACATGAAAAAGGCGCCTTCACAGGGGCAATTTCCCAGCGCGCCGGCCGTTTTGAATTGGCAAACGGGGGAACGCTGCTACTCGACGAAATCGGCGAGATTTCGCCTGCCTTCCAAGCCAAGCTGTTACGCGTCTTGCAGGAAGGCGAACTGGAGCGTGTTGGCGGTACCAAGACGCTGCAGGTGGACGTGCGACTTATATGCGCCACCAACAGGGATCTCGAGTCGGCTGTCGTAAACGGGGATTTCAGGGCCGACCTTTATTATCGCATCAATGTGGTGCCAATCATCCTGCCTCCGCTCAGAGAGCGACCGGGGGATATTCCTCGCCTTGCGAACGCCTTCCTCGAACGATTCAACAAGGACAACCATCTCGAACTCGCCTTCGCGCCGTCGGCGCTCGAGTTTATCTCGCAATGCTACTTCCCTGGTAACGTCCGCGAATTGGAGAACTGCGTGCAAAGGACGGCCACGCTAGCGCGTTCAAGGACAATCGCTCCATCAGATTTTGCCTGCAACAATAACCAATGCCTATCTTGGCTCCTCTGGAAAAGAGCTGATCATTCGCACAGCGGCAATACCGGCAACCAGCGCTTTCGAAGCAATATAATGCCCGCCGGATTGCCGATGCCGGCCGGGCGCTTCGGCGCCCCGCAGGATAACGTGCGGCCCCATACTGCCGACCCTGCAAACGATCCCGCTCTCTCTGCAATAGGCCCGCGCCTGACGGAACGCGATCGGCTGATCGGCGCGATGGAGAAGGTCGGCTGGGTTCAGGCCAAGGCCGCCCGTGTCCTCGGCGTCACGCCGCGACAGGTCGGATACGCTTTGCGCCGACACGGTATCGATGTGAAGAAATTCTAGCGTTCTAATGACGTGGAGAACGAGAACACTGCGTCAGCTACGCCCATGTATCGGAGCCCGGCCAAAGCTGCGCGAGTGTGTGATGCTGTCACACCCCTTCATCACCCGCCCTTGCCGACGTCTTGCCGATCGCAGAAAGGAGTCACCCCACTCTCCTGAATCGGAACCATGCAGACCAAGTGAGCAGCGGCAACTTCACCGCGGACGAGCTCGCCGTCGCCGAGAGCGACATCCTCGTCGGAAGACCGGTCGGGAGTTGTGCCGAGGGCGATCACGGCCGAGCGGTCGACGCGGGATTTCTATCTTGAACTGATGTCCGGCCGGGTCGCCTTCCTCACCTTCTAACATAGTCCTGTTAGAAGTCCGACAAAGCTATGTCGGAGCAACTCCATGATATCCGACGCGCAAAGCCAATTCGTGAACTAGCGCCACTTTTTCAGTTGGCATTGCTCTTGCGCTTCGAACCGCGACGTTAACCCGTAACGGAGCCGTTCAATGGCCGCACCGGTGATTTCAGTTGAGAGCCTGACCGGCGCGAGGTTCTCCGACCAGTTGCTGGTGAGCGCGAAGTCAGGTGGCTGCGCATCTTCGTCCTGCGGGTCGTCGACAAGGCCGGACGATGTGGATCCGGCCATCTGGGACAAGATCAAGGATCACCCGTGCTTTTCAGAAGAGGCGCACCACTATTTCGCGCGCATGCACGTCGCCGTCGCGCCGGCCTGCAATGTCCAGTGCAACTACTGCAATCGCAAATATGATTGCGCCAACGAAAGCCGGCCCGGGGTTGTCTCGGAAAAGCTGACGCCCGATCAGGCAGTACGCAAGGTGATCGCGGTCGCCAATGAAGTGCCGCAGCTTTCCGTGCTTGGCATCGCCGGACCGGGCGATGCCTGTTACGACTGGGAGAAGACGAAGGCGACGTTCGAACGCGTCGTCAGGGAAATCCCCGACGTCAAGCTCTGCGTCTCTACCAACGGGCTCGCGCTGCCGGACCACGTCGACGAGCTTGCCGACATGAATGTCGATCACGTGACGATCACGATCAACATGGTCGATCCGGAAGTCGGCGCAAAGATCTATCCCTGGATCTTTTACGACCATCGCCGCTACGTCGGCATCCAAGCCGCCAGAATTCTGCACGAGCGGCAGATGCTGGGGTTAGAGATGCTGAGCGCGCGCGGCATCCTCACCAAAATCAATTCGGTGATGATCCCTGGAGTGAACGACCAGCACCTGATTGAGGTGAATAAGTGGGTCAAGCAGCGCGGCGCGTTCCTGCACAACGTCATGCCTCTGATTTCCGACCCGGCGCACGGCACGCACTACGGACTGACCGGGCAGCGCGGTCCAAATGCAATGGAGATGAAGGCTCTTCAGGATCGTCTTGAAGGCGGCGCCAAGTTGATGCGCCACTGCCGGCAGTGCCGGGCAGATGCCGTCGGCCTGCTGGGTGAGGATCGTGGCCAGGAATTCACACTGGACCAGATTCCCGGCGAGCTCACCTACGATGCCGGCAAGCGCGAAGCCTATCGGGAGCTGGTCACGGACGAGCGCCGTGATCGCCTGGCGGCCAGGAGCGAAGCGATCGGAATGGTCAAGACAACGAGCTCCGGCAAGTCCCTCCTCGTTGCGGTGGCGACTAAGGGCGGCGGCCGCGTCAACGAACACTTCGGCCATGCCAAGGAATTCCAGGTGTATGAAGCGTCGCCGATAGGGATCAACTTTATCGGGCACCGCAAGGTTGAGCAGTATTGCCTCGGGGGTTGGGGCGAGAAGGCCACTCTCGACGGGGTCATCGCTGCGCTGGAAGGCGTAGACATAGTGCTTTGCGTCAAAATTGGAGATTGCCCCAAGGATCAGCTCGCGGCCGCCGGTATCCGAGCAACCGACGCTTACGGCCATGACTACATCGAAACGGCAATCAGCTCGATTTACGCCGCCGAGTCCGGCGTCCAGGCACTCGCCGCGACGGCCTGAACCCATCTCATTTACTCGAATCAGGAGTCAAAATGGCTTTCAAGATCATCGCATCCCAATGCACACAATGCGGCGCCTGCGAATTCGAATGCCCGTCGGGTGCGATCAAGTTCAAAGGCGAGAGCTACGTGGTCGAGCTGCAGAAGTGCACCGAATGCGAGGGAGCTTTCGACACGCAGCAATGTGCTTCGGTGTGTCCTGTGCCGAAGACCTGCGTTCCTGCCTGAGTCCACTGGGTACCCACACAACTGGCTGCCCCGGGGAATGCCTGCGCGCCTCATCAATGACACTAGCCTCAGAGAACCGAGGAACCGCCATGCGGCCCGCACGCGAACAGGAGGTCGAAATCCGCAGACCCCCCCAATTTCAGCCGGGAGAGCGGGTCCGTGCCACTCGCCACATTAAGAATGACGGCACCTATCCTGGCAGGGAGATCGGCGAAAATCTCGTGCGCAAGGGCGAAGAGGGTTATGTGCGCGACATTGGCACGTTTCTACAGCAGTTCTTCATCTACGCGGTCGAATGGATCGACCGTGGGACGGTCGTCGGAATGCGAGCGCGTGAATTGACGAGCCTCGACAAAGCCGACGCTCCCTGCAGTGCCGAAGAAAACGCCAATAAAGGAACGGCCGCATGAAAGTAATGATCCGCAGGACCGAGGCCGGGTTGTCGGCGTATGTCCCCAAAAAGGATCTCGAGGAGCCGATTATCAAGTTCGAGAACCAGGACCTGTGGGGCGGGGTCGTAACGCTCAGGAACGGCTGGCGGCTCCTCCTTCCCGATCTTCCGCCGCATACGCGTCTGCCGATCACCGTCGAGGCAAGGAAGCTTTCCGACGGGGACTGATGCCGCCCGTCAATGAGAGGCATCAAGAGGAAACGAGCATGAACACGATCCCGACCTCGGGCCACCTAGTCGTCGTCCGGGACAGTTTTGCCCGAAAGCTGCTTGAGCTGGCCAGACGAGCGTTAGTCTCCGATCAGGTGATCCCGTATCTCGGTCCGGGTCTCCTCCGGCTCAGCTCTGCTGAGCCGCCTGTGCCGTGTACCCCCGAAGCCGTTGCCGAGGCACTCAACACGCGGGCGCCAGCCCCCTCGAAGATCCGCACCAATATGTGGTCGGTCGCGCAGTTCATTGAACAGCGCCGGCATCGCCGCACACTTCAAGCTTGGATGACTGATATATTTGCGGGGCCGGCGGCGCCGAGCATCCTCCACGCCTGGCTCGCAAAACTCCCGCTCTCCCTCATCATCGACAGCTGGTACGAAGGCGCCATGCGCGCGGCGCTGGCAGAGGCCGGCCGAACCGACGTCGTCGAGATACAAGGCGTTACGCGGGCGAACGAAGTTGGCGACATTTGGACCAGAACTTACAACTTGTCGGGAAGAGAACTCGAGGCTGGAGCAGCGACGAAGACGGTTCTCTATGCGCCACATGGTAGTATTAGGCCGGCCGCAAATTTCCTCATCGCCGATTCCGACTATGTCGAAGCCCTGACTGAAATCGATATCCAGACGCCTATCCCTGACGTGGTCAAGGAACGACGCGTCGACCGGGGTTTTTTCTTCGTCGGCTGCCGCTTCAATGATCAGATGCTGCGCACTTACGCCAGGCAGATCATGAAGCGCTCAGAAGGCCCCCGTTACGCGATAATGGACGGGCAAACGCTGACCAGAAACGAAGCCCGTTTCCTTGCGGCAAGCGGAATCACGGTGATCGACATGCCAGCGAGCGAAGCCGTGGCGCAACTCGCCGGATCAGCATCTTGAGCCGATGGTGGCCAGGATCAACTTAGAGGGACGTCTTTGATGTGAGTCGACCGGCTCGCTTCCGAAGGCGGAAAATTCAGTCGGGGGCACTCGGTGGGCAGTGATGCTGTTGGCACGACCTCTCTCAAATCGTCCGCGCATGTAAAAGCGGCCGGGTGGGGCCGGGGCTTGAGCACGCTACTGCGCATTACGCGCATGAATTTGAGGCACCCGTGGCAGGTCGCGTTAGCTATCGGTTCGACGATGGTAGCCGTAATCCTGCAGTTGCTCATTCCCCAGCTTCTCGGCCGGGCTGTCGACCAGACCCAGGTAGCCATCGGGGGTGGTGTCACGGTGACGGCTGCAGAACAAGCCCTCTGGACTCCTGCTCTCCTGCTGCTCGGCGCGAGTACGCTACGCGGCCTCTTTACGATGGCGCAAAACTACTTTGCCGAAGCTGTCGGGCACCACGTCGCGTACGAACTGCGGCTTGCTTGTTACGACAAGGTCCAGCGCCTGAGCTTTTCCTTTCACGACCGGGTGCATTCAGGCGACCTGATCACCCTCGGCATCCTCGATCTCGACGGCGTGCGGATGTATTTTTCCACCGCCCTGGTTAGGTTCTTTCTGCTCACCATGCTGATCGGGATAGGCGCCTGCATGATGATCTCAACCGATCCGGTGCTCGGTTTGATCGCGCTGAGCTTCGTGCCTTTCGTAGCCTGGCGATCGTCGGTCACCCAGCTTAAGCTACGCGCCATCTGGCTCGACCTACAGGAGCGGCTTTCCGTCCTGGGCCGCGTGATGGAGGAAAATCTCGCGGGCATCCGCGTGGTCCGGGCGTTTTCGGCACAGGCTTATGAGATGGCGAAGTTCGACATCGCCTCGACAAACGCGCTCGAACTCGCGCACGAGCAGGTTGACGTGTACGTGCCCAACACGTCGGCAATGACCCTCGCCTTCTTTGTCGCCATGGGGTTGGTCCTCTGGGTCGGTTGCGACAAACTCATCGCCGGCCAGATCAGCGTTGGAACGCTCACGACGTTCCTGACGTTCATGACGATCCTGCAAATGCCCGTCCGCCAGATCGGACTGATGGTCAACGGCTTTGCCCGCGCTTACACTTGCGGTTCGCGCCTCTTCAGTCTGCTCGACCAGGACATCACGATCGGGGATGCTTCCGGTGCAAGACCGCTCGAGATCGGTGAAGGAACTCTGCGCTTCGACAATGTCTCGTTTGCATATCCCGGCACCGGAAACCGCGTCATTCTAAAGAATATTACCTTCTGCGCCCGTAGGGGCGAGACGATCGCGATCGTGGGTCCGCCGGGTTCTGGCAAGTCGACAATTGCTCACCTGATCCCCCGCTTTTACGACGTCACTGGTGGCACCATCATGCTTGACGGGCAGGACATCCGCGGGGTCACCCTCGCATCGCTTCGCAAGGCGGTCGCGGTCGTACAGCAGGATGCATTCCTGTTCACAACCACGATCGAGAACAACATCGCTTATGGCGACCCCTGGGCGAAGGAAAAGCCGATCGAGCGCGCTAGCGAATCCGCCCAGTTGCACAATTACATTCTCGGCCTCCCCGCTGGCTACAAGACGGTCGTCGGCGAACGTGGCGCCTCTCTCTCGGGCGGCCAGCGTCAGCGTGTCACCATAGCTCGCACGATGATGTTGCGCCCATCAATCGTCGTTTTCGACGACTCAACGGCCGCGATCGACGCCGCCACAGAGCAGCGCATCCGCGCGGCGATACGGCGTTTCGCCAAGGATAGGGTGACGATCATCATCGCCCACCGGCTGAGTTCACTCAAGCACGCCGACCGGATTCTGTTTGTCGACAACGGCGAGATCGTGGAACGCGGCACCCATCAAGAGCTTTTGGCCAAGCCAGGACGCTATAAGGCCCTTTATGATCTTCAGTTGCGCCCGGGAGATGACATTGCGACCACGTTTGGAGGCGCGCCCTGATGGCCAAGCGGCACGCCAACGAACTCGAAATCGAACCGAATGATAGCGGTAGACGCCCTCCGCGCGCGGTCGTCGGGTCCCATCGCATCGAGGAGGAGATCTTTGGCCGGGCTTTCGACAAGAACATCATTCGCCGCATATGGGCCTTCGTTCGTCCCTACCGAGCCATGGCGGTCGTCTCGCTTGCCGCATTGCTGATTTTCACCGGCACGCAGCTTCTCATCCCGCTGATCATCCGCTACGCGATCGACCACGCCATAACTCCGGTAGGCGCTGATGCCTCCGCCCTGCTTGAGGCCGCCATCGCGTTTGCGCTTGCCATTCTGGTTAATTTCGGCGCCGCCTACGCGCAAGAAACCGTGGTAGGGAAAATGGCCGAGAACGTCCTCTTCGACATCCGCCGCGCCATGTTTGCCCATCTGCAGAAGGTATCGCTCTCCTTCATGGACAAGACCGAGGTAGGACGCCTGATGTCTCGCCTTCAGGGCGACGTCAACTCTATCCACGAATTTCTCGAAAACTCGATCTACTCCGTAGGCGACATTGCGCTTCTCTTCGGCATCATCTTCGTAATGCTGTCGGTCAACTTCAACCTCGGCTTTCTGACGCTCTCGGTCTTGCCGGCCCTGTTGATTATCCGCATCGTGTGGCTGCCGCGTGCCCGCGAGGCTTTCATGGCTGCACAAGAGACCAATTCAGTCGTCAACGGCGCATTGGCCGAAGCGATTCAAGGCGTCCGAACCGTCCAGTCCATGGACCGCCAGTACGTCAACTTCGTATTGTATGACGACAAGGCACATGCCGACCTCACGACCCACCTGACCGCTGCCAGATATGCACAGGTCATGGTTCCGATCGTCGATGGCCTCACCGGCCTCGCCATGGCTGTCGTCATTGTGGTCGGCGGCTCCATGATCATGAATGGCCGCGTCGATGTGGGCGTATTGGTTGCCTACATATTCTATATCCAACGCTTCTTTGACCCAATTCGCTCACTTACTCTGCAATATTCCGTCATGCAGCGCGCAATGGCCTCCGGCAAGCGCCTGACCGATGTGCTCGACGTCAGGATCGAGGTCCAGGACAAACCGGATGCCAGGATCCTTGCGCCCGAAATGGACGGCTCGGTCGAGTTCAGGGGCGTCACGTTCGGGTACGATCCCAAACAGCCGGTGCTGAAAAACGTCTCTTTCCGGGTCAATCCCGGCGAGACGGTCGCCTTGGTCGGGCCGACCGGCTCTGGTAAATCGAGCGCGATGGCCCTCGTCCACCGCTTCTATGATGTTCAGCAAGGCCAAGTGCTGGTTGGCGGACATGATGTGCGCGATCTCACCCAGGAATCGCTCGGCAACCAGATCGCCATGGTGCTGCAGGAGCCGTTTCTGTTCACCGGGACGGTTTTCGAGAACATCCGCTACCGCAAGACGGAAGCCACGCGCGAGATGGTGATCGAGGCCGCCAAGGTGGTCGGAGCCCACGACTTCATCATGAGCCTTCCCGACAGGTATGAAACTCAACTCGGCGAACGCGGCGGCAACCTTTCTCTGGGCCAGCGCCAGCTTGTCAGTTTCGCCCGCGCTCTCGTCGCCGACGCCAAGATCCTTGTTCTTGACGAGGCCACCGCCAGCATCGACAGCTACACGGAAATGCTGATCCAGAAGGCTCTCAGAAAACTCCTGGAAGGCCGCACCGGGCTTGTCATCGCCCACCGTCTCGCCACAATCCGTGGTGCCGATCGCATCATCGTGCTTCAGAACGGCCAGGTTATTGAGACCGGCAACCATGACAAACTGATGGCTATGGGCGGGCTCTATTCCAAACTCTACAATCTGAACTACTCGTCATTCGACGACATTCCCGAAGAGGAAGCCGATCCGACCGGACAAGCCGCCTCTCGTACCTGATGCTCCTTGCGAGCAGTATCTGACCGTCCAGGGGCACCCGCGAAAGCGCGGACAGCGATTGCGCTAAATCCCGGACGGCCATGGGAACCTGATCATCACCGGCCAGACCGGAACCGGCAAGTCGTGGCTGGCCGGAGCCTTCGGCCGGCAAGCAGCAGGGCTCGATCGTTTCGTGCTCTATGTGCGCGTGGCCCTGTTGGAGGATTGCGCTCGCCCATCTCGTCGGACGCTTCCCCCGCCTCGTCGACAAACTCACCCGCGCGCAACTGCTCGTCCTCGATGGCCCACTCCCCTACCGGGCAACAGCCCTCGCATCTGTGCGAATTCGTCGAGGAACGATATCGCCGCCCCGCCCGTGTCCCGATGGCCAGATGGCATTACCTCATCGCACACCCACCGTCGCCGACGCCATTCTCGCACGGATCGTGCATAACGCACACCGCACACCGCATGGTGCTCCAGGGCGACAGCTAAACCGACCTCAAAACGGCGAAAGCAACCAAGGCGATGAATTGGAGTGGCATGGGTGTGCGCGAATACGCCGCCACCTTGCAGCTCTCGCGATATTCTCTGCGCAGATGGCGTGACGTTTCGAGGACGGCGAGGTGGAAATCGACTGGCGAGCGTTCCTTCTTCCGACCGCCCGCCCGCAAACAAGCACTAGGTGGTGTGGACTCTTAGGATTCCCTTTTTGACCGTAGCATGATTCAAGACTGCTTTTGGAGGCAGCCTTGGGATGGATCGGTTGATATTGAGTGACGCGGCGTGGGATAGGATGTCGCCGCTGATCATCGGGCGTCCTGATCAGAAGGGCTCGACGGGCCGCGATAATCGGATGTTCGTCGAGGCGGTCCTATGGATTGTGCGGACGGGCTCTCCCTGGCGCGATCTTCCCGATGTATTCGGCGATTGGAACAGCGTATTCCGCCGCTTCAGTCGGTGGAGCAGCAAGGGTATCTGGTGGCGCATCTTCGAGGCGATGTCCGATGATCCTGACTTCGAATATCTAATCATCGATTCCACCATCGTCCGAGCCCACCAACATGCGGCTGGGGCCAAAAAAGGGGGTCTGAAGATCAAGCCCTTGGTCGCTCCCGCGGCGGCTTGAGCACCAAGATACACATGGCCGTTCGCGGATTGGGGTGCCCTGTGCGGTTCACGCTTACTGCAGGGCAAAAGGGCGATGCGCCGCAAGCCGCAGCCTTGATCGAAGGACTGTCCGCCGACGTGGTCATGGCCGACACCGCCTATGACGCCGACTATTTACGCCAAGCCATCGCCGCCAAGAATGCAGTTGCTGTCATACCCAACAATCCATCGCGCTCACTCAAATATCCGCTCGACAAGCACCTCTATGCCCAGCGTCATCTCGTCGAGTGCTGCTTCTCCAAGCTCAAGCAGTTCCGCCGGGTCGCAACCCGCTTCGAGAAAACCGCCCGCAATTACCGCGCCGTTGTCACTCTCGCGGCTATTGTCCTATGGTTGCGGTAACTGTCCACACGGCCTAGTGCTCGCAGCGCTGCTAAGGACGGGCCAGGCGTGGAAGAGCTCCGCGCGGCGAGCGCTGCCGGGCCGGCGTGCCGCATGGCCACTGGAAGACCACGACCTTCACCGGAGCGCTGCGGCTGACGAGCATGACAGCGCCCTTCGTCTACGACGGCGCTATGAACGGCAACGTATTCGTGGCCCACGCCTGCTCTACCTGCCGCCCTACAGTCCCGACTTCAACCCCATCGAGAACGCCTTCTCCAAGCTCAAGGCGTTGTTGCGAGCAAAGGCCGAGAGAACCATCAAGGCTTTGTGGGACGCCGTCGGTCCGCTTTTCCACCTCTTCACGCCAGCGGAATGCGCAAACTACTTTACAGGACGTGCTCTAGGAGATTATGGGCACCGACGGTGCTTTTCGCCAGCGGCGAAGTCTCAGATATCGAATAGCCTGATCTGGAAAGCCGGGGTCGCAGCTACAGTAGACCGCCAGAAAACTCTTGTTCCTTTGGGACAGCGGTCGGGTTGAAGTGTACAACCGCATCCTTTCCATCGCCAATGAAGCTAAAGGGGAACTCGGGCGCGGCCGGGTCGGGACGCCTTTGCTTTTTACTCTTTTCCGATTTGGAAGTTTGGCGGAAGAACTCCCGTGAGACGTGCCCAAGCGACGGGATGATTGGGCGCTCGCCATTAAACCAGCGCTCGATTGAAACGATCTGCAATTTGGGCAAGTGACCGTGGGCGGTATCGACAAACCCGAAGGACGCGGCTTCCGACCGCATGTCGCGCGTGGGTTCTCGAAGGCAGATGAACAAGCCCATCTCCGCGCGTTCACGATCGATGACAGCTTTGAACTCGCGCACATCTTTGGTTCCGATGTGCTGACCGCCTTTGATGGACGTTAGCACACGTCCCCACCCGCGCGGCCCGTTCATAAAATACATTTGACCGTCGATGCCACGATCCGGGCCCTTCCGAATCTCCTTTAGCGCTTGGACGCCGACCAGATAATTGGCCCACCATTGAAATTGGTATTTGTCGCGCTCGGCGAGACGGGCAGCACTGGCGAAGTCGCGGGGGATGCCGCCCAGATCGTAGCTGACCGTTCCAGGCATATCGGCCAGGCGGTCTTCAATCACTCGGATGGCATGGTACGCCACATCAATACCGATCCACCGACGACCTGCCAACTGAGCAGCAGCGATGGTGGTTCCGCAGCCGCAGAATGGATCCAGTACTACCTCACCCTCATTGGCCGAAGAACGGAGTATCCTATCTAACAGCGCGACAGGCTTCTGGGTGGGATAGTGCAATCTTTCCGCTGCTCGATTGTGAAGCGGCTTGATGTCGGTCCAAATGTCCTGGAGGGCGACCCCTGGCAGATCCTCGGGATACTGCCGGAGCCGGGGCATACCGCCTTCTTTTTTCGGCCAGTGAACCTTCCCAGCGAGATCAAGTGCGTCGAGTTGGTCGGGCGAGGTCGACCAATGCCGTCCCTTAGCGGTGATATCTATCCCGCGCCAAGGCTTGCCAGTCTCCCCGTTTCTTTTGCCTGCACCGGTGAGATCAGTGCGCTTCCACCGCCTGCCGTCGGCATCCTCTTGATCGAAAAAAGTGTCTAGATATTCTACGTCATAAGGTTGATATTGGGCGTTCCAGCAATGTCGTTCTCCCCGCGAATAGAAAAGCAAAACGTCATGGATTGGCCCATAACGCCGTGCACTGCTATGGGCGCTGGTCCTCTTCCAAATCACCTCGTTTAGAAAATTCGTGGGGCCAAAAATCGCATCAAGGATGATCTTAAGATAATGGCTCGCTGTTGGATCGCAGTGCAGATACAGGCTCCCCGTTGTCTTTAGAACACGTCGCAATTCATGCAGCCGCTGAGCCATCATAACCAAGTAGGCCATCATATCGCTGTCGCCAAGCGCAGCATGCAGGGCATGAACAATGGAAGTGACACTGCCGCCTGTGTGCATAATCTCATCGAAGGCCCATTTGGCCTCTGGTCCCCAAGTCCATGTATCTCGGAAAGCCTCTACCTGAGCGCTTGCGGCATCTTCGTCTGGAGTTCGGAAGAGCACATTGTAATTTGCCTGGCTGTTAAACGGCGGATCTAGGTAGACAAGATCGACGCTTTCGTCTGCAATTTCTTCTCGCAGAATCGTCAAGTTATCTCCGAACCAAAGCTGGTTTTTCATCTCCGTCCCCACGGTTGCGAGAGATACTTTGCAGGAACTTCGCTGACAAGCAGTTAACCATGACCCAGCCGGTGGATCAGGTGCTCAGCCGCTGCCCACGGACGATGTCGACAGTCGACAAATGTCGTTGTCGGCCGAAGCGCCTTGCCGGACGCACGGGTTGAAGCGTGAGGCTGATCTACGCGCGGATCGCTCACCCACAATCGACAACTGCGTCAACGCCCGCTGCAGCTCGGCTCGATATCGCTGACATAACTGATCATCTAGCATCTTGAGCTGTTTGATAGATCCCATAGCTGACCTAACGACATGCGGGCTAGATAGCACGGGGAATGCCAATGTTTGTGAGATCGCGCGTTCGCACTAGCGCCGTTCTTGGTCGAGTGCGACTGCCCGTTGCTTCAGGGATAGTTTTGGGCCACCTGCCAATCGGATACGCTCCGCGCGCTCGCGGTCGCGGTTGCGAATCTTTGGGGAAGATTCTGGCGTAGTTTTAAGGGGGATTGGCAGCTCATAGTTCCCAGTTTGGTGGGGCCCGGGGAGCCAGCGATCCAAGACTGCCAAAAAGCGTCTCGCCTATCCAGCCGCATATTGACCGCGTGTCTGCGCTCATGACGAAATACGGTCTCTTGCAGCCATAGCTCTCAATACACAAGCCGGATCGTTTGAGCCTCGTGTTATGGCCCAAGCCATCCTAATTCCGAGCGATCTTCGGCGACGTTTACGATCTATGCTGAGCATCGCCGATAGCAAAAGAATGCCCCTTCAATAGTGGGTCTCACTATGTAGCGGTCTCCCGCTGCCACTAGACTCTTTACTGAAATCAATGCGGCGTGTCTGAGAAACGGCGTGAGATAGGTCACGCCGCTGACGCTGATTTACGCCGCTTTACGGCAGTCTACGAGGACGGACTGCTCAATCCTAACGCAGGTCACTGGCCCCAGGTGAAATGAGCGCAGAAAAGTGACCGAGACTCCTCCCGGCCATGATTTTTTACGGTGGTGCTCCTATGATCAAAACGGTCCGCCGAACCCCCTCTGCCATTCAGCTAGCTTCCCGAGCGCCTTCCGATAGGTGGCGTCATCTCGGACGTACAAGAGCGGCGTTGTCCGCTCTAAGTCGTCATCCCGGCCGTTCAGGAAAGCATCGACATGCTTCGCTGACAAAGACTGCTTGGTATCGGCAGTGATTTTCTCCTGATAACGCTTGCGCTTGACATCGGCGGAGAGCACGCCTCGAGCCTTGGTCAATCCCGACTCGCTATCCTCCGCCGCTTCCAACGGCGACATGCCGCTCAGATCGTCGCGTTTCGCGTTCAGAAAGGCCCCAAGATTAGGGCCGCTCAGTTCCGTTTCAGCGTCAACGCATAGCCGGTCCCGACGCGATTGCCTAAGTCGGTTGGCTTCCTGAATCTGTTTCTGCCGTAGCCCTTCGGCCTGCTTTGATCTCTGAGCCTTGCAGCGCTCGATTGCGCCTCGAATAGGCAAACCCAACGCCGCATGTGGGATCGCGCCGCTCTTTCCGAACATCGCGACAACGGCGTCTATTTCGGCGGCGATCTTCGGCGCTTCGATATCAGACTCGATCGCGGCCCGATATGTCATGTTCGTCTCCGCGTGGATAGAATCCAGCCACGACTCGCCGGTCATGTCCCCTCGCTCTTCGGCCGGAAGCTCGGCTAAGATCCAATCGACTGCTTGCACTGCGGCATGCACGACAGCGGTTCTCTGTGTCTCTGCCAGCGTGCACGCGGTCCACTTGTCCGCAAGGGACCTCTCCAGCGTCACTCCGTAGCCTTGCTGAACGAGAACGCCCTTTCCGAGCAGGTTTTGCAAATAGTTGTCGATCGCCTTCCAAGCGGGCGCGAAGCGAGGTTCGGCGACAGCGACACCGTTCGCTACTTCGGTAGTGACACGCTGAAATTGCGGCCGTATCAGCGCGCTCTTTTCCAAATGCTTGGCGATCGGCACTGCCTTGGCAGCTGCGCTGCCAAGGCATTGGTCGTGAAAGACCTCCGCTAAGATTGTCGCCTGCCATACCGCAGGCGGGACAGTGAAACACGCATAGCCGGCGACCTCGATACCAACATGTTCGGCGAGTCCGATTGCTTGGAGTTCTGCATCACGCGGAACAGCAATCTTCTTTCCGGCCAGTTGTTTCAGCCCGTCGACATAGGCGCGCGCCAATTCATTTGCCCGCTTCTCATGCCTGGCCTGATAGTCGGCGAACCGCTTTTCCTGTGCAGCCTGCCATGTCTCTTCGTCGGCGCGGGTCTTCGCCAACGCTTTGTCGATATCGGGATGATAGAGCCAACACCGTGGCGCGGATCGAAGCACCGCATCCGCGATCTGTTCACGTGTCGAGTCTCGGGGCAACTTTGACAGGTCGATCTCGACAGCCATGACGCCGTGTTCCCGAAGGCGTTGAATCTTTGTTTCGTCGCTCGCATGGGTGACCACGACTTCAACAAAGAGGTCATACCCTAGCGCCGGAACATAGAGGTCCGGGATAACCGTCTTCGGGTCAGTGAACTCGATTCGAAGGAATTGCGTCGTGACCTGCTGACCCGGCTTCGTCACGACGTTGCCCTTATTGAGCCCAAGGCGTTTCGGCAGGAGTAGCGACGGGTCTGCTCGAAACACCTCCTTGGCAAGGAGATGTAGAACGGTTTCAGGACCGCCCCCGCACGCGTCGCCACCGTCGTGCCCGAAGTGCGGCACGTTCTCATCACCCTTGCGAGCCACCAACCGACCGCCGCAGGCAGGGCAACTGCATCCGCAAGCAATGCCGCGCTGAACCTCGCTGATATGCGCCAACGTGCGGTCCGGCCTCAGCCCATAGACAAGCTGTGCACGATCGGTGCCGAAAGATATTCTCGCATTTTCGTGGTCGTCCACCTCGCCTCCGGTTTGCACCGTTGAAGAGCCAGGATGCTCGGCAATGCTGCCTGACGAACGCCGAGCCTATTCCTGTTCTCGCTTCGCCTCCAAAAGGAATGCTGTCGCCACAGCGGTCATTTTGCTAGCGGCCTGCCATGCGTTGAAAAGTTCGCTGTGTAAAATTTCAAGATCAGCCACCATCGCATCGCGGCCTTCATCGGTCTGAATTTTGAAGCCATGAGTTTCATAGAACCGATGGAACAGCCTGTTTCGAGCTTTGAGCGCAGACCCGAAGCGATCCACCAGACCGTAGTCAAGGCGACACAATTCTTCAATGTGCCTAACAGCTGGCCCAGTGTGCTGCGGTCAATGTGGTCAAGGAGCTTTCGCGCATCTTCGGGGTCAACCTCATGGTGCCAACCGCGTTCAAGGCCACGGGCGCATAGGAGCAGCGAACCAAGTTCGGTCTCGAATAGCTGCGCCGCTTCCGCTGCTATCCCGAATTTCGCGTAGAGTTCGTCGCGTGTTGCCATCTGGATATTCAGCCGTGTCTAGATCGGTGGGCGATGGCCGAAGAGCATTCTTAGCGCCGCGACGGTCTTTTCATACCGCATGCCGGACGCTTTGCCAGCCATCGACTCTTTGACGAAGTAGCAATACCGACTGGCGCGCTCGGCTTCGTCCTTGACCTCAGCATCCATAACCTTGTGGGGAGTGCTACTGGTCGAACCGTCAGGATTAACGCGCACGTATAGCGCATCCTGTTTCCGTCGATCGTGCTTGCCAGATGCCACTTTGCGAGCCGCCTGGCTGTAATTAAGGTCTCCATCCGCGTAGCCGCCCATTCCGGTTTCCCATCGAGCGACTTTCTCATATCGTAGCAATTCGAGTGCGCTGGCGATGTCGATCGGGAAATGATCATCGCCCATGTCGAAGTCCTCTGCGATCATTCGCCGGGCGTCTTCGATGTCTTCCCAATGCATGATCATGTAGTCCATGAGCATGCCGACCAACTGCTTGCACGAGTGGTCGTTCATCGCCCTCAGGATCGGCCGCGAAAGCGGAAAGATGCCGATCGATACCAGAATGAGCATGAAGGCTTTTGCGAGCTCTTCCTGTGCAATTAGGATCAGATAGAGTCGTGTCGATTTCAGCTTCTCGAACTCGAACATGTCAGCGTCAGCAAGCACACGCTCGGCATTCTCGACACAGGCTGCAATTGTTTTAGTCAGCGTCTTCGGCGACGGTACAATCAAGCGTGACATTGGACGACTCAGCGGAGGTTGCGCGAGGATAGCAAAGCTATTCGCTAAAGCCTCGCACTTGCTCCTGACCCGCTACTAGCCTCGCGCCGAACGGATCAGGCCATCGCCAGTCGCCGAAAGCTCGGCTGCGACCTCATTCAGAGCCAGAGCGCGGCGGCGTCGCTCGCCCTTTCGTTTGCAGGGGCATTTGCGCTGATATTGAGAAGGGTTGATGGCTGTGCCGGACGAATTCACCTTAAAGCGCTCTGAAAAACTCATCCGGTTCTACACGCAATATCGTGCGCAACTCGACGTGACTCCGATCGGCGGGCGCTGGATGCCCTACCGTTGGTGGAGCCTACCTGATCCGCTGAGTGTGAGATGGATGGCCTATAACGAAATGCTGGCTGAATATTCAGGCGAGCTAGCGAACAAGATCAACGACCTGACACATTATGCGCATCGCCTGCGGACCTGGGCCGCGGTTCTTGCTCCGCTCTCCAACGAAGACAAGCACGATTTGACGCACGAGTTCATTGACATGCTTGGGACCGTCGCGCTGGGGCTCCCATACGCGCTCAAATCCCGTTTTACCTTCGCTGCGGGGCACCTATGCCACCAGGCTAATATGACGAAGATCTCTGATTGGAAAGATGATTTTCCCACCGCAAATCTCTATCTGAACGATATCGAACCCTATTGCCGCGGATGGAGGAAGTACCGCAGGTTCAAGCTGAAGATCGAGCCGATCGCCGGAAGCGTTTTCAAAGAACAAACTGATGATTTTCGCAACACTTACAACCACGGTTTCTCGGCCAGATTCGTGCTTGGCATGACCCGGCTTGTGGGCCGGAAGGTCGAGAAATCGGGGCGCATTCTATACGGCATCGGCGGCAGCCCGGCGCTTGATCTTGGCGAGATGGGAAACCTGCTTCAGAAGGAGCGTGACATTTGCTATCAAGCATTCGACGCTTTCCGAACGCTTGTGAATGAGCAGACCGAAGCGATTGCGGCTTTTGAAGCAGCCGAGAAAACATTCAACTCAGCATCCCGTCGATGAGATCGATGCGCTCACCGAGGTCGAGAAGGGCCATGGCCGCATCGAGACGCGCCGTCATCTCGTCTCACAGCGTGTCGACTGGATGAGTGGCAGAAGGCGCTATCCCGACGAGCCGCGCTTCAAGGGCCTCAGCACCATCGCCATGGTCGAGACCCGTATCGAGACCGGCGCCGAGGTCAGGGTCGAGCGGCGATGCTACATCTCCTCTCGCATCCTCACCGCAAAAACCTTCGCCGAGGCCGCCCGAGCCCATTGGGGCATCGAGAACGGGCTACACTGGGTTCTCGATGTCCAGTTCAAGGAGGATCAGTCCCGCCTGCGCCGCGGCCACGGCGCCACAAACATGGCCATGGTCCGCCACCTCGCCCTCAACCTCATCCGAGCCATGCCCGGAAAACAATCCATCAAGGGAAAGCGAAAACTCGCAACCTGGGATACCGACTACCTGATGGCAGCTCTCCAACCCCGTTAACCTGGACTCGTTGCCCTGGTTTGCCTGACCCTCCCTAGACGACGATCGTGCCCACCAGCTATGTTGTTAGATGGTAGATTTGATTGCTCCGAAATACGCTGCTGCAACTGCTAATTCTGCAATTGATTTGGGCAGCGCACCTGTCGAGCTCCGAGCCGGAGGGATAACCGTTGCCAGCTCCGGTAACGCTCGGCTTGAATTGGCCGACAAAGAACGTGTGCTCGTCGAAGTTAACACGAGCCTCGATGGGTATCGACTTAGTCAAGATCTGCGGCTTCAGCTAAGATTCGGGCCGCATGGTCGGTTCTTTCCGGTGCTTGTGACTCAATCGCAAATAGGCACTGCAGGTGCAAAGCTTTGGTTGATGGCGAACGGTTCAGCATTCACGCAGGTTCGCGACCGGCGCGTACGCCTCTCATCCGCCATCGTTCATGTTCTTAACTTTCCCGAGTTCTTTTGCCTTGGTGCCCAGAGCGACCTTCGCCAATCAAATCAACGGCTTGGGTGCGTCGTCCTGCGAACCCTGGATTGGGAGATAGAGCTTCAGGCGCTTCCCTCAACTCGCAAGATCATCGAGCAGCTAAAGGCTGAAGGAGGCAATGCGATCACCCATGTTGCGCGCATAGTGCACGCAGATCGCCAGTCATTCACATGCGGGCAGCTCGAAGCGATAGTTCACGATCTGCACCGTTTCCTGTCCTTTGCGCGCGGCGCATGGACGTCGCTCTTCGGGATCGTCGGTTATGACCGGAACGGTCAGGAACCCTATCAGAATTGGGGGCAACGCATCGCTGCTCCTTGGCAATCTTGCCCAAGCTGGTTTGACATCCACCACGGCGAATGTCTGGCAGCGGCCTTTCCCGGCTTTGTGGAGCTACTTCATGACCCGTCTCTCTCAAGAGCAGGCTATGCCGGCCTCCATTGGTATCTTCGGAGCAATCGTGCAGGCGAAGGCGCCGGCGTAGATGGGGGTCTGGTACTTTCACAAGCCGCTCTCGAAGGCCTATCAATGTCGGTGCTGACCAACGCTGGCATCACCCTTCCAAGGGCTGCAAATGCAGCAGACAAAATTCGGGCAGCCTGCCAGCACTTGAAGATTCGGACTGCCATTCCGCCCTCGAGCAAGCGATTGCGCCGTTGGAAAAGAAACGGCGCGTTCGCCGACGCCCCGGAGGCAATAACGAAACTTCGCAATGAACTCGTGCATCCCAAGCGTATGCTTCCTGGGAAATTGCCATCCGCCATTCCGGAGGCTTGGCACCTCGCACAATGGTATATTGAGGTGATGCTGCTCAGGCTTTGCGGGTATCGAGGAGTCTATTCGCATCGCCTGATATCGAAGTGGGTTGGAGAGGTGCGGCCATTCCCGTAGTGGGGAAACTCATGTGCCCCGCGTTTGTAGATATTCTGGGTAGCTGGCGGTCCGAGCCGCTGTGCAGTGCGCTCCAACTATCCGGCCGATCGATAGAGGGAATGTTTGGTCGGCGCTTCCCCAAATAAGCAATAGAGGCTGCGCTGCGTTGCCCTGAACGCAAAAACCGCCCCGGTTAGACCGGGACGGTTATTGAATTATGATAAAATTGGTTGCGGGGACAGGATTTGAACCTGCTGGCCTCGCTTGCGAAGTCGCTTCAACAGACGAACTCAGTTGCGGCGCGGTATCGGCGGTAGCACTCCACCGGCTCGACCCCCGTACTCACTTTGCACCACTGCGGAGACAGGCATACCGACATTCTTTAGAAGCGCGCGCATCTCGACTGGAGGTGCAAGACAGAAAGTTCGAAAAGCTTCCAAGAACCCCAGGCGAACTGGACGCTGCGGAGGACAATGGGGTTCACGGATATTCCGGAGAACATCCGCGTTGGAGCGGTCGCTCTCGTCGGCAGAAGAGCGTCCGAAAAGGGTTTCGGCGGCTCCTTCGTGGGAACGAAAAAAGAAGAGAAGCAGAACTTCGTGTGCGCTTTTTGCACACACGTTGCGAGAGCGGCGGAAGCCGGGGATGGCCACGAAGCGCCGGCACCGCTTGCTGCGAGATGCAGCAAGAGACCCGCCCCCATCAGCACGCCGGCTAGCACCAGCCGGGCAGTCAGCGGCTCACCCAAAAGGGCAATCGCCAGAAATGCCCCGATAAACGGCGCGGGCGAATAATAAGCGCCGCTTCGATGCGAATGGTTGTTGCTCATCGAGCCGTCCCAAACGACATAGAAGGCCGCAATCTACACCCCACCTTTCCAGCGCAACAGCCGCATGGCGTTGGCTGTCACCAGCACCGTCGCGCCTGTGTCGGCGAGAATGGCGGGCCACAGGCCGGTGATGCCGACTACGGTCGTCACCAGGAACACCGCCTTCAGCCCCAACGCCATGGTGATGTTCTGCTTGATGTTGGCCATGGTCGCCTGAGACAGTTTTATCATCGCCGCGACATCGCCGACGCGGCCATGCAGCACTGCCGCATCTGCCGTCTCCAGGGCGACATCGGTGCCGCCGCCCATAGCAATGCCGATGTCGGCCGCGGCGAGCGCCGGCGCATCGTTGATGCCGTCGCCGACCTTAGCGACCGTCAGCCCCTGCCCTTTCAACTCGCCGACAATGCGCTGCTTGTCTTCGGGCAGCAGTTCCGGGCGCACCTCGATATCGAGGTGCTTGCCGATTGCTGCCGCCGTGCGCTGGTTGTCGCCAGTCAGCATGACAGTCCTGATGCCAACATCGGTCAGCGCCTTGAGGCCGGCCTGCGCGTCCGGCCGAGGCTCGTCGCGCATGGCGATGAAACCGGCCAGCACATCGTTGATCAGCAGCACCGACACCGACTTGCCCTGGTCGTTGAGGTCGGCGATGCAGGCGGCCTGCTCGGCCGGCAGCGCGACCTTCTCGCCTCCGGCGATCGGCGAGCCCAAGAAGACGTTCTTACCGCCAATGCGACCGACGACGCCCTTGCCGCCGAGCGCCTTCGCCTCCGCCGCCGGCGGCACCGGCACGCGATCGGCCTTGGCCTTTCGCAGGATAGCAAGGGCAAGCGGATGGCTCGATCCGGTTTCGAGTGCAGCGGCCAGCGACAGCACCTCTTTTTCGCTGATCTCGATGGCCACGACATCCGTCACCACGGGCTTGCCTTGAGTCAGCGTCCCGGTCTTGTCCAAAGCCACGGCGGTGATCTTGCCCAAGCCTTCCAGCACCGCGCCGCCTTTCATTAAAAGACCACGCCTGGCGCCGGCCGAGAGCGAGGCGGCGATTGCCGCCGGCACCGATATGACGAGGGCGCAGGGGCAGCCGATGAGCAGCAGCGCCAGGCCTTTGTAGATCCATTCGTTCCAGTCGTCGCCGAAGGCCAGCGGCGGGACGACGG
The DNA here is from genome assembly GCF_055811615.1 of Mesorhizobium sp. WSM4807. Taxonomy (NCBI): domain Bacteria; kingdom Pseudomonadati; phylum Pseudomonadota; class Alphaproteobacteria; order Hyphomicrobiales; family Phyllobacteriaceae; genus Mesorhizobium; species Mesorhizobium sp. WSM4807. The sequence goes on from NZ_JBVVQY010000008.1 coordinate 57,198, forward strand.
CCACCAGAGCCCCCACGGCGACGACGGCGGGCGTATACCAGCGTGAGAAATGGTCGATGAAGCGTTCCGTCGGCGCCTTACTTTCCTGGGCCTCCTCGACCAGCTTGACGATGCGGGCGATGGTGTTGTCGGACGCCGCAGCCGTGACGGTGACGCGCAACACGCCGTCGCCATTGATGGTGCCGGCGAATACGTCCGCGTCGACGCCCTTGCGCACCGGCACGCTTTCCCCCGACACCGGCGATTCATCGATGGCGCTTTCGCCCTCGATGATCTTGCCGTCGGCTGGAATGCGATCGCCCGGCCGCACCAGAATGACGGCGCCAACCCCAAGGGCTTCGGCCGGAACTTCGCGCGTGGCGCCATTCTCCTCCAGGAATGCCGTCTTGGGCACCAGCGTGGTCAGCGCCTGGATGCTGGAGCGCGCCTTGCCGGCGGCCACGCCTTCCAGCAACTCTCCGACGAGGAACAGGAAGACCACGGTGGCGGCTTCCTCGCCGGCACCGATGATGACGGCGCCGATCGCCGCGATGGTCATCAGCATTTCGATGGTGAAGGGAATGCCGGCGAGCGCGGCCATCACAGCTCGCCGTGCAATCGGCACCAGTCCGATCAGCATGGCGGCAATGAAAAGCCAGACGCCGGTGGCCGGCCAGACATAGTGAATCGCAAAAGCTGCGGCCAATGCGGCGCCGCTGGCGATGCTCAGCCGGCCTTTGGCGCTGTTCCACCACGGCCCCGTGGCCGGCGTGTGGTCGTGGCCATGCAAGCCCTCCACGTCGTCGTGGTCATCTTTGGCTGTGCCGGCATGGTCGCGGCCAGCATGGTCGTGGCCAGCGTGGTCATGGCCGCCTTTGGTGCCGTGCCCGGCCGGTTTGGCGTTCTGTCCGGCTTCGCTCGTGAGCTGAGCCACAGAATAGCCGAGGCCCCTCACCTTCTTTTCGATCGCGGCGAGGTCGCTTTCGGCAGTGTGCCTGACGGTCATGGTGCCGGCAGTGACCGAGACGTTCACATCCCGGACTCCATGCATGCGGCGCACCGCGCTATCGATTTTCGTCGCGCAGCCGGCACAATCCATGCCTTCAACGCGATAACGAGTTTGTGCGGCGGTTGCAGCCATCGTCTCACTCCTTGAACCATTCCAGCGGCACGCTACATTCTCTAGCGACTAGAGGAGCAAGCGAAAAATCATGCGCAGTGTCCCGATTGGCGAAGCGGCACGACAGAGCGGCGTGAAAGTGCCGACCATCCGCTACTATGAGCAGATCGGCCTGCTGCCCGCGCCGAACCGCAGCGAGGGCAATCGACGGCACTATGAAACCAGCGATTTGCGCCGGCTCGCGTTTATTCGCCATTCACGCGAGTTGGGGTTCGGCATCGAAGCCATCCGCACCCTGCTGACGTTGCAGGATAATCCCAGCCAGCCCTGCGCCACGGCCGACACCATTGCCCAAGCGCGGCTGGCCGACGTCGTTCAGCGGATACGCAGCCTCACGGCATTGAAGGCCGAACTTGAACTCATGGTCGAAGGCTGCCGGCACGGGAAGGTCGGCGAATGCCGGGTGATTGAGGTGCTGGCCGATCACAGCCAGTGCGAACACGCCCGGCACTGACTGGACCCGATCTCGAACGATCTAATCATTCGTGAGCCGGCCTTTTCTCCACCCTCCAGGTCATGAGGCGCGACCGCACGGCGAGGTGATGGTTTTGACCACGGCTAAGCCACCCAGCTGAAGTCCGGCTTGCACTTCGGCAATTGGTAGCAGCCGCCCTCTATTCCTTTGCATCGGCGCGTCGCAAGAACGTGATTTGCTTTGCTCATATAACAAACCAGATGGGCCAGACCGAAGGTGATTTGGAGAAAGGCGGAGCGGCACCGCCGATGCGTTGGCCGTATCGCTTCGCTCGCCCGAAATGCCATGAACATTGCCGACACTTGAAGATAAAAACACGCTGGGACCGCAACCGTTGCCCTGAAATTCTCAGCGAAATGCAGACGGACCCGTTTAAGTCGGACTTGGTGCCCAGGCTTTGCCCAGCGCGATCCTGAATTCATAGACCTTTTTGCTCAAAACTTCGCACGTCGCTGCGCGAGTAAGGTGGCAATAAATCCGTGCTGCGGTTTACCTGCGGTCATCCAGAATGTTCAGGGCGTAACGCGTGTGTCGCCGTTCGCCAGTTCTAATCATCGCGCCCTTGGAAACGAGGTCTTGCAGATCTCTTGTCGCCGTCGCGCGCGATGCTTGAGTGATGGCGATATAATTCTCGGCGCTGAGCCCTCCTTTGAACCCGTCGATGCCTTCGCGGAACATTCCGGCGATGACCTTTTCCTGCCGCTCGTTGAACTGGTTTCGGTAGCGTTCGTAAAAATTGGCTTTAGCTACGGAGAATTCGACGCGGACCAGCGTTACGCGTTGCGCTTCAAGGATCGTGTTGGCAAAGTAGAGCAGCCAATTTGTTACCGCGTTGCTCTTATTGCTGGCCTGCAGGTTGTCGTAGTAGGCCTTGCGGTGGCGTTCGATCGTGTATGCCAAAGCGATGAGACTTGGTTCACCCAGGCTTTGAGCAAGCGCCTTTTCGCAAAGGGCACGCCCTATGCGGCCGTTGCCATCCTCAAATGGGTTGGATGCTCTCGAAATAAAGATGCGCGATAGCGGCTCGCGTTAACGCCGGGAGCGGCGTCTTACCTTTAGGCGCGGTATCGTTGAACCAAGCGGTGAAAGCATCCATTTCGGCTTTTACCCGCGCTGAGGGAGGTGCCTCGAAATGCACTTTGGGCTTATCCAGCCGATTGGAAACGATCTGCATAGCATCGGCATGCTGGCGGTAATTGCCGATGGTCTCGATACGCCGTTCACCCGACATCACCATCTTGTGCCAGGCGAAGAGCGTGCGATGCGAGAGGGTATCGGCAAAATGCAAATACACATCGACCATCATTTCAGCGATGCCGCGCTCGGCAGGTGGAATGCGCCTGGTCTCGCCGCCCAGCCCAAGTTGCTGGCGCAGGGATGATTGCAGACTCTCGCGGTTGAGGTACTCGCCTTCGATCGCTGACGTCTTCAAGGCCTCTTCGCTGATAAGGTCGATGCGGATCTGGTCGCGATCGTCGGCGCCGACGTGCCGAAAGACACCCAGGAACTCGCCCGATCGCAACAGGAACTCGCGTTCCAGCGGTTCCAATGCCGTCTTATTGTAGGTAAAATGCGGCCAGTCAGCCTGCTCCCAATTCCATACCATGAGTTATAGCGCACCTTTCTATAACTCATAATATCTCAAATAATGAGCTATAGAAATCTTCTCTATGCCTCAGAACAACCGGGGCTTTGCCCAGGTACGCACAAGTTCCCCCTCTCTTGCGAAAACGACATCGGGGCGATTTCTTAATCGGCAGGCCGGTCGCTCCAACTATCTAGGGCCTCCACAAGCGTGCGCGCCCTCCACCCACATACCAAGCACTATATCGGCATCATGCGCGGGACCGGGAAGGTGATGGTGCGCCGGAGAAATTCAACTCCGAACGCGGAACGCGCATTGCACGTCAGGTAACTCGAGCCATGATTTCAGATTGGATCGTCCTTGCGGTGTATAGCGAAGCGTCTAAGGACAGATTCCCAAATGCAAGTTGGCAAAGTAGATAATTAGCACCGGCCTCTTCGAGCTGATCAAGAAGAGCTTGTCGCGCAGAAGATGCCGTTCCCACCACGCACAATTCGCTCTCGATTGCTGCATCCAAGCTCAGCGGCAGATTTGGGGGCGTCTGGAGCGCGTTGAGGTCGTAGAGGAACCTAAAGCTCTTGAGCCATCGTTCGTAAGCGGGGGCCGCGAGCGCATATGCATCTGTTTCCGATCGCGCGATCACGACCATGCGGAGCATCCCAAGAAATGGCCCTCGCTCGTCCGCGTCGGCACTGCGCTCCCGGCAGGCTCGGAATGCATCTGTAATTCTGCGAACAGAAGAGGCAGGTCCCAGGCACGCGATATTGGCGCCACTTGCAGCGGCCCAGCTGGCCGACTCGGGTCTATTGGTGGCGATCCATGTCGGTGGATGGGGGCGCTGATAAGATCTCAGCGTCAAAGGGACGTCATTCAGCTCAAAATGGCGGCCGCGATAGGACAGCGTGTCGCCCTTCATCGCCTTGATAAGGATTTCGCTGGCTTCCGCATAGTGACCTGGCGCCGCCTCCGCAGCAATCCCAAAGTAACCCAGTTCGACTGGGAGAGAGCCGCGCCCTATACCCAGTTCGACCCTGCCACCACTCAACTGGTCCAGCATGCAGATCTCCTCGAACGCACGCAGCGGATGATAAAGGGCAAGGAGCATTACCATCGGGCCGACGCGAAGGTGCCGGGTGCGCTGGACGACGCTAGATAAGAACAGATTCGGCGATGGGCCCCTCCCGTGCGGAGTGCAGTGGTGCTCTGCCAGATGATATGCGTAGAAACCAAGGTGATCGCAGGCCTCTGCCAAACTCAGGCGATCGGCGTATTGCCGGGCAATCTCGCAGCCGTCCTCGTCCAGGTGGTCGAATATGCCGAAGGTCAGGCCCCGTGGGAAGGCATTCTTCACGCGATTTTCTCCAACTCTTTGCAACAGTTCGTGGCTCGCAATGATGCAAGCAAATTCAAATTATCGGTGCGCTTAATGGCCGGGGAACTATCGACTGGTTAAGGCAGCAGCCGCTGACCGCCGGCACAGCGGGATCGTTTCCTCCGCCCTTCCTGCTATCTCTCTGGCGGCGTCAAGGAATTCATCCATCTCGGCTTTTGTGCCGATGCTGATGCGGATGTAATTTTCCAGCCCTGCATCCGGAAAGAAGGCGACGAGTATCTTTTGCCTTTCCAAGGCTGCTTGCCACCATGAGCCTTCCTGCCCCGGTGGAACACGCGCTAGCAGGAAATTTGCGTGAGAAGGTATTACGGAAAATCCGAGTTTCGACAGTGCCACTGTCACTCGCTGTCTTTCATGCTTGATGTGCTTGTGGTTCTCGGCATAGGCGGCGCGGTGCCCAAGCACACTGATGCCAACCGCCTGGCCGATCACATTCATGTTGAAGACGTTCTGGAGATCCCGCAACCTGCCAATGACTTCGGGGTGGCCAAGTCCGAAACCGACGCGAATGCCGGCGGTGGCATAGCTTTTCGAGAATGTTCTCAAGATCAGGAGGTTTGGATAGCGATCGAGGAGATGCAGACCATTGTCCGGTGCAAAATCGACATAGGCCTCATCCAAGACAATCAGACGGTCTGATTGTGATACCAGGCGTTCAACATCGGCCACCGGGACAAACGTTCCGGTCGGATTGTTTGGGTTGGCCAGCAGAATGAACTTGGCATCTTTTGCCGGTCCCAAAAGCAAGTCTTCGACGGGCAAGGAATGATCTGCGCACCATCCGATTTCGAGAAATTGAGCACCCTGCAAACGGGCAAGTTTGCGGTTGAACGAAAACCCCGGCGACATCATCGCCATTCTGTCTCCTGGAACCAGGAAAGCTCTGTAGATAAGCCCGAGCAGTTCAGACGATCCGTTTCCGGCGATCACCTGATCCTTCGAGACGCCGTAGGCTTCCGACGCTGCTTGCCTCAAGCTGACGTTGTCGTCTTCTGGATATAGATATTGCCGTTCGAGAGCTGCCATCGCACTTTGCATTATGGCTTTCGGCAACGGAAACGGGTTCTCGTTCGTGTTTAGCTTGACGCAACAAGGATCTGGCGCCGGTTTGTCGGATAGCAGAACATCTAACTGTCTCGCTACTTGCGAAAGGGAAGAAAGCACAGTTTGCAGTTTTGCATCAGACATCAATTTTTCTCCGTTTCTGTCTCAGTGCGTTTCGGCACGAGCTAGTGATCGAGACATAGGCTGGACCACCGATGATAGCGCTGCCGTCAGACCGCTCGTGGGGGGCGACCACCGCGGGGGCAGCGCGGCCTGTGCGATCGGATCGGAATTGGAGGAGCCCCGCATCACTCGTCTCAAGGCGCCGCCGAGGCACGAATCCTTCGTTGTGCCAGCTACTCGGCTCGGTGATCTGTTCAAAGACGCTTGATCTCGATGCCGTATTTCCTCAACACGTAGCCGATCTGGCGCGGCGTCAGTCCGAGCAGGCGCGCCGCCTTTGCCTGGACCCAGCCACATCTCTCCATGGCCTGGATGACACGTTCGGCATCGGCCATTCTCGCAGAGTGGACTACCCCGGCTGGGTCCAGCGGCGGCTGCCCTACGGTGTCCGACGGGGGTGCGACGGCGGCAAATCTATCGGCAGCAGCCGGCGGTATGGCCGGACTCAGTGGCAGCGGCCCGATCGGCGAGGGTTGCAGCGCGACTTTGCCAAGTCTGCAATTATGCAGCGCCTCGGCGAAGCATTTGTCTTGGCAGCATGCAAAGTCGTCTTTCCCGATTGATGGCCCCGCCGCCAGAACCGCGGTCCGATACACGCAGTTTTCCAATTCGCGAATGTTGCCGGGAAAGTCACAGTTTACCAGTACTTCGATTGCGCTCGGATCGAACGTCAACATAAGGCCGTTCTCATCGTTGAAATTCCTGAGAAACTCAGCTGCAAGGAGCGGAATATCGCTGCGCCTTTCGCGTAGCGCCGGGACCAGCAAGGGAACAACACTGATGCGGTAGTAGAGGTCGGCACGGAACTCGTTTCTGGCAACGGCCTCTTCCAGGTTCTTGTTCGTAGCGGCAATGATGCGGACGTCGACTTTAATGGTCTGGTTGCCCCCGACCCGCTCAAACTCCTGCTCCTGCAGCACGCGCAAGAGCTTTGCCTGGAACGAGGCCGAAATCTCGCCGATCTCGTCTAGGAACAATGTCCCCTTGTCGGCGAGCTCAAAGCGCCCCTTGCGCGAGTTGAACGCGCTTGTGAATGCACCCTTCTCATGGCCGAACAATTCGGATTCCAGCACAGTCTCGGGTAGCGCCGCGCAATTGAGCTTGATGAAGGGCCGCTTGGCGCGCGGGGACAACTCGTGGATAGCCTTGGCGACCAGCTCCTTCCCGGTACCGGATTCGCCTCGCAACAGAACCGCAATCTTGGCCTTAGCTACGAGCGCAACCTTCTCAAGCAGACCGCGCAACGCCAAACTGTCGCCAATCATCCCCTCCACGTGAGTGTTACGCTGCGGGGCCAGGCGCTTCTGCTTTGGCAGGGAGTCCTGCTTTGCCATCGGTTGCTCTCGGTCGCCCTCGAAAGAGCGATGCGACTTCACTGCCTGCCCTACCAGGTTGGCGATTAGCGGGAGCAGACAGAGGCTGTAATCGAGCCAAACTCTTGAGCCATGGCGCAGTACGTGGTCGATGGTCAGCGTGCCCACGACATTTGCATCGACGCGAATGGGAACGCCGATGAAGGACACTGGTATGTCGTCGGAAGCCCCGAGCACGTCCATGTCGGCGGCGGTGAAAGCCGGATGAACCGCGATGTTCTCGGTGGCCAGGGGCTTGTCCGTCGCCAAAACCTGGTCGATTGCATTTCGTGGCAGGTACGTCCGGCAGCGCTCACTGCAGCTCTCGGTCCGGCCGGCGCCTGCGATGATCTCCAGTTCGCCATCACCGTCGAAAAGAGAGATGATGCCGTGCCTCATCTGCAGAAACGATCGCAGCAGGTCTACAACCTTGGCCAGCCTGACCTCGAGCCCGGAGGGGGCGGTGAGCGCTTTCGAAATTTCGTAGATGCCGGCAAGCGCGCTCGCGCGCGACGGCAGAATGGCGGGTTCCGAGTCATCCCTTTTGGTGTCGTGCAATGATGTCCAGCTTGACGAAGTCTGCTCAGCACTGTCTTCAGATTGGCGACCATTGTCCTGATCTGACATGTCATCCTCGATCTTGGGCCGCGACAGCAACGCCGCGCCATCTGGATCTGCGATGTCCCCCCGCGTAGACGCATCATCAGATGGCATCAGGGCCCGAGCCACCGATGGCCGGCACCAACAAGAATGTCTTCGCACCGCGAGCCGCCGCATGATTGGCGCACTTGCTCGCGCGTGGGAGCCGCTTACCGGAACGCTTGAAACGTTGATGCGGGTCGTCGTGATGTGTCGGCGGGAGGACGCCAGAGTTCCGCAGGCGACATACTGCCTTGCATAAGATCAAGTGTGGGTCACGGTTTTGGGCGTCGGTCAGGCCCTGACGAGGGGCAAGCCCGAAAGACGCCGGAGGCAAGGCTTGATGCATGGCTTGGCTATCCTTACTGAACTGAGGCGCGGTTCAGGCTTCCGGAGCGCAACCACACGTTGCCCTACAGAGCGGGAATGAGGATGGCTAGTCAACCGAGCTTTCCTCGCATTTCTGAAAGGAAAGCAGGAGGACATGATAGAATTCCATCAACTGAGATTTGCCGACAGATCGATCTCGAACGGCAGAGTTACCCCGGCGTGTTCACGGATGCCCGGCGCGGTGAGCGTACGGAGGTCGACGCCTCCGGGATGCTGTCGGCGTTAGGGCGGCTGCGTCGGACACTACGGCCCGAAGTGTCGTCGAGCGGCCAAAGTGTTCGCGCTATGAAGCATCTTCTGAGTCGCACCGATGCGCGCCAGGTCCGGTGAATCATTCGGTCTTTTCGACGACCCGTCGGGACGCCACGGCTGCAGCGGGAGCGCGGTAAGAGCCAGCTCGTGTAGGGAATCCTCCACTTCCGTGCCCGGCCGGGTCGCAAATGCGACAAAGAAGCGAGCGGGCACAGCGGATCCCAGAGTTACCGACTGGTGGCTATCAGGCTAAAGCAATGGGTGCAAAGCTGGGCGTTAGTGCGGGATTTCGCCCGAGATAACGGCAACAATGCGGAAACCCGCACAACCCGCCCTTACTGAGGCTGCCTCAGCGGAGGAATACCTTATTTGGGTGCGGGCCTCCACTTGGCACAACACTTGCTGTCGACATGCCAGCAGCGCGTGACCGGAGCGCCGCGATGGGAGAAGCGCGGGAAGGGAGGAGGCCCCACCCCGATCCGGTCAGGGAGAGAAAAGCTGTTGGCTCCACCAATCCGAAGCGCGGGTCCCGTGCCCCGCAAGGCCTTCTACGCCCAGCTCTACATTCAGGTGCTTACCGCCATCGCCCTCGGTGTCGCAGTTGGCTATTTCTACCCGGAGGTCGGCGAGAGCCTGAAGCCGCTCGGCGATGCTTTCATCAAGCTTGTCAAGATGATTATCGCGCCGGTGATCTTCCTAACCGTGACGACCGGCATTGCCGGCATGAATGACCTCAAGAAGGTCGGCCGGGTCGCCGGCAAGGCAATGATCTATTTCCTCACCTTCTCGAGCCTCGCATTGATCGTCGGTCTCATTGTCGCAAATGTCGTTCAGCCGGGTGCCGGCCTGAATATCGATCCGGCCTCGCTCGATGCGCAGGCCGTGAAGGGCTATGCCGCCAAGGTCCACGAGCAGTCGGTGACCGGCTTCCTGATGAACATCATTCCCTCGACGATCGTTAGTGCCTTCGCCGAAGGCGACATCATGCAGGTCCTGTTCTTCTCGGTGCTGTTCGGCATCGCTCTGGCGATGGTCGGCGACACGGGCAAGCCTGTGCTTTCTTTGCTTCAGGCGCTCCTCGCGCCGGTGTTCAAGCTGGTCGGCATTCTGATGAGGGCCGCGCCCGTCGGCGCTTTCGGCGCCATGGCCTTTACCATCGGCAAATATGGCATCGGTTCGGTGGCCAACCTCGCCATGCTGGTCGCCACGTTCTATTTCACCGCCTTCCTCTTCGTATTCGGGATTCTAGGCGCGGTCGGCCGATACAACGGCTTCTCGATCTTTTCTCTCGTGCGCTACATCAAGGAAGAGCTGCTGCTGGTCCTGGCAACGTCCTCCTCGGAGGCCGCGCTGCCTTCGCTCATCGCGAAGATGGAGAACGCCGGCGCGAAGCGTTCCGTCGTGGGTCTCGTCATCCCGACTGGATATTCCTTCAATCTGGACGGCACCAATATCTACATGACGCTCGCCGCCCTCTTCATCGCCCAGGCAACGAACACGCACTTGTCGATTCCCGATCAGATCTTCCTATTGCTTGTCGCGATGCTTTCCTCGAAAGGTGCCGCAGGTATAACAGGGGCCGGCTTTATCACCTTGGCTGCTACGCTCTCCGTAATACCAAGCGTTCCCGTTGCTGGGATGGCCCTCATTCTTGGCGTGGACCGCTTCATGTCCGAATGCCGAGCGCTGACGAACGTAATCGGCAATGCGGTGGCCTCGCTGGTTGTCGCCCGCTGGGAAGGCGAACTGGACGAAACGCGCATGAAAGCTGCCTTCTACGGGAGCTTGCCGAGAGATTAAACCGACCACGCGCCCCAGCAAGATTGCTGCAGCGCGACCAGCCAAGTCGCCGGCTCATCAGCCACCAAACAATCGGCTCGCCGGGTCTAAACAGCGGTTCGCGGGCCACAGATCAGAAGCATCAAATGCGGTGAGGACAAGAAACATGGACGCCCTATGGAAACGGACCGCAGACCGAGACGCGCCCGGGTGCGCCTGGAGCGCTGATCAATGTATAGGCCGTCGATCGGGGAGGATGCCGAAATCACTTTGCCGCCCCAATCCGTCGCCGGCATGCACCGGATGACGGAGCGCCAGCCGATCAAAATCGGAGCGACGGCAAAGCGCCCTACAATTGCCGATCTCGCCCGCGAAGCGGGGGTGAGCGTGGCAACGGTCGATCGGGTGCTGAACGCTCGCCTTCCGGTGCGGGAGGAGACCGCGCGTCGCGTCCACCACGCGGCCCACGCGATCGGCTATCATGCTGCGGGACTTATCAAACAGCGCATGGGAAAGGACCTGCCCCGCTACCGGCTGGGCTTCATCTTGAGGAAACCGGCCCAGCATTTCTACCAGGAGTTCGCGCGCGAGGTCGAGGCGTCGGTCAGTTCGGCCCACTGCTTCCACGGCATTCCGCTCATCGAATTCGCGCCGTCACATTTGCCTGGGGATCTGACGGCACTGCTTAAGGATCTTGGTAGCCGATGCCACGCGATCGCCATGGTGGCGCCAGATCACCCGAAGATCACGGCAGCAGTCGAGGAGCTCAAGGCGAAAGGCATCCCGGTCTTTTCGCTACTTTCTGACTTCGCCGCCGGCGTGCGCGAGGGCTACATAGGTCTCAACAACCGCAGCGTCGGTCGGACGGCAGCTTGGATGTTCTCCAAGGTCGCTAAACGGTCTGGCAAGGTGGCCGTGTTTGTCGGCAGCCACCGTTTCCAGGGTCATGAGCTGCGGGAAAGCGGGTTTCGTTCCTATTTCCGTGAGAACGAGCCAGCATTCGAGGTGCTGGATACGCTCGTCAATCTTGAGAAGCGACAGATCACTTACGAGGCGCTGCTGGATCTTATGCAGCGGGAACCTGAGCTCGTCGGCTTCTACATGGCCGGCGGTGGCATGGAGGGGGCTATCTCCGCGCTCCGGGAAGAGGGCAAAGGCCAGGATCTCGTCGCGATCGTGAACGAAATCACGCCGGAGTCGCGGGAGGCCCTGGCGGACGACATCATCACGATGGCGGTGGCGACGCCACTGCGCCGACTTTGCCAGGAGCTGATGTTGCTGATGGATCGCGCCATCAGGACCGGCACCGCGGAGACGCCGGGGCAGACATTTCTCCCGTTTGACATCTATCTGCCGGAAAACATCTGAAATGATGTGATCTATCGCCATGGCCGACATTCCTTTCATAAATGCCCGCGCAGTCCACTCCACTCGGGACAGTGTGCGCATTTCAAATGAAGTGTACGCTCTGCTCATTCAGATCGAGGCCGAAGCCGTGCTGGGGGATCTCCTCAATTCAATCACGTTAGATGAAGCTAAGCGTGAAGCTCTTACAAAGGAGCTTCGCCAGTTGTGGGAGCAGCGCTGCATTCGGCTGCATCCCTCACAAGCTGCTCGCGTCCGCCGATCGTTTGCTGGACGAAGCATAACGGGCCCACCAAAATGGCTCTTTCGCTTCATGCGGTGTTCCGAACAGGAGCGGTGCGTTGCCCAGAGTCGGACCGCTCACTAATGGTCGGGGGACGCCGAGGCCGGTCGGGGGCAGTTTTGGCGCCGTTTTGCAGCAATGCTTGCTGATGGCTTAGCGAAGTCCCCCGTGATCGCCTGGCTGCCGGAGAGGCAACCAGGCGTGCGTCCTTCAGCATTCCCAACTGAGAACGCGCCATCGATCGAACGCGAAAAGCGGGTTGGCGGGCCTTCAGGAGGAGGCGAACACAAGTGAAGCGGCTTGAAGCTCGGCGTGAAAGGGGAAACAACTTTTCCGGACATATCGTGAGCGTGGCAAACTCGCTCCCAAGAGGTATAGCGGCCCGGTAAAGGCTCGGGGAATTTATGCACTCCGCGGGCCACGAAAACGTCCTGCCCAGGGCAAGCCTATATTGGCTTTCCCGATTGCGCACGACGCCGCTGCGTGGCTCCGCAAAATTCACTCGGTCAGTACCGGGACGACGTTCCGACCAGGCGGCCGCCGCGGTACTCGTGAAAGAAGGGTCGCCCCAGCAACGACTGCGGCGACGAGTAGCTTCGGTCAGGCTCCGTTCTTGTCGAAGAAGCCTGTCATGCTCTGCCGCTGCCGGACGACGCTCGATGCAAGTTCGACTCGGCTCGTGCCCTCGCCTCTCCCCGCTCGCCAATTCTGCGCAGCTGTCCGTTCTTCGGCGCCAACCGATGTCGGTAATCAGCGGGCTAGCGTCGGTAGCACCGGCCTTCGGAGGTATGCCGTCCTGCACTGCCAGCGCAGACTGGATCGCAGCTCTTGAGCAGCTCCTTTCAGTTCGGATGCCAGCCGTCGCTCTACCATCGAAAACACGGGAGATAGCTTTTGCATGCTGCGGGAATCCACCACCTCCTCGGTCCCGGGATGGCATTGCATACTTGCTCTTAGGGGCTCATAGGAACTGGTCTGTTCCGGGGTGTGCGTCGCCAGCAGGGCTTGCTCGGGTGGTGCGATGCATATAGCTCGGCTACAGAAGAAGTGGCCAGACCTTCATTCGTCGTCTGCCGCGACTTCCTGCATAATTCGTGTTCAACAAGGAACGACCTATGAGGCGGCAGCCCCGAGCATTCACGGTGGAGATCAGACAGAAGCGCAGTTCTCAAAAACGGAGTCGTTCGATCTGGAGCGATGTCGATCTTACCGCAGCAATGGCCGAGACAACAAGGGAACTCGAGGAGATGGAGTTGCCAAATGGTCGCCCTGTTGACTCAAGTGTTGTAGCGCTTGATGCTGAACACATGCACAAACCGCGAGCGGAGTATCTCATGGCAAATCCCCTGGACGCAGAATCAGTAACAACTGCAACGCAACCGGCAGCCAAAGTAGAGAGGCCTCAAATGAAGAAAGCCCAACGGTCGCCGAGAGCGAAGGCTGAGCCCGGGCCGCCTGCTCGGAAGAATGCGCCCAATGCGGCGTCTCAGGCGGAGGAAGCACCAGCAGCGACCGTGCGGACCGGACGTAAGGTCTACTCTGAAAAGGAGCGCGCCCAGATGCTCGCCCTGATACAGAAGTCTATCAGTGGCGGCGCCTCCCACAAGAGCGCCGTAAAGCAGGCCGGCATTTCAGAACAGACCTACTACCAATGGAAGAAAGCTGCGCTGCCTGCATCGGTTGGTGACGATCTGAAGGACCTCGTCGCGCTTGAGGAAGAAAACAAACGACTGAAGAGCCTGCTCGCGGAACGCCTGCGCAAGGAGAACGCGGAACTGAAGAGGAAGCTGGGGTTTTAATAACGCTGAATCGCAGATCGGAGCGCCAGAATTCTTGTCCCACGCGCTATCCGAGAGCGCATAGCTACGGGTCTGGCAACGGCACTTCTGGTCGGATGAAGCGGGTCGTCGGTGAATCCCGGAGAGGCCGCCTAGGTGAAGCAGCAGCGGCGCGACCGCGGTCCTAGAAAAAGATCACCTCAGGACCACCTGCGGTTGGCTTCGCGCACTCGCCCTTTGTCCGCCGTCAGTTGCTCTTCGTCCGAAAATTCCGATAGTCCGCCGCCCTCAGCATCAGATCCAACCTTCGCCTTGCGGGCCCATCGAACTGCCGCGGCCGCCCAAGGCAGTCCAATGGCCAGTGTTGACAATGGTGATCCGGAAAGCATCTGCATGAGCGGGACACAGGAGCGATCTCGAATGACTTCTCCGCTCAATTTGCCTACGCGCCTTAGACCGGCACTCGCGCCAGTAGCCCGTGTCGGATGAGATCGATGCTGGCGGCAAATGCGCCTGCAGAGTCATTCAATGCGTGGACTTCCTCGACGAGCTCAAGAGAAAAGGGACCCGTATAGCCGCCATCAAGTAGCGCCCGGATCTGGCTGCAATTGTCGGAACCTCCCAGGAGGCGATCCGGGTGAACCCACAAGGTTGGATCGTTTATGCCTGAAATGTGCACGAGACCGGTCAGATCGCAGAAGAAGGACGTCTCGCCGGCGAGTGTGTGGTGGAATGTATCGTGCACAAGCCGGAAGACGGACTGGCCATCAACCCAGGCAATAGCGTTAGCCGCTTCGTTCTTCGACCGAAGCGAGGAGGTCTGGAAGCCAAGCGGCTCGATGAGCCCAATCAGACCCCGCGACTGAAGTATCGGCTTGAGCGCCTTCAAGGCGACGCGGAGATTGCTATTGCGCTCGCCATTGGCGGACCACGAACCGTCGTTCACCGGCACCAGCATGAGCGCCTGGGCGCCACAGGCGGCCGCATAATCGGCGATCTTGCTGGCCTCGGCCTTGCGGGCGGGAGTCCATTCGTTGAACCGCTGTAGGGCGTTGACTGAGATGATCGTGACGCCCGCTTCGGCAGCGGCAGACCGAACATCCGCCGGCGGCTTGCCGCGCACAACAGCCTTACTGCAGGGATTATTCCGGATTTGCACGTCGGTCAGACCGAGATCGCGGGCGAGCGCGAAGAACGTCCTGACGTCAAGCCCGGGCGTCGCCATGTGGTCGAGTGCAAACCGAAGTGGCGCCTGGCGCACGGAGTGGCTTTCCTTCATGAAAGCGGCCGCCATTCTCGGCTGACTGGCTCTGCCGTTTGTTGATTTATGAGGCCGAAATGGTCGGCATAGGAAGGCGAGTCAATCGAACTGACCCGCTCTTTATTCACACGATTGTGCTTCATTGTGAGCCGACTTTCACGCAACGGATACTACCGCGCCTCTTGAGAACATTGATCTGCTAGGCGAAATGACCGAGGATCGATCGAGGCTATCCAGCTGCTTCCGCAGAGTAGGCGCCAACCCGGAAAGATGCTGAACCGATCCGGAGCCAAACTGATGTGGCAGGCTGCTTCTTCGTAGCGACGCCGATGCCCAGCGCGATCATAGCGCCTCCCTTACAGGTCGGCACAACCTTCCCGGTTTCCCGTTTGGCCGCATACCACGCCGGGTCACGTAAGCATCCGGCCCCATGAAGATGGCCAAGCCATCGCTCAGTAGCGGAACACGGCATTTCCGATTGGCCTTCGCGAGCTGGCCGCAGATCACGCCGTGCTCGCCCTCGCTTTCATCAAGCAAGAAGGGCAGTGACGAGGCGAAAAGTCATTGGGCCGTGGCAGTGACGAAGTTCGCCAGCGGCGCTGCGCGGATGCTCGCTCGCAGGAAATCAATATCATCATCTCAGAAGGCCGGAGGGGGCACATCGGGGGAACTCCTTGTGTGCGTTGCAGGTCAGATACTTGCAATCTGGCCCTCTGGAAACAGCCAGTTCGTTGCAATTGAAGCCGTCCAGTTGGTGAAGTGGCATGGCGGGGGATCATCGGGCTAACAATTTGGCGGTCCAACAATGAGGCCCTCCACGGCTTCTGCGCCCCCGACATCTCTTGGCTTAGCCCAACCGTCCGTGGCCCCGCCGTCGCCAGCGTAGCACTACCGATCGCGTTGCCGGCGATAAAGATAGAAATCAGTGGCAGCCTTGCTGGCGGCCCTGATGGGGTGCTGTTGAAGACACCTACCCGGAGATGGCGCATCTCGTGCGGCTCGTTCAAGGGAGGAGGAGCGGCCAGTGCATTATGACCCACGGTCACAACGAGCGCATGCTGCTGCCGATCGAGCGTTGGCGCGGCGCACGGTGCCGTGATGCCATCCCGTCGGCCGGCCGGCTTAGCCAACTGCGCTACGGATGGAAGGTCGGGCGGCAGCAGGGCGTCGGTGGCTGGCTGTTCCCGGGGCAGCACGCGATTACCCGACGTGCAGATCCATCGGATTGTCGCCGAGACTGCAAAAGCGCCAACACCGTCAAGTGGCCCGGCCCGCACACGCTGCGTCACAGCTTCGCCACGCCTGGAGGCCGGCGCCGAAGTCGGAGTTACCCGGGTCCTGCTGGGGCTCGACCCGCAGATATGCTGCAGGCCAGCCAGCTCGAGAACTTAGCCTTTTCAAGGAGGCGGAGAGCTCGCCCGACGGGTGAGCGTGCGGCGACTCGATCGAGATCGCCGATATGCTCCGTGCTGCCCGGCCTGCCTATCAGGTCGCGTATGCAGGCCAGCTCAGCCTCGGCAGCTCAAGGTCATGTCGGCGATCGAGCACTGCCGCACGGCAGGCGTACGCGGCAGGGCGGATCGGGCACGACTGCCGTGGTCGTCACACACGTCGATGAGGCAGGCGGAAATGAATCGTCATCCGCATCCCCCCTCGGCGGAGAGCGAGTCCCCAAGCATGGCAGATGTCTCGCAACTGCTTCGATCCGAATTAATCCGGCTTTCGCGACGAGATGTTATGCGGAGTGCCAGGACTGAAGCTCGCCCCGGAGCGTTCTGACGTCGAGATTGATCAAAGCAGCAACCCGAAGAGGTGCGCAATCTTTGGACCGTGGCTACGCTGGGTCGATTCGAATTATGAAATGCGGTGCACCTTCCGCTGGCCTGCTGAGTACGAAATGGCCAGAGGCGTTACCTCCTATCGACCTTCGCAGCCCCAGGAGACCCGCTGGCAAAGGAACGCAGACTGCTTGCGAGTGCACCGATCATCATCGGGTCGGGCACGTTCCTCAACCGACCCGCCTGTCGAGACTAGCGACTGAGGCTTTAGCGGTGGTGATTTCCTGCTTGTAGACCTTACACCCTGGTGCCAGCTCTCTCAGACCGCTCACGAGCATCTTAGCCGCCTGCTCGAGCGCCTCTTCCGGCATCGCTGCCAAGCTTTCCAAAATAAACCACATGCGGCCGCCCACGGTCTCCAACCGGGTGCGCGTGCCCTGCCGCCAATTCCAGCGGCGACATGTAGCTCCCAGATCGTCGCGCCAGATGACCTCCCCCTTGGAAGCACTTTCGACGACCGCTTCCCCATTCAAAACAGTGTGGAAGGACTCCGTTCCTACGGCAATCGTCAGCCGCCGTTTACCGACATATGCATCGAAATTTTCGCCGCCAATGGGTATTGAGAAACGCAGGCTCACTGCATTGTAGAGGTCAACGACAGGACTTATTGGTGGGATGCGGCCATCCTTCTCCACCCGTTTTTTCAATGCCTGCGCCGAGCACGGCGTCCGGTTTGGTTTCGCGCCGAACCGGACGTATGCCTCCGCCCAATTGGCCAAGTGCGCTTCTCCCCAGGCCGGTCCCCCCGCTCGGGCGAAATCGCAAGCCTCTCCCAACACGTCCCGAGCCATGACGCCTCGCGCACTGTCCTCTGCATCAACAAGAATGCTGATTGCGCGAAAGTCAGGTGCGATCTCTGCTATTTCTTCGTCGATCAGCGGAAAATCCAACAACGCTTCCTCCTTTAAGCCGGCCGCGACGGTGCCTTGCTTCCACCGGATTTGACAGTATCCTCAAGAATTCCTTTCCCGAGGTCGACCAGGACTGGCCGACAGAGCCAGTCCTGGCAAGTCTTGCTGATTCAGTCTGCGATCAATGCCGGCGCGACTCTGGGGTCACGAGCCAGGCCCGCTCGCTGTCAGGGCGGGTATTGAGCATCTTGCCGACTCTTCGGCAAAGTTTCTTACCCGTTGGATAGCTCCAGTAAGGAGCCGAACGCCATTCTCGATCTGCCGAATGGTCAGGGCGGAATAGCCCATCACCAGTCCAATCCGGTCAGCGCGGCCTTCATCTCGGATGTACAGCGATGAAATCGGATGGATGCCAACCCCGACCCGCCGCGCCTCTTCAACCAGGACGTCCTCCAGCGACCGAGAAAGATCCTTGAACCAGACGACGACATGCAGCCCTGCATCGGCCCCCTCGATGTCAATGCTGTCTGCGAACGCGCGTCGAAGGACGGCAAGCAGTGCCTCTCGCCGCTCGCCGTTAAGACGGCGGACGCGGCGCACATGGCTTTCATAACCACCGCTCTCGATGAGTGAGGCCAGGGCCTCCTGTTCCGCGACCGGAGAATGCCTGTCGAGAAGCTGCTTGGCCATCGCAAAGACGTCTTGCAACTCGGCCGGAACCACCAGGTAGCCGATGCGCAGCATCGGCGACAGTGTCTTGGAGATCGTGCCAACATAGATTACGGAACTGCGGTCTTCCAGCTTATGCAGCGGGGGCACCGGTCGAATGTCGTACCGGTACTCGCCATCGTAATCGTCCTCGATAATATAGGCGTCATTGCGCCGAGCCCATTCGAGGAGCTGATACCGCCGCGAAATCGACAAGACGGCGCCGAGCGGGAACTGGTGCGACGGGGTGACATAGGCCAGCCGCGCTGGGATCTCCTGCAGCAGCTCGGTCTTCATGCCCTCGCTATCGACGGCGACAGCGACGGGCGTGGCTCCTGTGCTGGCAAAGACTTGGCGCGCCATTCTATAGCAGGGATCCTCGATCACGAAGCTGTCAGAAGGATCGAGCAGCAGGCGCGCGCACATATCGAGGCACTGCTGTGATCCGCTGACGACGAGGATCTGCTCGACCTGGCAGCTAAGCGCTCGGGCACGCCACAAATATCCCTGCAGCGCCTGGCGCAAGCGATGCGAGCCGCGTGGATCGTGATAGGCCAGCCTTCCGGGGCTTTGTGACATCGCCGCGTTCATCGCACGCTTCCACGTCAGCGCCGGGAAATCAGATGGGGCGAGATCGCCATAACGGAAATCGACCTTGAGGCGGTTGGGGAGGTAATCGCGCCGTGGCGGACTGGCGCGCAGTCGCTCGCCGTAACAGGAAAGGTGGATCGGGCCAGTCCGTTTCGGCACCGCGCTGGTCTCTTTACTTCGGACTAGCGAAGAGGCAACGCGAGGTCTTGCGCCTTGAATGACCTCGATGAAACCTTCGGCGACCAGCTGATCATACGCCACGGTGACCGTGGTTCGCGACACACCGAGTTCATTTGCGAGGCCGCGTGACGACGGCAGCTGGCTGCCCGTTTCATAGATCCCACCTAGGATCTGCTCGCGAAGAGCTTCGCAGATCTGGCGCGCGCCGAGACCTTGCGAGCGAGCTGTCGACGCTTCAGGAGAAGGCTGGACCATTTCTTTCATCGCCAACTGGACGTTCCATCTGAGTTAGTGTGACGGCATTGTCCCCGAAATCAAGAGGGTTAAAGCCGATGACCAGCGCCGAAGATCAGCTTGAAGCCGAGGCAACATCAACGCCGTCCCGGAACGACGTCGGTCTCGCATTCGCCACCCGGGCAATCCATCATGGCTACGATCCGGCCGGCTTTTCCAATTCTGTTCAGACGCCGGTGTTTCTTACATCGACGTATGGGTTTGAAAGCGTTGCAGCAAACGAAGCCGTCGCAGCGCTTGGCGGAAGGCTCTACGCACGCGAATACAACCCGACCACCGAGATCCTCGAAAAGCGGCTCGCCAATCTCGAAGGAGCCGAAGCTGGGCTGGTACTCGCCTCGGGGATCGCCGCCTTCGGCACGCTGATCCTTTCGCTGCTTTCGCAAGGTGACGAACTCATTGTCCACAAGACACTCTATTCAAACACGCTCGCCATGGTCGAGCAGGGGCTGCCGCAGTTTGGCATCAAGGTCGTTGCCGTCGACCTGTCGAATCCGAGCAATCTCAATGGCGCCATCACTGACAGGACCCGGCTCGTGTTCTTCGAGACGCCAATCAACCCGCTGAGCCGTATCCTCGACATCGCTGCCATTGCCGAACACGCCCATTCTCGCGGCGTGAAGGTCGCCGTCGACAGCACCTTCGCCTCGCCCGCCCTCCAGCGTCCGCTGGAACTCGGAGCCGACATCGTGATCCATTCGCTGACCAAGTACATCAATGGCCATGGCGATGCTCTGGGCGGTGTGATACTGGGCGATGCGAAAACACTGCACCTGCTGCGCGAAACTGGCCTGCGCTATCTCACCGGGGCAGCGCTCTCGCCCATGTCGGCGTTCCTGATTTTGCGCGGGTTGAAGACACTCACGTTGCGTATGGAGCGTCACAGTGTCTCTGGGCTTGCGGTCGCTCAGGCGCTTGAGGCGCACCCGGCTGTGGCTTGGGTTAGCTATCCATTTCTCGGCTCTCATCCCGACCATGAGATCGCGCGCAGACAGATGTCGCAAGGCTCGGGTATGTTGGCTCTCGGCCTCCAAACGGGGTTCGAGGGCGCGCGCCGTATGATGGACCGGCTCAAGCTGATCATCAGGGCGGTCAGCCTCGGCGACGCTGACAGTCTCATCTATCATCCGGCAAGCCTGACCCGCTCGCGCAAGTCAATCCGCAAGGACGCGCATTTGCCTGACGGAGTCGGCGACGACCTCATGCGTCTGTCGGTAGGGCTCGAAGACGCCGCCGATTTGATCGCGGATCTAGAGCAGGCGCTGGACGGGGTCTGATGCCCAACGCTTCACCCAATCTAACAACGGGAGCTTCAGCATGGCTTTCCTGAGCGGCCTTTCGGCCTTCCCAATAACGCCAAGCGACAGTGACGGCGGCGTCGATGTCCTGGCGCTTCGAAAGCTGATAGCGCGGCTTTGCGCAGCAAAGGTGGATTCCATCGGCCTGCTCGGTAGCACCGGCACCTACATGTATCTGTCGCGCGCGGCACGCCGCCGGGCGATTTGCGAGGCGCTGGACGAGACGCGTGGACGAGTCCCGCTCGTGGTGGGCGTGGGCGCTTTGCGCACCGATGAAGCGATACACTATGCAAGTGATGCGAAGGCCCTTGGCGCAGCCGCGGGGTTGCTCGCGGCTGTTTCCTACACCCCGCTCACTGACGACGAAGTTTTCGAGCATTTTTCGACAGTGGCGCGCGAAAGCGGCCTGCCGATCGTGATCTACGACAATCCTGCAAACACGCATTTTCGCTTCACGCCAGCGCTCATCGAGCGTCTGGGACAGCTGCCTGAGATCCTCGCTATCAAGAACTCAGTCGACAGGGGCGATGCTATCAAAGGCCAACTTGCGCACCAGAAAAAAATTGTGCTGAAAGGATTCTCGATCGGCTACAGCGGCGACTGGAATGCCACCGAGGCCCTGATCGCCGGCGCCGATACATGGTACAGCGTCCTCGGTGGCATCTTGCCCGATCCCTGCCTGAGGATGGTCAGAGCCGCTCAGCACGGCGACCACGCAGAAGCACACCGGATCGACGCCACCCTGGCCCCGGTTTGGGAGCTTTTTAAGACGTTCTCGAGCCTTCGCGTCGTCTACGCAATCGCCGAGCTCCTCGAAATCTGTTCCGCCGAGCCCCCACGGCCAATCAAGCCGCTTTCCGCTGCCGCGAAGGGCCAGCTCGCCGGCGTCCTGGACCGCCTCGGATCAGGTGTTGGATCGTAAGCCGCGCAACTTCATATTGCCGAGGGAAAAATGTACGCACCGACCCTTTCGATGACTAGCCGAGATGTTCTCCATAATCTGATCGGGAACAATGCGCGGCGTGCTGATCACGACGCCAATCACGTCCTCGTCAACGTGTTCGATTGGCAGAACGTCTTATCGGCGAGGGAGGTAGGCTTTCCGAGGCCGCCAACGCCTACATTTCTCCGGAAGAGTGTGCAGGCCAGACGACTTCCACTCGAAGCATCAAAGCCTTGATGACAGCATTCAATCGCTGCGCAGGATCTTTGCTTCAAGCGCGGCTGCCACAAAAGCCCTTCGAGCAGCAGGTGGATGGGCCTCACCACGCAATACCTGCAGACAAGCGTCCATCGCTACCCTCCGTTTCTCGGTCCGATGATGAAGGGCACGGATCAGGATAGCGGCCGCCTGGTTGACATCGAATACGATACGCTCAGAACTGTGGCGGCCAACCTGAACAACGACCGCCCTCTCAAATCTGTGCAAGCCGGTCATCTCTCCGCCCCCCAAGGCGATCATCCGTCAATAGGACCCAGGGTCGTCTTCTTTGCCGAGCCGACACTGCATCTGTGAGCCGAGACAATGCCCTTTTGACCGACCCCGCGCTAGCCTCACACGCGCTTAGCCGCTCTGTTCCGCTGCCGATCTGCAGGCGGGATCCATCGGTTGTCGGAGGTTGTTCCTCCAACATGACGGCGGGATTCAAAAAGCCGAATAGGCCCTTTGGGCGCTGCCCTCGCCATCGAAAATCTTGTCGATGACCTAAAGAGTAGCTTGATCAGGGAAGGCTCTCTTCTAGCGCGACAACCTTCGTGCTCAGCACGCGCGCTCGGTGCCGAGGGAGCGCGGCACCTCCCGTGGCGCGGGTGATGTGTGACCGTGCACATCCTTGCCCAGCGCTTGCGGTGGCCAGGCCTTCTACAGTGCCGCACAGCGCTGCCTCGCAATTCTGGTGATTTTTGCGTGTCAGCCATTTTGTTCTAGATCACGCGGCAGACCTGATCATTCACCGCGCGGATGCCTCACATCCAAACAATCTAATTTACCGGTTCCTCATGATCCTGCATAGCGCGACAAAACCCACGGCTATGTTTTCCAGCCGTTTTCTGCGGTTGCTCTACGGTCACCTCGACAAGGATCTGCTATGCGCATTTGCGGTATCAAGCTGACGCACGACGGGGGAATTGCTGTCGTGGAAGACGGCAGATTACTCTTTTGCATCGAGATGGAGAAGCTCGACAATAACCTACGATACCAACATATCGAGCGGCTTGAGACGGTCGTCGCCGTTTTGACGGAAAACGGGCTTGCTCCGCGCGATATCGACCGGTTCGTTATTGACGGATGGGACGGTGAAATCCAGTCAGAATTCCAGGTTCTGAGTAACGGCTCCCCTATCACTCTCAACGGCGCGCCATATGTGGAGCGGGACGCCGAAGATCCCCTGACAGCCTATCAAGGTTCCGGTCTCATGCTCGACAGTGGGGTATGTTCTTATGAAAGCTACCCGCATGTTGTTGGGCACGTGGCTTCCGCATACTGCACCAGCTCATTCGCCAAAGCTGAGGAACCGGCATTTTGTCTGGTATGGGACGGCTGCATCTTTCCGCGGCTTTACTACGTCGAGCCAAGTGGAGTCCGATTTGTTGGGTGCCTGTTTCCGATGATAGGCCATGCCTATGCGGCCGTGGGCCAACATTTCGGTCCTTACAGGCGAGAACTGCGGACTGGCTGGAATCTCGGTATCGCCGGCAAGTTGATGGCCTATATTGCGCTCGGAGTGGTCCATGAACACATCGTGAATGTGTTTCAGGAGCTTTACGACGACCATTTTGCCTGGGATACGGACCTTGCTTTTGGCTACGGGAACAACAGCCACAGCAAAGACGCGTTACTCACGGCTGTGCACGACTTCTTCGATGCAAGCGCGTCGCGGCTAATCCCCGAAACGCCCGAGGACATACTTGCTTCGTTCCATGCCTTCGTGGAGCGTCTTCTCGTCCGGGGAATGACAAGGGCGCTGCGTGGGTACTCAGTCCCCAAAACCCGAAACCTGTGCATCGCCGGCGGATGCGGGCTGAACATCAAATGGAACAGCGCCCTTCGGGCGAGCGGTTTGTTCGACGCAGTCTGGGTGCCTCCGTTTCCAAACGACAGCGGATCGGCGATCGGTGCCGCTTGCTGTGCGCTGGCCGCCGACAAAGGTTTCGTGCATCTCGACTGGTCAGTCTACAGCGGGCCAAATGTGAGCCATGGCAAGGTTCCGCCTGGTTGGCAATCTGCTGCTTGCAGCCTGAAAGAACTTGCCGGCGTGCTCGCCGACAACAAGCCTGTGGTGTTCCTTGCAGGTCGCGCAGAGCTTGGTCCACGTGCTTTGGGAGGCAGAAGCATCCTGGCGGCCGCAACTTCGCCGGAAATGAAGGACCATCTCAACAAAATCAAAGTTCGAGAGCATTTCCGACCGGTAGCGCCAATATGCTTGGAGGATCGTGCACCTGAGATGTTCGATCCCGGCACGCCGGATCCTTACATGCTGTTCGATCACCGAACCCGTTCGGAGTGGAAAGAAAAAATCCCGGCGGTCGTCCATCTCGACGGGACTGCGCGCCTTCAGACAGTTTCGAGAACTTCTGAACACCCAATTGCAGAACTTCTGATAGAATATGAGAAACTCACGGGCATTTCGCTGCTCTGCAACACGAGTGCAAATCTCAATGGACGTGGTTTTTTTCCGGATGCGGCTGCCGCCTGTGAGTGGGGATGCGTAGACCACGTTTGGAGCGATGGGTTGCTGTTGACCAAGACAGGTGCAAGTCAATTCGAGGGCTGAGCGGCGGGCTGTAACGAACTTGAGTTACCGCGCTCTAGCGCTGCAATGGCCGGCAGCATCGCTGAGGGAGCCGGATACTGCGGGTGCGTGCGGTTACGGCTTTTGAAAGTGCCCTGATCTGACGAACGAATCTGATCGTCATGGCCGATAAAGCGCCGAGACTGTGCTGTTGAGCTGGCAAGCACGCGAATGCTTTTGCTTAGCGATGTGAATGGAGGGTTCGAACACCAGGGCCTGCACCGCCCTGCCGACCGGCACGCCATTCGTCTGCTGCGGTGGTGACAAGCTTGAGCGAATTAGCTGTTTGAGCTCCTTCTGCCAACGGAATCCCGCATTGCCTGCGCCTGCCGCGTTAATCCCTGGAAGCGTCCGCCTTGCCGTCCGCGACTTTGCTCAGCACCGAACCACTCCGCCATGGCGTCGGGCATGTGGCCGACCACGTTGACCCGACACCCTCCGTCAGTGTCAGCAAGTCGGAGTAGAGGTCCACATCCTCGAGCATGCTCCTTGCAGGACCCATACGTGCGAGATCGGTTGCAGCAACCCTATGCCGAAGAGCACAATTGCCAGCGCACGATTGGTGCCGTCGCGGGGTCGCTGCCGGTTCTTCTGACCGCCCGCGTCGTGCTCGGAATAGCGCTCGGAGGCTTCTGGTCGATGTCGGCAGCGTTGGCGATGCGGCTCGTTCCAGGTCACCTCCTGCGGCGCGCCATGTCGATCATCCGCACCGGCGTACCGTCGCTACCGTTTGTGCGGTTCAATCGGCGCCTATGTCGGCGACGTCTGGGGGGTGGCGAAGCGCCTCCATGATCGCTGCAGTCTTCGGCGCGTTACACTGGTAGTGCAACTCATGACTTCTCCGAGGCTGCCTCCGATTGGAGCAGCCAGCTTCCGCAGTCTGCTGGATGTGGCCAAGAATCCGATAATCAAAGTCGCGATTTTGGTCGTCCTGCTGGTCGCTTCCGGGCACTTCGCCGGCTTCATCTGTATCCGCGCCTTCCTCGAGAATGTTCCCGCGCTCAATATCGAGACGATCTCGCTCGTGTTGCTCGCCTTTGGCATCGGCGGCTTCTTCGGCAATTTGGCCGGCGGATTCTTGGCCGAGCACAGCCTCCAGGCAGTCGCGGCCCTGCCGCCCCCCTGCTCATAGCGATGGCCGCTGTCTCGCTGCTGATGTTGGGAGCATCGGCCTGGGCCTCGGCGATTGCGGTACGTATGGGCCTTTGCCTTCGGCGCGGTGCCGGTGGGACTGCAGAATGCATGGTGCTGCGCGCCCCTCCCGAGCAGGCCGAAAACGCCGGTGGGCTGATGGCCGCAACGTTCCAAGTGGCCATCGCCGCCGGCGCGATTTTCGGCGGACTGCTGGTGGACGATGCCGGCGTTGCCAGTGCCTTTGCCTACAGCGCCGTTGCCTCGTTCCTCGCTGCCCTGACAGTGTTTGCTCGGACCGAAGCGCGAACCCTAGACCGCCTGACACAGGCCAGTGCAGCACGGGGAAAGATGCAATCGCATCAGCCGCGCGGTGCGATCCTGCTCACGATTTTTTGGCGGTTGCAGCCGTCGTCTCTGCGCGATCGCACGTTGTTGTCCGGTCGATTTCGACCAGCGGCGGCGAATGATGGTGCCGACGAGAGAACCTAAGAGTGCCGGACCGAAGCGGACCGCCTCGCCGTCGACCGCTCGCCTCGTACGGCTATTAATACAAGGGCGAACCCGTGCTTGATCCGTGTGAGGCGGCTTTCCATGCCTCCGGGGCGAAGCAGCTTTTGACTTGATTGCATTCCCGGCAATTGGGCGCGGTGCATAGGGGTAGACCTTCAGACTCGCAAAGCCTGCGGTAAAAGTACTTCTTCCACTTCATGTTTTTGGTGTTGCCGGCTACCAGCGTCGGAAAATCAGCACCACACTGTCATGCAAAAATCATCGAATTGGAGTCAGACCCAATTTTTTGCGTGCCGTTCGCCAGGAGCGCCCGCGGCTTCACATGCGGGATGCCTCCTGCAACATTATCTGCCGCATCCAGGTGCTTGCCGGATCACTGTTGTGAAGGGTGGGCCATTGGACGGCCTCAGTGAACGTGGGTAGTGGCAGGGGAAGTTCGACGATCCGCAGAGGGAAAGTCTTTTTGAAATGCTGAACCAGCCGGAAGGGCATGGTCGCTATACGATCTGTGCCTGAGACCATCGGCGGGATCATGCTAAAGGCCTGCACGATAATCTCGACACGTCTCTTGAGACCATGTTCAAGCAAAAACCGTTCCTCGATGGATGGCATCTGCGCACGGCCGACCCTGAACGCAATGTGCTTCATCGACACGTACCTCTCGAATGTAAGCTGCTGTGGCAGCTGCTTGTTCGTGGGGCAGCCTACGCACACGAATGTCTCGTCGAACAGCGCCGCTCTTGGATGCGCGCTCGACATGAACAATTCCGGAAGAATCAGAAAATCGACGTCACCGCGCCGGAGAAGCTCATCGAGATCGTCGTCGAGCGGCAGCAATTCGAAGCTGACGGCGGGTGCTTCGCGTGCAACACGCTCCACGACCTTTTCAAAAAACACGAGTGTGGCGAAATCGGAAATCATGATCCGGAAGCGGCGATCGGATTGAGCCGGTTTAAACGGATCCCAAGAAATAATCGAGCACTGTATGTGCAAGAGTGCGCCGCGAACAGCGGGGGCGAGTGTTTCCGCACGCGAGGTTAGAACACGTTCGCGGCCGCTCATCGTAAACAGTTCATCGTTGAAATAATCGCGCAGCCGGCCGACGGCCGCGCTCATGGCCGGCTGACTTAGGTTGATGCTGCTTGCCGCCGCCGTGAGGTTGCGCTCGGTCAGCAGTGCGTCGAGCACAACGAGAAGGTTCAGATCAAGGCCTTTGAAACGCATGCCTCATCTGTCCGTAACGTGGTTGCTTGTCATCGCGACCATTGTGGGTGGCTAATTTATTGCAGGTTGAGATTTGAGCAGACTTGGGCGTGGCGGCGCTCCGACAAGGATCTGCGACACATATCCAAGGTCGCGCGCAATCTTGCGAATTGCCATCGCCGTGACGACAATCGCCACTCCAACCACACTTGCGAACGCGATTCTGGTCGTGAGATTCCAGAGTTCTCCAAACTGTATCACATCCATGAGGCGAAACACGGCACCCTGGACCAGGTACAGCAGCAGCGTGCTCTGACCAAGCTCCACCGCGACATACTGAGCTACTCTAGTTGAATGGACAATTCTCCAGCACTGGAACATAAGCTGCATCGCTACTGCAGAAGCTGTTGCAGAGCCAGCGAACATCATAAACACTTGTTTAGCTGACTGTTCATCATGAATTAAAACAAGATTGTTGTAGACGTAAGTCTCCTTGCCCCACCCAAGGAAGCATAAGAAAGCTGTTATCGAAAATAAGACCAAGAAAAGCGATTTGTGGCGCCAGACGATATTTTTCTGCCATCCGATCGGCTGGGCAAACAAGAACCCCAAACAATAAAATGGGTAAGTGTATCTTAACGACGGGGTTATTGACAATGTGATGGGCGCCAATGCGACCCCAATTGCGGATGCGCTTACGATCCACATCGATAGTCGATTGAAAGTTGCAAAAAATCTAACTAGAACGAACGAAATAAACGCCGCCCATATGAACCAGTATGTTCCAATGACCTCCTTCGATATGTCCAGCAATACACCAGTTAAACTCTTCGTTGGATAAATCATGGCGGACTTTAGTGCGAAAATAAACGCACACCAAAGAAACATTGGCAGTAGTAACTGCACTGCTCGATTACGGACCCCTTGAATGAACGTTTTTCGCAAAATTGCCCCAGAAGAAACATATCCACTTATCGCCATAAAGAGAGGCATATGAAACATGTAGATCGTCTTATAATACGGAGACATCCAAAAATCTTCAGTGCCTCGATAAATTACATATTGTAATAGGTGCCCAATTATCACTAAAGTAATTAGTATACCTTTGGCGAAGTCAAGGCTTAGGTCTCGGTCGTTTGTCTCTGCTGGGCGCGAGCCGCGTCCCTTCGCTCCGACTGTTATTTGATCAAGCATCAGACTCCAGCCCATCTGTTGCGGTTGCTACCGGCCGTTTCTGGGCACGGCGAGCACGCCAGTTTCGGTGAAAAGGATCGAATTTTACGCGGATCGCGGCGTGGTATCGAGGGCCGACTGGCTGCAACCGAGCGGACGAAATCCCAGTGCCTGATCGCAAACCTGGAGCGCAGTGGCGGTCGCGATCATGTGTGGCGACGCGATGGCCCGGCACTATGGTCGCCAGGACGTCTCTGCAGAACCTCTCAAGATGATTCCGCAGCGCGTGCCGAACCGTGCCAAAAGCGAATGGAATGCCAATCTGCTGCTGCACCGGACGCATGACGTGGATAGAATGGCTCATTCCGAGTCTCTCAAGATCCGGATGCACCCTGTACAATCCGAGTTCGCCTACCAAGAAATCAACCTCGCCAACCGTAGTGAACGGCGCAGCAGGTCCAAGTGAGCCGCTACGCCGTGCACATAGAGCCGATTGCGCGAACCTCCGGCCTTGCACCGGCCCAGCTACGACCGCCTGAAAGCCCCTGTCGGCCCATAGGCCTTTCGGAAGAAAGCGGAGAGCTCGACATGATCGGCTACTTGCAAGTCATTTCCCAGCACACGCTACAGAAGCCGTGGCGTGATCGGGTGCATGTCAGGTCCGGTCATCTATGCAGCGCCCTGGAAGTTTGGTAAAATCGATTGTTTAGATCGCGAGCATTCACGCTATGGATAAGTGAAAGCGATGCGCTTCAAAGGCCTTGATCTGAACCTTCTCGTCGTGCTCGACGCACTGCTGACCCAGCGCAACCTCACGGCGGCGGCAAGCAGCATCAACCTAAGTCAGCCGGCCATGAGCGCGGCCGTCGCCCGGCTGCGCGATTATTTCAACGATGAACTGTTTACGATGAGCGGCCGCGAACGTGTTCTAACCTCGCGTGCGGAAACACTCGCCCCCGCTGTTCGCGGCGCACTCTTGCACATACAGTGCTCGATTATTTCTTGGGATCCGTTTAAACCGGCTCAATCCGATCGCCGCTTCCGGATCATGATTTCCGATTTCGCCACACTCGTGTTTTTTGAAAAGGTCGTGGAGCGTGTTGCACGCGAAGCACCCGCCGTCAGCTTCGAATTGCTGCCGCTCGACGACGACCCCGATGAGCTTCTCCGGCGCGGTGACGTCGATTTTCTGATTTGTCCAGAATTGTTCATGTCGAGCGCGCATCCAAGAGCGGCGCTGTTCGACGACACGCTCGTGTGCGTAGGCTGCCCCACGAACAAGCAGCTGCCGCAGCAGCTTACATTCGAGAGATACATGTCGATGAGGCACGTTGCGGCCAAGTTCGGGCGGAAGCCCTCCGTCGAGGAGCGTTTTTTTCTTGAGCATGGCCTGAAGAGACGTGTCGAGGTTATCGTGCAGGCCTTCAGCATGATCCCGCCGATGGTCTCAGGCACAGCTCGTATATCGACCATGCCCTTCCGGCTGGTTGAGCATTTCAAGAAAACCTTCCCGCTGCGGATCATCGAACTTCCGCTGCCGCTTCCCGCATTTACCGAGGCCCTCCAATGGCCCGCCCTTCACAACAGTGATGCGGCAAGCGTCTGGATGCGAGAGATATTGTTACAGGAGGCGTCGAGAATGAGTTCTCCGCGGGACGCCAAAAAGGGTCGCAAGCCCTGATTGACTACCGCGTCTCACACCGGCACTCGTGTCAACAGGCGTGTCGAACGAGATGATAGTCGCGGAAAGAGCGCCTGCGAGGTCGTCCAGCGGGTGGGCTGCGTCGACAAACGGTGCGAATGAGAAGGGGCCCGCATAACCGCCATCAAGCAGCGCCCGGATCTGGCTGCCATTGTCGGAACCTACTAGGACGCGATCCGGGTAGATCCAGTGGATCGGATCGTTCACGCTTGAAATGTGCACCAGACCGGTCAGTTCGCAGGAGAAGAACGGCTCCCCGGCGAGCGTGTGATGAAACGTGTCGTGCACGAGGCGGAAGACGGACTGGCCATCAATGGCGGCAATGGCCTTAGCCGCTTCGTTCTTCGATCGAAGCGAGCAGGTCTGGAAGCCCAGCGGCTCGATGAGACCGATCAGGCCGCGCGACTGGAGGATCGGCTTGAGCGCCTTCAAGGCAAAGCGGAGATCGCCCCGGCGCTCGCCATTGGCGGGCCACGAGCCGTCGTTGACAGGCACCGGCATGAGCGTCTTGGCTCCGCAGGCCGCCGCATAATCGGCGAGCTTGCTCGCCTCGGCCCTGCGGGCGGGAGTCACTCGTTGAAGCGCTGCAAGGCATTGATGGAAAAATCCCAACGCCTGCTTCAGCGGCGGCAGACCGGACGTCCGCGCCTGCTGAGACATCGCCTGAATCGGTGTAATGACCGAAGCTGGCTCGCAGCCATCCATCTGCTTCAAGCTAACCCGCCGACCCGGAGAGATGCCCAACCAGATCGGATGCAAAATTCAGGCAGCAGGGTGCTTCGCCAGAGCGAGGCCGACGCCCAGTGCAATCATCGCGCCGCCCGACGCCTCCCTCAGGCGGCGGATCAACCTGGGACGCGCTGTCGCGCCGTCTTGAATGCCGCTGGCCACGAAGGCAACCACGATGTCGGCGAGCGTGTTGAGCGCAATCGACACGGAGCCAAGCACCACGAATTGCAGAGCTACGTGCCCTGCGCTCGGGTTCACGAACTGCGGAAGGAAGGCTAGAAAAAAGGCTGCCGTCTTCGGGTTGAGAGCCTCGACCAGCACCCCTTCACGAAACGCCCGCCGGGGTCCGACTGAACGCACCGGGGCGCCATCATCGCCAGTCGCTCGGCGCGCGGCTTGAAAGGTGCGAAAGCCTAGCCAGACGAGGTAGACCGCGCCGAACAGCTTCAATGCGGAGAACAGTTCCGAGCTCTCGAGCACGATCGCGGAAACACCTAGGCTTGCTGCGAGGACGTGGATCATGCCCCCCAACCCCGTGCCGAAGCTGGAAGCGATACCCTCCGGACGACCGCCGGCGAGCGTGCGCGCGGCAACATAGAAGATGCCCGGACCGGGCGTGATGGCGAGCACGGAGGCCGCGGCGAGGTACAGGGCGAATGGGGCCAGTTCTGGCATCATGGGTCGATTCCGACAAAGTTCATGATTATTTTGGGATGAGAGCGGCGAGCTCGCGATCAGATGCCCGCTCGCTCGCCGCAAGGCCCGCGGCCACGCCATCGCGGTCGGCCGCGTTCCGGTTCTGACTCAGTTTGCGCTTGCCCTCCAGCCTCGTGATCGGCATGCGCAGGCCGACGATTCCGCGGAGTTGCGCCTGTACAAAATCCGGCGGTGCGTCCGACACCGCCCAAGGCGAGGCGCGCTCGCCCTCGTGGTGGTCGGTCAGACGATTCACGACGTCCAGCAGTCTTCCCGCATGCTCGAAGAACTCGACCGGACCATAGGCGTGGACGGCGATGTAATTCCAGGTCGGGACGACCTTCCCGGTTTCCCGCTTGGTCGCATACCATGCCGGCGTCACATAAGCGTCCGGCCCCATGAAGATGGCCAAGCCGTCGCCCAGCGGCGGAACATGGCACTGGGGATTGGCCTTCGCTAGGTGCCCGTAGATCACGCCGTGCTCGCCCTCGCTCTCGTCAAGGAAGAGGGGCAGTGGCGTTGCGAGCGGCCCTTCCGCCGTGACTGTAACGAAGTTCGCCAGCACCGCCGCGCGGATGGTCGCGCGCAGGGACTCCTTGTCGTCGTCGCGGAAAGCGGGAGGGATGTACATGGCGAAGCTCCTTGCGTCACCAGTCAGATACCGGCACTCTGGCCTGCAGGAAACAGCCAGTCAGAAGCTATCGACGTGGTCCAGTTTGTGAAAGATGGCATCGCACCCGACCATCGTGACGATCGAGGAGCAGATCCACAGCGGGGTGTGCGAGTCGGAGAACCCCTGGTCCTTCGCAGCCGAGGGGTCGGGCATATCCCGGCAATGGCGACTAGTTTGCCAAACCTTGTGGACGCAGCCCGCGATCCCGGAGACCATATTGAAAGAATCGTCGAAGAGGTTCCGGCGACGCCAGGCAATGCCGAGAGGCTGCGCGGGTCTCATTGTAGCAGGTGACAACAAACGTCTACGCTTAGTCAACGGGTCGGAGCCTACAGTTCGTCCGATGTCGGCGAAGCCTGTAAGCCTTCATAAGCGAGACCCAAGGCACTGGCTGGGAAAGCAGGTCCATAGGATCTCGCATTTCAGTGATGTTCTGGAAGCGGGCGAATTTCATATCCGCAGGCATCTAATGCCGGAATCAGATTGGATAGCGCCATAACGGTCTGGTTGCGCAGACCGGCTTGAGTGCTCCGTCTCGACTCGTCGGGAGGACAACCGTCGTGCAAGAGCACGATTGCGCCGGGCCGGACCGAGGCGAGCACAGCATCGACGATCGCTTCGGTGCCGGGCCGCGACCAATCTTTTGGGTCTATCGACCAATGAAGGGCCGCCAGCCCGGCGATCTCTGACGCAGTGAACACTTCTTCGCTCCAGGCACCGTATGGCGCGCGAATGTAGCGGATCGAGGCCTGGGGGCATGCTACCATGATGGCACGGTTCGCCTCAAATACCTCACGTTGGACGTCGCCCAAGCCGCATTTGGACAGATCCGGATGAGACATCGTGTGGTTGCCCACCTCATGCCCTTCTGCGATCATTCGCTGGATGAGGTCCGGGTGCTCTGCGGCGTAGGCACCAATCACGAAGAAAGTCGCTGGCACCCTATTTTGCGCCAGCACATCGAGTATCTGTGGTGTGAAGAATGGATCGGGACCGTCGTCAAACGTCAGATAAACGCTCCGACGGCCGGTTCCATCAGCGCATTCACTCTGCACCTCCCATCCGTCATCAAGATGTTTCATAGCTCCGGATCCTTCCGGTCAATTGTTGCATCGGTCGGCCATTCGCTCATCGGCCGCGCAATCGGCATAATCACGAGGAGCACGTCCTCCACGCGAGGCGGCATGTCGAGATCCAGCACTTCTGAGTGGGACCGCACGCGAACATCGAAACATCGTGGCCGGGCCGTCTCTGCAGAACGTCTCAAATTACCAGCGCATGGCTTTTCATTGCAGGGTCAGTCCCCCCGATAGGGTTTTCGGAAGAACTCGGAGAGTCCGATGTGATCGGCTACTTGCAACTGGTTCTCCCGGCACAACCTCCACCGTCCTTGGGAGCGCATGGGAAACCTCGACTTGTTGATCCTTGGGGTAGACACCTACGCTAGTTGGGGGCTTGTGGCGAAAGAGCCGACGCGATGCAGCTTGCGCGATCACCGACGTACCTGGTCGAAAAGGGGATCGGCTCGCTCAATGTTCGGCGCAGACCAGAATGCACACACCAGAAAAATGCTCCTCGGAGCCAACCGCATACATCGACAATCTCCCTAGCCTGCATCCTTGAATTCTTCCTATGCAATGTCCTGTCCGATAGTCAAAATCGAATGTTTCGATGACAAGCATCCATGTTGCGGATAGATGAGACAATGGCCCTTGATGTGAAGCTCCTCGTCGGCTCCACGCACTGCTGACCGAGCGCAACGGCACGGTGGCGGCAAGCCGGATCAGCTAATTCAGCCGGCCATGAGCGCGGCCGTCGCCCAACTGCTTTCAACCATGACCTGTTTACGATGAGCGGTCGCGAATGTTCTAACCCCGCGTGCGGAACCGTCGACGTCTCAGAGTTGAGGACGACGTCGCGCAGCATCTCGACGCCTTTTTCGATCTGCCGGATGCTCAAGGCGGAATAGCCCATGACAAGCCCGGCGCGGTCGGCTTCGCCTGCTCCCGGCTGCCGATGATAAAGCGGCGAAATCGGGTGCAGCCCCAGACCGGCATGTCGGGCGGCTTCGACCAACGCTGTTTCACGCGATCGCGGCAGGTCGTTGAACCATATGACGACGAGCAGTCCAGCGTCGGCCCCTTGGACGGCGATCCGATCTCGGAAAATCCGCTTCAGGTTGGAAATACCTCCCGGCGCTCGCCGTTAGGCGGCGCACGCGGCGCACATGCCTTTCATAGCCGCCGCTCTCGAACAGAGAGGCCAATGACGCCTGCTCCGCCACCGGAGAATGCTGGTCGGCAAACTGCTTGGCGGTTTCGAAAACCTGCTGCAATTCCGCCGGGACGACGAGATAGCCGATGCGCAGCATCGGCGAAAGCGTCTTGGAGATGGTGCCGAGGTAGATGACGCCCCATGATCCTCGAGGCTGTGCAGCGGGGGAACGGGGCTGATATCGTAGCGATATTCGCTGTCGTAGTCGTCCTCGATGACATAGGCGCCCTGCTCCCGCGCCCATTCCAGAAGCTGATGCCGCCGCGCCATCGGCATGACGCCGCCGAGCGGAAACTGATGCGAGGGCGTCGCATAGGCCAGCCGGGCCGCGACCCCCGCCAGTTGCTCCGTCTGCATGCCGTCCTCGTCAACCTCGACGGGAACGGGCGTAGCACCTGTGCCGGCAAAGACCTGGCGCGCCATCCTGTAGCAGGGGTCCTCGATGACGAAGCTGTCCCCTGGGTCGAGCAGCAGGCGCGCGCAGAGATCGAGCCCCTGCTGCGAACCATTGACGATGACGATCTGCTCGGGTTCGAAGCGAACCGTACGGGCGCGCCAGAGATAGCCCTGAAGTGCCTGGCGCAGCCGGGCGCGAACCGCACGGATCGTCATAGGCGAGCCGTGCCGGCCGCTGCGCCATCGCCGCGTTCATCGTGCGCTTCCAAACCGAGGCTGGGGAATCTGAGGCCGCCAGGACGCCATACCGGAAATCTACCTTCAGCGTGTTCGGCAGGTGATCCCGCCACCGCGGATTCCCACGCAGCCGTTCGCCATAGTCAGACAAGTGACCCGGGCCGCCCCGTTTTGGGGGATTAGCGGCCCATTCCGATCAGGCGATTGCCCGAGAGCAGATGTCGGGCATCGCCAACGCTAACCCCTGCGTGACCTTGACCAACAGACCCTCGGTTTCCTGAAGATGGCGTCGTCGAAATCTGCACCGGCGTCGTATTGCCGTAAATCAAGGATGCCAACAACAGGGCCGGATGATTGGAGGCCGAAGCATCAAGCCGCATAAAGACAAGATCGTCGCCCCACCGACGCATTTTGCCAAAAGCAGCTCAACGACGAACATGCCGGCTTGGCGCGCCGAAGGGCCGCCGCCTTTCCCGCAAGCGGCCCAGCCCGCTCGCCACCGGGGTCAACCCACGCCAATCTATCCACCAACGCTCGTCCCATCCGCTATGCGCAACACCAAGCTGATGTCGCAGGGGCGGTCACCGACCCGGTACGCCGTCGAGAAACGACGAACTCGTGCTGTCTTGAGCCACCGGTAAGCAAATCCATTGCTGATCCGCGTCTGCAATAAGCGTTAGCTGGAGCGAACATGCATGCTCGCGGCAGACGCAATCATCAGGACCCTTGCCTCGGTCAATTGGATTGGAGACCATCATATGAAGGTGCAGACCGGTGTTTGGGCAGCTGTTATCGGTCGTCCAGACTTTGGCATCAGTTTTGGTGGACGCGAGCAGCTTGCGAGGGATGCATCCGAACGTGGCGCTGCTCCCACAATCCTCGCAGTTCTCCTGTGAGAGCCTCGCGCTGGCCCTGATCCAGCGTAATTGTGTCGAGGAGATCCGCGAGCACGGCTTCGCCTTCGATCCGCGTCAGCAGATCGAACAGGTCATGTGAAATACGCGCACAGTCACGGTGATCCGTTCGGATTTCGCAGACGGTCTCGTGGCGATCCTGCGCCGTGTATGCGCGGACTTTATGCAGGGATACATAGGGCGGCAATGAAACAGCGAGCGCAGTCCAATCCTGCAGCGTTGCGGCCCGTTTTTTGACGAGGTACGGCCCGACCACAAGTCCATCCAGCTCTGTCGTCAGGAACGTGGCAATCGAGTCTGCAACTGAATCCACGATCGGCTCGGCATTGTTGTTAAAGGACGTATTGAGCAGAATTGGGATGCCTGTCCGCTGCTTGAAGGCATTGATGACGTCCCAGTAGGCCGGACTGGCCTTGCGCGATACTGTTTGCAGCCGAGCCGTACCGTCGACATGCGTGATGGCGCCGAGCAAATCACGCTTGGAATCGCGCACACGAACTACGAAATTCATGAAGGGAAATTCGCACGCACTGCCCGGGAGGTCGAAAAATTCGCGCGCATCCTCCTCCAAAACTGATGGGGCGAACGGGCGATATCCTTCCCGCTTCTTGACCATAGCGTTGATCCGGTCCTTGTTTGAAGCGGGCCTGGGGTCGGCAAGAATGCTGCGATTTCCGAGCGCTCGCGGCCCGAACTCCGAACGACCTTGCACCCAGCCGATCACGGCGCCACCGACCATCCACTCGGCTGCCCTATCCGCCACCTCCTCAGTGCGTTCAAACTCCAGGTGCCCCGCCCATGCCTTTAGTTCCTCTTCGACAGCGTGATCGCTCGCGAGTTCCGGCCCCCAATAGACCTCCTGCAATCGCCTACGCGGCGCTGGGCGGCCCAACTCATTAGACACGATTAGCGCGGCGCCTAATGCGCATCCAGCGTCATGCGATGCGGGCTGCACGAAGATGTCTTCGAAAAGTCCTGAATAGAGCAGCTTGCCGTTCATGGAGCAATTGTGCGCAACTCCGCCGGCCAGGCACAACCGCGTCATCCCGGTGGCCTCACGATAATGGCGAAGAATGTGAAACACGATGCGTTCGAGCGCTTCCTGTAGCGACGCACTCACATCCATATGCTGCTGGGTGAATGGCATTCCCTTTTGCCGAACCTGAATGCTGCGGAGCAAAGTCGGACCGATGCGGTCCAGGTGGACGCGATACTCGCCGTTTGCAGAGAGTTCATAGAATTTCTCGAAAAGCTCGCGATAGGGAACGGGATCGCCGTAGGGGGCAAGCCCCATTACCTTGTATTCATCGAACAAGCCGTAGCCGAGATACCGGATCGTCTCGAGATAAAATTGCCCGAGAGAATTGTTCTCCGGGAAAGTCGCAAGTTGCGTAATTTCAGTACCAGATCCTACCGCCACAAGGCCCGACAGGAAATCACCAGAGCCATCAATCGCGAAAATCAGACTTTGCTCGAAGCCCGACATTGCAAAAGCACTCACGGCGTGCGCCTGATGATGACTTACAAATGAGATACGCGAAGCGTCGAGCTCGGTACCGAACTCCTGCGCCAACAGCCTCTGCATCAACAGTTTAGCGTCCAACGGAATGGAGGCGTCCGGCTGGGAAGCTAGCATGTTTTCGAGCATGGCGTTGCTATAGGCTTCGGTAGCGTAGAAAGCCACACGATCGATTTCGCTGAGCTGAACCCCAGCGGCTGAAAGACAGTATTGAGCCGCACTAATTGGGAGCTTGTTGGAATGTTTGATCCGATTGAGGCGCTCCTCTTCTACCGCCGCAATGACCTGTCCGTCCCGGACGAGCACCGCAGCGCCATCGTGCATGAATGTGTTTGAAATCTGAAATCTGTTTTCATAGACTTTGTCCAATCCGCCGTTCAATCCTAGACACAGCATCTCGCTCTCCATTTGTCGTACAGGAATATTAAATTGGCCGTCTGATCAGAAACACAGGCCGCGTTGTCGTTCGCGCCACGAACGCCAGTCAAACATGATCGGGCTCAAAGAAATTCTCTTCGGCCGGAATCAACATGACATCCTGTGATCGAGGTGCCGGGCGGCCCATAACGTTGATAGATTGAGTGGATGCCACCGAAGACCCTCCGTGGCATGCCGATTTCTGTTGGCGATGTCGTTTTTATTGGCAGCACGAAGTCCATAGCGCATCGTTTATCTCCTTCTCTTCGCGTCAGCGCATCAGTCGGCGGCGCAACAGCGCCATCGAGAGGAAGAATGGCAACAGCGCGTACAGGCCGAGCACCCCGATGTGCAGGGCGATGCCGACGATCGGGCGATCAAGCATAACCGGACGAATGAGGTCGATTGAATGTGACAGCGGCATGCATCGCGCTATCTTCTGAAAGGCGTCAGGCAGCTGATTCAATGGGAAAACGGCACCGGACAGGAACAGCATAGGTGTGAGGACAAGCGTCTGGTAAAACACGAAGTAATCGTAGCTGGGCGAAAGCGCGGTGACGACCATCGCAAGGCTCGCAAACACGCACCCAGTGAGAGCAATGATTGGCAGCGCATAGAGGACGGACGGCCAGGCTGCATAACCCAACGTTGCGGTGACAATGGTGATTGCCGTACCGGCCAAGAAGGCCTTGGTGGCTGCCCACGCCAGTTCACCCAGAACGATGTCGCCGAGGGTAACGTGCGTGTACAGCATTGCTTCCCAAGTGCGCTGAGAGTGCATGCGAGCGAAAGCCGCGTACAATGTTTCGAGGGTAGAGGCGGTCATCGCACTTACCGCGACCATGCCGGCCGCCAAAAAGGCGATATATGACGCACCGTCGACGCGGCCGACCATTATGCCGAGGCCGGTGCCGAGTCCGAAAAGGTAGATTATAGGATCGGCAAGGTTACCGAGAATCGTCACGAGTGAGACTTTCTTCCATGCCAGATAGTTGCGGCGCCACACTGCAACCCAGTTCCACGCATTGGCCGGCAACGCCGCCGCAAAATCTTCAATCATCGTTCACTCCTCTATCTCGCGCCCGGTCAGCCGCAAGAAAACATCCTCGAGATTGGCTGGACGCAAAAGAAGGCGCAGACCTGCTCGCCCCTGCAGTTGCGTGCGCACCTGCTCAGGGTCGGGCGCGTAGCAATAAAGGGTTTCGCCGCTCACCTCGATGCGCTGGGAATGTGGCTTGACCAGCGAAAGCAACTCGTGCGGATCGCCGCCGTAAATCTCCATGACCTGGCATCCGATATGCTCGTCGATCAGCGCCTGCGGGCGGCCTTCGGCGATATTGCGACCCCTTTCGAGCACGCACAGCCGATCGCATAATCGCTCAGCCTCTTCCATGAAATGCGTCGTCAGGATAATCGTCTTGCCGCGTGCCAACAGGGCGCGCAGCCGCTCCCAGATCAGGTGGCGCGCGTGCGGATCGAGGCCGGTGGTCGGCTCGTCCATCACAATGAGCTGGGGGTCGTTGATCAACGCCCGCGCCATCGTCAGGCATCGCTTCATGCCGCCGGACAGTTCCGAGACGCGCGCATCCGCCTTGCGCTCGAGGCGAGCGAACTCGAGAAGCGACGGGATGACCGCTTCGCTCTCGCGTGTGCTCATGCCGAAGTAGCGTCCGAACACCAGCAAGTTCTCGCGTACGGTGAATTCCTGGTCAAGATTGTCGAATTGCGGGACCACGCCAATGCCCCTGCGTGCCAGCCGAGCGCGCGCCGGCACTGGCACGCCGAGCACCGTGATCGCGCCCGCGTCAGGGCATGTCATGCCGAGGAGCATACGCGCAATCGTGCTTTTGCCCGCCCCGTTTGGTCCGAGGAGGCCGAAACACTCTCCCGACGCAACGGAGAACGACAGTTCGTCGACAACGACCTTGTTCCCATACGACTTGGTTACGCCGGCAAAATCGACTGCCACGGTCGACAGAGAGTCAGGCACGGAGCTTTTCGCGCTTGTCTGCCCGTGAAACTCCCGTTCGATCAAACCAGTCTCGATCCGCCGCAAATCCTCTGGGTCCA
Source organism: Mesorhizobium sp. WSM4807 (assembly GCF_055811615.1). Taxonomy (NCBI): domain Bacteria; kingdom Pseudomonadati; phylum Pseudomonadota; class Alphaproteobacteria; order Hyphomicrobiales; family Phyllobacteriaceae; genus Mesorhizobium; species Mesorhizobium sp. WSM4807. The sequence goes on from NZ_JBVVQY010000008.1 coordinate 97,334, forward strand.
ACTTCCGACTCAACATTTGATCTTCCTGGTCCTGGCTCAAAACTCTTCCACCTGCGATCACGTGACTATTGCTGTTCGCTGTAAGCTGCGTCAGATGCCACCAAGGCGGGCTTTGGAAGGGCGCCGCCGATGTCTGTCACAGTGGCGGCCGAGCTTCGCGACAACCAATCGCTATTGCTCAATGTACACAGCGCGTATGCTTTCAATGGGAGCAAGAGAAAGATGTTGATGAGTGTGTGGAGCGAGAATCCGAGAAATCGAAGTTGGCGCGCACGAAACGCTGCCACGCTGCAGCGAACTATAGTCATGACCGCGATCGTCAGGCATGCCGTCCAGGGCACAGTACCTGTCGTTATGAATTGCGCGAGCCCAGCCAGGAGCGACAAAGAGAGCAATAATGGGCCAAGATTCTGCCCAATCACGTCCAATGTGAGATAAATATTAAGGCCGCGCAGCAGTTGGAGCGCCAGCAACGTGTCCCGGAACGTGCTCCGGGCCCAGCGAAGCTGTTGGCGCAGATAGGGACCCATGCTGCTGGGAACGACTGTTGCCGCGACGGCCTCCGGGACATACTCTGTTCGAAAGCCTGCTTTCAGCATCAGGATCGTAAGGTGGCGGTCCTCACCGAAGTCGCTCGGCTTCCCTCGAAAGCGCTGCGTCTCGTATTGATCCAGGAGCGAAACAAGCGCGGATCGCCGGTACATGGCACACGGACCGCAGCAACACATGACGGCACCGAACCGAGCCTGCGCTGCCCGCTCTTCGTTGCAGGCGAGCCAGTATTCCATGTCAATCAACCGCGTCAGCCAAGTTTCACTGCGATTGCTAGCCGCCAACTGGCCCATGGCGGCGCCAATCGCTTGATCTTGCATCTTTAGCGCAAGCCTCGTGACGACGTCCGGCGCGAGTATCGTGTCCGAATCTACATTGAGCACCAAATCTCCGCACGAGCGGCGAACCGCCGCAATCTGTGCCTTGCGCTTTCCGACATTCTTTGGGAGCGCAATGAAGTTGAACCTCGGGTCGCGCGCGTATTCCTCGTGTATACCTACGAGGGCATCGTGGTTTCCAGAACCGTCATCAACAACATAGACCTGCAGTTTTCCGGCGTAGTCCTGACTTGCAATGGAAGCCAGGCAGTCCGAGAGGGTGCGAGGAGCCTCGTTGTAGCACGGGATAATGACATCGACGCTCGGCCAAGGCTCACAGCCGGCGGGTTCGCCCGAGGTCGGCGGTACGTTTGTAGGCAGGGTATAAAACACCTGCGCGGTCTTATAGACGGTCGACAGCAGCGCATAAGAGCAGACTGCAACAATACTGGCTGGGGCAAAGAGGTTCATGAGATCTCAGATTTTTCTGTGAATTTGAGGAAGCGAGCGGATAACAAATCCGAGGTCATAGCTCTGGACCGTTCCGATCGATCAAAGTGCCGGCCGGCCACTCGCTCATCGAGCGTCCAATTGGGAGCACCATGAGGAGTACGTCGTCGTCGACTCGCGTCGTGGAAGGCAGATCGGGGTACACGTCCGGGAGGGTTGAACGCACGCGAACGCCCGTCAGAATGTTCGCCAAGCCTTTGCGGCAGAACCTCCCAACATGGTTCCGGAGCGCTTGCCGAACCGTGCCGAAAGCGAATGGAACGCTAAGCTGCTGCAGCACTGGGTACATGACGCTAATCGAATGGGCGATTCCCAGCCCCTCAAGATCCGGACGCACCCCGTATAGACCGAGTTCAGCGACCAGCAGATCAACGTCGCCAACTTTGATGTATCGGCGCAGCAGGCCCAAGTGAGCGGCTACCCCGTGCACATCATAGCCGATTGCGCGGACCTCCGGCCTTGCACCGGCCCAACTTCGACCGCCTTCGAATTGCATTCCATTGAAGGCTCCGGTCGGCTCATAGGTCTTCCGGAAGAACTCAGAGAGTTCGAGGTGATCGGAAAGCTGCAACTCATTTTCCCAGCACAACCTCCACTGCACGTCATTGCGCATGCGAAGACTTCCTCTTTTTGGGTTCTTTTGTGCACCTCACGCGGTAGAGCAGCGGCGGTGCATGTCATGTGGGGGTCTATGAACGACCCGCCCAGATTGGTAAAATTGATTGTTTAGATCGAGAGCATCCACGCTATGGATGCTAAAACCATGCGTTTCAAAGGCCTTGATCTGAACCTTCTGGTCGTGCTCGATTGGCCCCGATAGCGGCGACGCACCGATGGCAGCTGTTGGTGACACAACCTGCCTCAAGAGCGGCCGCCAGCGGCGTGGCTGCGCCTCGTGCCGAAGCAGCGATCAAGTGGAGGATGGGCCCGATAGGCGTCAGCAAACGCGGCGAGCGTTGACGCACGATCGCGCAGCTCTGGATCGCCGGCGGCAAACAGGTTCCGCGAAGCTCTGGCTCGACAAGTTGCGGCAAGACGGCATGCCAATGGTGCGATGGTCGCACTCGCCAACAGGAATCGTCTGGTCAATGCTCTCGAGTGTTGCCTGTCAACCGGACTGTCGGTGAAAGCACCTGGAGAGCGGAAGGAGGGCGCACCCGGATGGCGCTACTTCGAACGAATTGTTTGAGGTTTTGGCCGACTGGAACACCCAGCTTGAGCACCTGAGGCCTGAAATGCGCGAAGGAGCTGGCCCCTAAGTTTTCATTCCGTGCGAGGGATCAAAGATCGCCGCACACAGAAGAGGCAGCCTAAGGAGCGTCAGCACTTGCGCCGGCCGAAGGGCCGGGACGCGGGACTGGCTGCAACGACGAGATCGGTTAAAAGGGCAGCCGGTAGGAGTGTCAGCATAGCGCCGCCGAAGGCGGGACACGGGACCGACGGCCCCCCGACGAGGAGTGCCGCTTTCCCGGCTAGGGATCGTCACCCACCTGGGCCGAAACACCTTTGAGGTTCGGTGGCGGCAGTCATAGAGCCCGTCCCGCATAGGGGGCCATGCAAAATAAGGACTTCGCTCCATCTGGGTATTTATCGGTCATTTATTGGGTAAAGCCGTTTCTTGATTTTTTGGGTATTTTCAAAGGGGCTTGGCGGGCCTTGGCACGCTCGCGCCAGAGCGCCTATCGGCTTTGCGCCGTGTTGCGATCATCGAGAGCATTGGCTCTTCTACTGAAACAGGTTCAGCAACATGTCACCGAACTGACATGCGCCGTCATGAACACAGTCACGCATATGGGCTGGCAATTTCCAGGTTCGCCAGGCCCCGGGAATCCCATCTTCGAAAAGTAGCCAAAGCCTTGTGGTGTGCGCAGACCTCGATGAGAGGGAGGGAGAGATCCGCTTATGCGTGTACCGGTGGCAAGACGCCGGCGGCATCTAATCCGCGCAGGCTTGGTCAGGGCTCCAAGGGGCTCGAAGGCCCTTTGGTTCGTCTTCATGTGCGAAATCATGATGCGGGGCCAAGGCGGCATACGCCTGTGGCTGCGATCCAACGGCAATCACGTTGGTCTGGGCGGGGTCTTGGGAGGGGCAGGAATGCCCCGCCTCCAAGCGCGATGAAACGGCGGACGTTTCGATGGTGTGATGAGGCTCGATGCCGACAGAACCGCAAGGCCGGAAGGGTGCACGGGAAACGCGACAGCGGATTTCCCTGCCAAGGTTGCGATACTACACCGCACATCCTTGCAATGCGCCTTACGCAAAATGGCAGAGGTGGGGGAACGGTCACCCCGTCGCTTCCGACCCTGATGTGTGGAGCGGAAAGGCTTCGGCCGACGTCTGGGGGCCGTTGAGGTGGAAGTCCGCGAAACCCCCTCGAGGCTCGCGGCCCTGAACATCGAGCCCCATGAAGACGCCGGATATACCTAAGCAGAAGTGACCATCGCCCGGACCCGGCTAACTTGTCGCAATCGGGCGCTCTTATACGTCCACATATAGGATCAGCTTGACACCACAGAAGCGCACAGTGTCTCCAAATCAACTTCGACAATTCGTTTCATCAGAAAGCGGAAATCGGCTTTCGGAAGCGGGCCAGCAGGCAGTCTTCATTGATCGACGCGCCCCGGCACTCGATGCACTCGATCTCGGTCAACGATTCGTTCAGCATGGCGATAGTGGTCTCTGCACCAGCAGCGTGCCCCCAGCGTTGGCAATTGGCGTCACGTGCCGACCCGAAAACCAGGTGCCCGCCTGGCGCAAGCAGGCCTACCAGGTTGCGGACTGCTGCGCGGATCTGAACGAGGTCTCCTACGTAGTAAAGAACTTCCGCCACGACGATCAGGTCGAACAGCTCATCACTCGAAAATTGTTGAACATCGGAGATTATCCACCTGATGTGCGGCGGCTCCTTCATGCGTAAACGTGCTCGCGTAATCGCTGGCTCGACGACATCGATCACAGTGAGCCGCTGGCAAATGGGGGCTAGCCGTTCCGTAAAAGCGCCAGCAGCGCACCCGACTTCGAGCCCATTTGCGACAGGACCTTGCGCAAGTGACAACCGGAGAATTTGCGTGTGGCGCTCCCGCTCGAACGGGTTGCCATCGAGCCGCCATGGATCGTCTGCGGCCATTTCTCGATTCAGCAGTTCATGATCGATTTTATGGGTCAAATTCCCACCTCGCTAAGGCAGCAATCACCGGCGCTGCAAATGCCGTCAGATGTCGCTAGCGTCGGGGACCCGGGCACACCAATCTGAGAAGCGGGGCCGCTTCCTGCACCGGGCAGACCTGCGGGCCGAGGCACTTGATTTCGGTCACGCTCCTAATAGGGTCCGCAGGATTGGCAAAATTGATTGTTTGGATGATAACCATCCACGCCGTAAACACATCGAAGGCGGAATTGGGCGTGGCTGGGACCACGTCTGGGTGGCGCCGGCCGACAAATTTCTCACATCGAACCAAACTCGCCAGCCTGTTACGACGCCAGCACGCTGACGATGATGCTATGATGACTGCGGTTCACCGCCTCAGCATGGCCGCAATGCCATGACGGACAAAGGGAAGATGCTGGCCGAAGCGCAGCCCCACATGTCTTGCAAGCCGTGCCGCCGGGTGCTCGCTTGAGTAGAGTCCGACGAGAATATTCGTAGCATGGTAGAGCGGCGCCGCCGACAGGCGCAGTCGGCTTTCATATCTGTGGAGCATGTCGGGATCGGCAATGTCGCGACGGTCGCGCCATGCTGCCAGGATACCACGGGCGAGTTGCCTCTGGCCGCCGAGGCCGATGTTGAAGCCATGCGCGGTCACCGGGTGCATGCCAATGGCAGCGTCGCCTATCAATGCGGCGCTCGGCGCCCGGAACATGTGGGCCCAGGTGGTGACCAACGGATAGATATGGCGGCTGCTTGCCAAGCTCATGTTGCCGAGGCGCCCTCGACAGCGCTTCGTCAACTCCATCAGGAACAACTCGTCGTCGAGGGCAAGCAGTCCGTCGGCCTCGTTTGAGGGCAAAGTCAAAAGCAGCGACGACATGCCTCGCGCGAGGGGCAACATCGCTATCGTCTGATGGTGGTCGAACCATTCGATCGCGATCTGGTGGTGGGGGCGCTCGTGCCACACCCGGCAAATCAGCATTGAGCTGCCAAGCCGATTGATATCGGCGCCGATGCCGAGCAGATCGCGGGTGGCGGACAAACGCGAATCGGCGGCAACGAGAAGCCGAGCGGTCAGCTGCCTGCCATTGGAGAGCGTTACGACTGCTCCCTGATGGCTGTTTGTTGCACGCGCGACCGAGTGGCCGCACAGCAGCCGGGCATGGCCCTGCAAGCGGATGATCTTGAAAAGGGCATCGCGGATCCGGCAATTCGGAACCAGAACGCCCAGTGGTTCCGTGGATCCGTCGGGGGAATCGAAACACAGCGCAAAAGGACTCGATCCGTTGAGGACGCGTGCGCCTTGAAGCGGTGACTTGTCCGAAGCGGGGATAACATCCCAGGCGCCGAGCTCGCGAAGGATTCCAGTCGAGGCGTGGGTGAGCGCGATCTCGCGACCGTCGAAAGCCGCACTTGCCAGTGTTTGCAGGGACTGCCCTTCGACAACCGCCAGTTTGAGCTCGCTGTGGGCAAGCGATGCGGCGAAGGAAAGTCCGACCGGCCCGGCGCCAACGACAATGATGTCGAAGCTGTCGTCAAAGCCGGCCATCAGCGTGCCGCCAGCGCGTTGACTATCTTCGTGAGACGTTGCTGGAGTCGAGCCGCATGTCGCGCATCGATTGCGCTGCGATCCAGTGCCCGCCGCATCGCCTCAAGCGGGTTTCTCACGTCGGTTCCTGGCCGGTGAATCGTCATTTGCCCGCCGTATGGTCTGGATTGTCAAGACGTTGGGAGCGACGATCAGGCTGTCGGTCAGCACATGCGTTTTCCCTTGAAGGACTGTCGATCAAACCACGCCGACGAGGACATGGCCTTGATCTGGGTCAGTCGAGGCAGGACCGGCGTCAGATGACCTCGATCCAATCCAGTCGTGTGCCAGCTGACCCCATGACGACGCAATGGCACCAGCTAAGGGGAACCAGGCGCGTCTGGTCTGGGAAGGGTGTTTCAGGACTTTTGCGATATCAGCGAATGACCGGCTCGCCATGGAAGCGCCGGCGCGAGGGCAGCGACACGCCGAAGCCGACTTCCATCATCAGCCGTGGCGTGCGCGAAGGCACGGTGTATATGGAGCCAAACGGATCTTCGACGGAGCCAAGCCGGCTTCGCCGGTCAGCGTGATCGGGCTGTCATCGCCTCGTTTTCGCATCAGCCAGTATTCCAGCGGCAGGCAAGCGGGGCGGCGGCACTCGAAAGAGCCGCCGCCCGGCTTGGCACCTATTCGCGGACGAACAGCGGCTGGACCCCGGCCCATTGATCGACGGTGCGCCCAGTCGATGCTCAGATTGGTTGCCGACCGCTTCGACCACGGCGCTGCCGGCCTCGAGCGTCTCGGCCATGACAAGACGTCGTCGTCGCAAAGTGCGAGCAAACGGGCGAAGACGGTGGCGAGGGCAAAGGCGTCGCCATTGCCGCCGGCTATCGCTCCCTCCTCGTCCGGCGCGGAGCAGGGCAAGAACCTCGCGCCGTTTTTCGGCGAATGCGGCTTCGGCCTTGCAAGCTGCGAGGCTTGCCGCCACGCTTCATTGGCGGTGCGCTGCGGCTCGCGGCGAACCTGCCACAGGCCCGGACCTGTGACGGCATGCGCCACCATCAGGCGCAGTGCGACACCCGGATGGTCGAGCATGGCGGTACGCACGGCACCGTAGCGATGCAGATCGACATAGTTCTGCATCGGCCCGGTGAGTTCCGGTCGCGACGGCTTGACGGGGGTTTCTTCGTGCTCGCCGCCCTCGCCTTGCGCGCGGGCGCGGCGGGCCTCCTTGCGCGACAGCCAGCCCTCGTGGCACTCGACCGCGCCGCGATGCGAGTCTGATATGAAGACCTTGCCGCCCCTTCTTCCTCAGCGTCTTTTTGTGGTCCCATGACTGGAAATGCTGCCCCGGTTCCAGCACGGCCACCTCGGGCCAGCCGGCTTCCAGATAGGCGTCGCGCTTGGCGGCGATCGCCTCGTTCTGCTTTTGCCAGAACAGGTCGGCATCGGCGAAATAGCTGTTCTCGCGAACAGGTCGCAGACGATCAGGCCCGGATGATCCTCGACGGCAAACAGCGCCACCTCTGAGGAAATCGACTGGCCGCCGAACAGCCATTGTTTCGACTGGTCGCCGCGCGGCGCGTATTGCTCCGGATCGGCATAAACCGCCAGCCAATCCTTCTGCTTCGCCTTGGAGGCCATGTCGGATGGCGTGCCGTCGTGGCGTCGATTTCCTCGCGCCGATAGGCCTCCCCTATTTTCGGCAAAAGGTCGCCGAGCGCCAGAATGCGTTTGACCAGAAGTTCGGTGATGCCGAAAGTGGCGGCGATGTCGGCAACGCTGCGGCCCTCCTTGATCAGCCGCGAAAACGTCTCCCGCTGCGACACCTCGTCGGGATCGAGGCGGACGAAGTTTTCGATCAGCGAGGCCTCGAGCGCATCGGCGTCGTCGCCGTCTTCCATGATGGCGCAGGGCAAGGCATCGCCCTCGCCGCGCTCGTCGGCGAGCGACTTCGCGGCGAAATAGCGTCGCCGTCCGGCGACGATCTCGAAGCTTTCCGGCGAGCCGTTGGGCCGCACCAGAAGCGGCACGAGGACGCTGCGCGCGCGGACGGACGGAAGGATGTCGGCGATATCCGGTGCGCGTCTTGCGTCGCGCAAAGTTGAGGGCGGAAATGTTCAGTCAGTCGAGCGGAATATGGGCAAGCTGCATGGTCTTTCTCCTTCGTTTGGGGTGCGATTGTCCCCGCCGGGGATGGCCGAAGGCCGATGCGGCGGGGACGGTTTTGCGCCTTATCGGCGCTCTTGCTCCGCCGTGTTCGGCGGAAGCTTGATGGGCGTTGCCGAGGGCCTCTGCTGCCTGTCGCAGCAGCCGCTCGGCTTCGGTGATGTGGCCGGCGCTGCACGCCGCTTGGGCGTAAACGGAGAGCGGAAAGCGCGCCTTGAACCAGAGGTCGCGCTCGATGCCGAGGCCAAGCCGCCCCTTGGGCGCTTGCAAGCTCGGCAAGGCTGACGCTGCCGAGTTCAGGGGAAGCCGAAGCCGAGGTCGCAAAGGCCGAACATTGTGTCGCCGTCGGCGTCGAGTTCGGTGAGAAGCCAGGTTGCTGGCCCGGTCGGATCGAACAGTTTTACCACCGGGACATGGTCGGTCTCGATGTCGGTTGCGCCATTGGCGAGCAGCTGGGCGCGCAGTTCGTCGGTGATCAAGATCATGGGAAAACTCCTCTCAAATCAGGTCGAGTTGATTTCTGGCGGCGTCATCGAACAGCCCGATATCGAGCGGCTTCTGCGCGGCGCGTGGGCCAAAAGGGCAAGGCGGTTGCGCGTGGTGACCGGCCGGACACGGGAATGAGCGTCTGCTCGCCTTGCGGGGTCGGTTCGGTCTGCAGGGTGTCGGGATCGGGCGCGCTCATGCCGCGATCTCGTCTTGTTGCGCGGCTTCGGCCTCGGCGTTAAAGCCAAGAAGAAAGTCGGCGGCTTTCGAGGCATGGCTGGCCGCGCGGAAAATGGCGCGATTGTCCTCGCACAGCACCGTCAGCCATGAGCCGATGTAATCGGAATGGCGCACGGTCGGCTCGATGCCGAGACTGCTGCAGATGAAGGCTGCGGCGATCTCGGCAACCAGTTCCTCGCGCGCATAGGTCCTGGAGCCGAACGAGCCTGTCAGATCGCGCCCGAGTCGCGTCGGGTGGCCGGTCCAGTGGCCAAGCTCGTGAAAGCAGGTCCGGTAGTAGTCGATCTGGTGGAAGAAAGCCGGCTGCGGCGGCACCTGGATGGTGTCGCTTCCGGGCATGTAGAAAGCGCGATCGCCACCGATACGGAAATCCGCACGGCTTCTGCGAATAAGTTGCTCGGCCTGCGGGACGATTTCGCGCGCCGGCAGCGGCTCGGCGGCGGCATGGAGATCGTCGGGCAGATTATCGCACTGCGCGACATTGAAGACGGTAAAGCGCTTCAAAAAAGGCACGGCCTGCGGTTCGTCGCCATCGGCCTTGGCGCGTTCCTTTTCGTCCTTGGGAATAAAGCGGTCAGCGTGAACGATGGTCGTGCCGCGCTCGCCCTTCCTGACATTGCCGCCAAGGGCAAGCGCCTGCCGGAAGGTGAGCCAGTTCTGGCTGGGGTATGAGCGCTCGATGACGGCGCCCCACAGGATCAGGATATTGATGCCGGAATAGCGCCGCTGGGTGGCTGCATTCCTGGGCAGGCCAAGGGCTGCCTTTGCCCTGCCCCAGGGCTTGACCCATGGCACGGTGCCGCGCTCCAGTTCGGCAATGATGCGGTCCGTGATTTCGTGATAAAGGCTGGCGCCCGGGCGCCCGCCCTTGCCCGCGCCAGCCTCGCGGCTGCCGGAATGCTTGTTGTTTGCACGCATTCCTTCGTCCTCCGCTAACCACTCGCCGCGCCTTTCCCCGGAAGCGGGGTGGGCGGCGAGACGCGACCGGAAAGGCCCGCCGTCGGAGGCGGACCGCATCCGAAGGACCGGAACGAAGAGGAGGACCCGAAGCGAAGCGAAGGGTTGCGGGATGCCGCGGCTGGCCTAGAAGGGAGTGCCGCCCACCCCGCTTCCGGGGAAGGCCACCACAAAATCGACGCCGGCCGGCTGGCCGGCGACCGTCAGCAGCCGACAGGCTGCCCGCGCCAGGGGGCGAATCCGGATGGCCGAGACCGCCTGAGCCTGCCGAAGAAGAAGCGGGCTCGGTTCACGAGCACCCGGCACGCGTCGTCAGGCGCGCGGGCGCCGTCAAAGCTTAGGCCAAATTGCCGCTTCCCGCGGATGCGTGGATGCCATGCCTTGCGCTGCGGTTATTAGGTCGCAGGGCTCAACGCTCGGTGCCCCCGCCAGGCGTGCGGGCGAGAAAGGCGCTGAACAGGAATTCTCGTTCCAGGAACGGTCGTTCCTGTTCCATAACGCGGTCGGCAGGTCGACAGGGGCCCGTCGCTCGAGGTCCTATGCGAAGTGCGGTTACACATCCTGACGCAGCCAACCGCCGTGTTGAAGAGAAAGCCGGGATGCCTGCGTGCCAGCCGCTGATGCGCCATCTGAAACTCCCCGACCTGTTCGGCGCTGTCGACCGCATGCCGACGCTTGGCACGTTGTTGGGTGAGCGAAAGTTCGAGGGTCTTTAATCCATCCACCGGCGAAGTGTTGGCAGAGCTACCCGACATGGCCGCTGAGACGCGCACGGCGATCGACAAGGCTTATACGGCGCAGGCTGGATGGGCGGCGTTGACCGCCCGGGATCGCCGGGACTCGCTCTGGCGCTGGCATCAATTGATCATCGACCACGCCGACGACCTCGCTGCCATCCTCACAGCTGAGATGGGCAAGCCGCTTGCCGAAGCCAAGTCGGAAGTCTCGCATGCGGCGGCATATCTGCAATGGTATGCCGAAGAGGCCAACCGCATCTATGGCGAGACGATCTTCCCGCCCTCGACTGACCGGGGCATGCTGGTGGTCAAGCAGCCAATCGGCGTTGTTGGCACGATCACGCCATGGAATTTCCCGGCTTCAATGGTGGTGCGCAAGATCTCACCGGCTCTGGCGGCGGGCTGCACTGTGATATTGAAACCTGCCGCACAGACGCCGCTTGTTGCAGGCGCAATGTGCGCGGCCGGCTTTCCCGAAGGCGTCGTCAACCTGATCTTTGCTTCCAAAGGCGATGCCGTCGGCCGCACACTGATCAACCGATGAACTTGATCCACAGGCGCTTGAACCATGCGACGATGGCCTTGAGCCCTTCGGCTGGGCGCCGCGCTTGAGAAGGCGGTCATAGGCACGGCCGGCTTCGATCTGCTCGCGAGACATCTTGCCGGCCCAATGGATCGATGATGACTGCCTGCAGGTACTGCGCTGGATGTATGACCGGCGCGACCTTTCCGAAGTGCGGCCCGACTTCGCCCAATGGCTGGCCAAGTGGGAGACGCGCTGCCCCAAGCTGTGCCAGTGGGTGGAGGACAACATCGAGGAGACGCTCACCTTCAACCGGCTGCCACGCCAGCATCACAAGCGCCTGAAGAGCACCAAGATCCTGGAGCGGCTCAATCAGGAGATCAAGCAGCGCATCCATGTGGTGCGCATCTTTCCCAGCGCTGAGAGCTGTCTGCGGCTCGTCCGCGCGCTCGCCGTCGAAACACACGAAAACTGGCTGGAGGCCATGCGAATCTCAACATGGAGCACCTGGCCGAGGACAAGAAGGAGATGCTGCGCAAGCTGGAGCAGCCCAAGGCCGCCTGACGGCGGCGGGCGGGCTGGGCGCATGCGTTACTTGAAGACGCCGCGCCTGACCCGCCAACACCGGCGACCGTGATCGCAAATTTGCAGAAGACTCTGGACAGAACTCCCAAACTGCATCAAAAATAGTCAGAGCTAGATTATGGAAGCCGATTGAGATGGAGGAGGAGGGGTTACAAGCCTTTGTGCAGTTCTCCCAAACTTTTCGATATCGAAGGGCTTACCTGCGTCCCGTTTAGCCATCGATTCCGATCGTTTTAGCTTCATCTCACGACGGGAATAGGCGCAGAGAGGTCTGGCCCTGGTGCAGAAATTACTGCCGGTACCACCGAAGTGAAGGGGTCGAACTACTTTGTCTAGCGCCAAATTGCTGACGGAACGTCCGGCGCCCATTGTTGCTGCATGCCTCGATTCTTGGGGCGGTCTGGATGACGCCATCCACCATCTCACTCCAAAGGGCAGTGGAATCTGGAACGATGTCGCTTTTGTCCGCAAGACATCCTTCACGCCGGATTGGCATATAATCTTTAACTCTCCTTCTGTTTTTGGACTTCCTGTTGATATCGAGGCGAGCCCGAACAGGACGATTTTTGCGATCGGCGAACCGCCGACGAAAGCTCATCGCGCCCTCCATCTAGGGCAGGGGGAAAATACCATCGTTTTGACGTCTGACGCAGAGTTGGTAGCCCAGCAGAATGCAGGGCGTCGGTTCGTCTTGTCTCCACCTATCACTCGGTCTTGGTCTGTAAGAAAGTCATATGACCAACTTCTGGTCAGCGAAGTCGTTGACAAGCCGCGTCGGCTCTCATGGATTACCAGCAACATCGCCCTGCTTAAAGGACATCGATATCGGCTGGCGTTTTTGGAGCGGCTGAGAGAGGAGATCGAGTTCGACCTGTTCGGCCGAGGTTTTCACCTGATTGGAGATAAATGGGACGCACTTGCACCTTACCGCTACAGTATAGCTTTCGAGAATACTAGAGCTGATTACTATTTTACAGAGAAGCTTATGGACTGCTTCGTTGCTGAAACAATGCCGATCTATTACGGCAGCCCGGCAATCACGAGGTTCTTCCCGCCGGATTCAATGGTTCTGATTGATCCAGAGGACAAGAACGTAATTCAAAAGATCCGAGAAATAATCAACTCGGACCTCTGGAAGGAACGTCGCGATGCAATACGAGAGGCGAAGCGGTTGGTACTTGAGAAGTACAATATATTTGCTTATCTCGCGGGCTTCATCGAAAGCGTTCAGGATAAGCCTTTGCCGCCTAAAGTTATGCATATCGGTACGCCCGAGGTCGATTTTGGGGTAGACGAATGAACTCCAAGGTTTCGCTTCGCGCCCGGCGGTTGGTGGTCTGGCAGGGTCCGTACGGAACACTCGGCGGAGAATGCCTCGAGCATCTTCGATTAACACAGGGTCGGTTTGGGAATCACGCGAAGATCCTGTCTGATTCACTGTCCCGGTGATTTACGAGGATGTGATGATGACGAGGAGTCCAAGGGCGGACCTTCGTGGGGCGCGTGATTGCGGCCATTGAAGTCGGGGGTTCGACGCGGGAGGCGACGCGTCGCTTCCGGATAGGTATTTCGATGGCCGGGAGTTGGTATCGCCGCTATCGCGAGACCGGCCAGATGGAAGCGCGCAAGCAGGGCCAGCCGTCGCGTTCGAAGCTCTATGCGCATCCTTCATTCTTGGCCTCATCGAGGAGGCGCCGGACATCACGCTTGCTGAGATCGGGGAGCGCCTTGCCGCCGAGCGTGGCGTGCGGGCAGCGTCGTCCACGGTCCGGCTGTACCTCGACCGGCGCGGCATCACGTTTCAAAACAAGACGGCGCACGCCGCCGAACAGCAGCGCCCCAATGTCCTGCGCCGCCGCAGAACCTGGTTCGATGGCCAGCTCGATCTCAACCCGAAAGGCTGATTTTCATCGATGAGACCGCAGCATCCACAAATATGGCGCGGTTGCGTGGCCGCAGCCTGCGCGGCGAACGATTGTCGGGCGGCCGTTCCTCACGCCCATTGGAAGACCACCACATTCACGGCCGGCCTGCGGCTGGGCGGCTTGGCGGGGCCAATACTGCTCGATGGCCCTATGCATGGTTCTGCCTTGCTCGCCTACGCGCAGCAGGTCCGCGCACCCGAGCTTCGCCCAGGCGACATCGTGGTCATGGACAACCTGCCCGCCCACAAGATCAGCGGCGGGCGCGAGGTGATCGAGAAGGTTGGCGCGGCTCCTGTTCCTGCCGCCATACTCGCCCGACTTCAACCCGATCGAGATGGCTTTCTCGAAGCTCCAGGCTCTCCTGAGAAAGGCTGCACCCGAACCATCGACGAATTCTGGTCGGTCGTGGCCAACTGCCTCGCAGCTTTCACAGCCGAGGAATGCAGGCACTATGTCGAGGCAGACGGCTATGAATACGTCCAATCTGCTCTAGCTGCGCAAGAGGGCCGAGACGGGCGCACGACATCGTATGCCACCCGGCTGCTGCTGATCAGGCGAACTGGGGAAGGCCGGGAACGGAATTGAGGACCTCGTCCACGAGTTCGTCGCCGGCATGTTCCTTGGCGAAGGCGATCGTCTCGTTAGCAAGGCCGGCGATATTTCCCAGGCTGAGACCCTCGTTCATCAATTGCTGGCCGAAACCTACCACGCCGCCTCCGGCGAGGACGCTGCCGCCCTCTGCGTCCTCACCATCATGCTTCGCCACTAATTCCGAAGCTCCAGGAATGGCCTCGATCATGCGCGCAGCGGGACCGTCGGCTGCCTCGCGTTGCAGGAAACCCAGCATCATGCCAACGGCCTTGTCTGCGAGAGCCGGGTCGACGCCGACATTAGTGGCGATGCGTGATACGAATTCTTCCAAGGCAGGGCACCTTTCGTTTTATTGAGGTCAGAATGATTAGCTATGTTTGTCCAGCTCAAATGGTTGAGCGCAGCGCCAGTCTACGCCTCCGCAGTCTTACTCTCAGGTATTGGTCCACCCTCTTGGCTACTTCCATGGACTTCACGTCTACAAGGCGCTGAAACGGCACCGCAGCAATGATGGTGGTTACAAGTACAATGACGACAGTGCTACTAGCCGCAATGGCATGCCCCCATTGGATAGTCCAGAGATAGACAAAGCACCCGAGGGAACAAAGGACAGGGAAATGAAGAAGGTAGACCGAGAACGACAATCGACCTAGGAGTGGGAAAAAGTATGACGAGAAGGCTCGCTGAAGCGATGGAAGCGCGAGAACGCTAGCGACAAGGAAGGCTGCACCGACGCAGTGCATTGCGTCCTTCAGGGGATTAAAGTCGATTGGGGAGAGTTTGATGATCGGCTCATACAAGATGTCGTTTGAGAAGCCGCCAAGATAGATGGCAGCAAGAAAGATTACGATCTTAGCTTTGTGAGGCCATTTCGCTGGAGAAACGCGAGTCAGGAGGACGCCGACGCCGAACGACAAGGCGAAGGGCAGGTAAGCTATATGGACCGCAAAAGAGAGAGCCGCGGCAAAAACTGTGACGAGGGCGAAGGTGAACCACCTCGCAGCGAAGGCGAACATGAAGGCTAAGTATGAACCCACGAGCTCAATGGACATCGTCCAGAGTGGTGAATTGAGTTTGTTCTTACCGAGAAATAAGGACTCATATAGGGCCTCCTGGGCGATGGTCGCGGCCGTAATTGAGCTAGGGTAATACCAGGTCAGCCAGACCGAGCCCGTGAGTGGGGCAACTTCAAGATTTCTCATCAGCCCCATGGCAAAAATGGTACCGGCAAAAACGATTGAAGCTGCGATTGGAATGCCGAGGCGGGGTATCCGTCGGATTGCTCTGGATACAAGCACCGACGCATTTCCAGTGTCAGCAAAAGACTTGGTAAGGACGAAGCCGCTTAGAACGAAGAATACACAAACCGCAAAGCTTCCGTTGATAAGCATGCTGAATGGGGGGAGAGTTAGAAGCTGAGCAGGCCATCCGATTTCTGGCCACGCTGCTTGCGCCAACGGGTACATGGTTTTGAATATCCCTGGCTCGACAGCGAAGAGGGCGTGAGACAAGAGGACGCCAACTGCAGCCAGCCCCCTCAACCCCTCTAAAGCAATAAAACGCCCAGATCCGGCCTGCCCCGCCGCCATTCCGTTCATGGATACTCTGCCCCTTATGATGTGCCGATTTCGACTTGGTCTTCCAACAAAGTCCACGCTCGTGAACGTGAGCTGGAAAGCACGGGACATTGGCTTTCCTGTACTGCGCTATGCAGCATCATGACGGATGGGTAAACTTGATTGTTTGGATATAATGCATCCATGGGATGGATATGCGGGCCATGCCCACCGGCGACAGCCGGTCCTGGATATGAAACTCGGCCTGATCGTCCGAGAGACAGTAGAGCGCCTGCAGCACCATGATCTTCAACATCATCACCGTATCAAAGGGCGGCCGTCCGCCCTTGGCGCCATCCGCTCGATGAGCATCGTATCTTCGTCGAGTGGGCCAAGCCCCGGGCCGGCGCAAAGGTGAAACGCGCGCAAAGGCGCTCCTTCGATCGCCGACGGCGACATGCGGCTCCGAATCTGATCGACCGGTTGCTGGCAATGACGGCTCCGCTGGTCTCTCGTTCCACCCAGCAGGACCGCAACCGTCTGTTCCTGGTGAAGAGCGAGAAGAAGGACGCGGTGACGCTTATTGCCGAGGCGACCTTATCGCACGCCCTGAAGCCGTTCATCAAACGCTCCAATGCCCGGATCGCCGTCTGGAACAAGGCCGCACCCGAGCGGGCCCGGCAGCTCGCCCAGCAGCGATGGCTTCCAGGTTCTGCAGATCGAAGTGCGGCGCCTGGGCACCGAGAACGCCGCTCTGCTGAAGCGTATCCTCGAAGCCGAAACGGAGGTCGATCGCCAGAGGCGTCACAATGCCCGCCTCGTCGCAGAACGCGAGGAAGTCCAAAGCCAAAACGCTGATGCAAAAGGCCCCGACGGCCCTAACCTGCGAAAATGGCCAACTATCGACCATTCGGCTGTAGCATTAATATGGTTCCGCTTCCGTTCCGTCACATTGTGCGGCAGGTTGCTTTGAGCCAGCCTATAGCAAACTCTGAGTCTAGATTATCCGACAGAGCCGAGGGCCGACTTCCTCGAACCCGTTCCGCAGATAGAAATCGAGCGTGCGCTTCCATTTTGGTTGCCCGGGCGATCCAACCTCAAGTCGCGTCCAACCACGAGCACGGCTTTCCTGCGAGGCGACGTCAAGCAGATGAGGGGCAATCCCTTTGGAGCGCATGTCGGGTCGAACATACAGCTCCGAAATGTAGCCGAACTTGCCTCCTGCATAGATCGCCGTGCATTCATTCAGCACCATGATGCCGACCGGCTCGTCATCTGCACTTGCGATCACAGCGACCACGCCGGCGTCGGCAAGCACTGTCTCCGCGCTTTGTCTCACGACGTCGGGCGTGGGCGCTTTCCAGCCAGAGAGTTCATCGAGTAGCGCGTGACTGAAACGGCCGACCGTCTCTGCGTCCGTTGCGTTGGCGCGGCGAGTAGATATGAAAGGAATATTTTCTCCTGGTAGTGATCAAAATCCCGATACATGCTGCCATCCGCGCAGGTCCGACTCATTCTTTTAAGTAACTCGGACTAATGAACAGCATTTTTCATAAAAAATATGATAATGCCAATCGAGCTAAGCCAAGCTCACCGCATAGGCGGTCACCTGCCACTGCCATCCCAGAGCATCAGGATGATCGCGCTGCGCGACAGCTTGGCGAGCTGCAGACGCGAGCGACTGGTTCAGGGCAAGCCGCTTCGCCATCAACGAGACCCGCTGCAGCAGGGTTGTAAATGCCCGCACCATGGCGCCGCAAATCCGCGCTTGTGGCGCCATGACGTTGAGGCGAGTGAGTTCGGCGCTAACAACGCCGACTGAATCCGATCGGAAGGGTGCCCGACCGCGCCGAAAAGGCGCGATCTTGGATGGCGACGCGATCGCCTGCGGATAAGCGCGAGTTGACCGTCGACGTCCGCCATTTCCGTTTGCACCGCCTTGGACAAGGACTGCCCCGGGGCATGATGCGGGCCTGGTTGGCGTCCGTGTCGAGGCCAGGTTCGTAGGCAGCGGCTCCCGTGAGGTTGAGCAGTTCTAACTCGTGGCTTGAGTTGACGGCGCTCACGCACAGCCGTTCCAGTGCGCCCCGTTGTGCGGCCTTCCCATTGGCTTGGCCAAGCTTCTGGGTGATCCTCTGCATCGCCGGTGGCAGAGAGGTCCGGTTTGCAACGTTAGCACAGGCCAATATTGCGGCCCCCTCTGGGCATGTATGCGTCCCTGTTTGGCCTGACTGAGCCAGCTTGCACCCGGTCGGACATGCAGTCCAACCAGGATGCGCGCATGAACATCAAGCCCCATGAAGGCGGAGAAAATCCTCGTATGTCGCTTGCAACCCGGCACCAAGGGACGTTTTGGCTTTCCAGCCAAGGTTACGCAAGCGCGTTACGTCCAGTAACTTGCGCGGAGTACCATCTGGCTTCGTCGTGTCGAATACCAAATCGCCCTTCCAGCAGACCGCCGCCTTGACGAGTTCCGCCACCTCGCGAATTGTGACGTCCTCGCCAACGCCAACATTAATCAGGGGCGCAGTGTCGGGGGTAGTTAAGGCATCAAAATCTGAATCTGGCAAGCCAAGCAGGAACGCAATGGCATCGCCTACATCCGACGAATACATAAACTCTCGCCGAGGGTTTCCGGATCCCCAGACCTCCACCGAGGAGTCGCCATTCATTTTAGCTTGATGAAAACGGCGTATCAGAGCGGGCAGAACGTGGCAATTATCGGGGTGATAACTATCGCCGGGACCATATAAGTTGGTCGGCATCAACGCGAGATAGCGCGCCTTGTACTGCCGGTTGAAAGACCAGCATGATTCAACACCTGCGATTTTAGCCAAAGCGTAGGGACGGTTCGTCACTTCAAGAGGACCGGTGAGAAGATATTCCTCCCGTATCGGCTGCGGACAGTCGCGTGGATAGATACACGAGGAGCCAAGGAAAATCATCCGTTCGACGCCGGAAGCGTAAGCGGCATCAAAAACACTGACTTGAATCGCGAGGTTGTTATGAAGGAAATCGACAGGGGAGCTAGCGTTCGCCAGTATACCACCAACCTTTGCGGCGCACATTACGACGTAATCAGGCCGCCGCGACATGAAGAACCTGCGCGTCTCGCTCCGGTCAAATAGATCCAGTTGGTCGTGAGTACGTGTTATTATCTCATAGGAACCTAAAGCCTCGAGGGCTCTCATTGTGGCGGATCCAACAAGGCCGCGATGGCCTGCCACATAGACTTTCTTCATCTTTTTGTTTTCCATTGATAAGGCTCTGGACGTTCCTTAAGAAGACCACAATATCACTGACAACAAGCCAGCATGGCGACACCATTATCAGCATAACTCTCGTGGACTGTGTGAATAATAACCCTGCTTCATCAGCACTGCGTCACGCTCTGCCATGCGCAAATCTTCCCGAACCATCTCCCTAACCAATTCGATGAAGGAGATTTTGGGCGCCCACCCAAGTTTTTCTTTGGCCTTGCGGGCATCGCCGAGAAGTGTCTCGACTTCTGCAGGACGAAAATAACGGGGATCTACTTTTACGATCAGAGCTCCCGTCTTTGCATCGTACCCCTCTTCGTCGACCCCTTCCCCAACCCAACGAACATCGATGCCGAGTTCAGCGGCCGCGGCGGTGACGAATTCGCGCACCGAATGTTGCTCACCGCTAGCGATCACAAAGTCTTCAGGTTGCTCCTGCTGCAGCATCAACCACTGCATCTGGACGTAGTCTCGAGCGTGCCCCCAATCGCGACTCGCATTAAGGTTGCCCAAGAATAGAGTCCGCTGCATTCCAAGCTTAATCCGAGCCAGGGCGCGCGTGATTTTGCGCGTTACGAATGTTTCTCCGCGCGCGGGTGACTCATGATTAAACAAAATGCCATTACATGCATACAAATTGTAGGCTTCTCGATAATTTACGGTGATCCAGTGAGCATACAATTTGGCAACAGCGTAGGGTGAACGGGGGTAGAACGGTGTCGTCTCGGACTGCGGCGTTTCCCGCACCAGCCCGTAGAGCTCAGACGTCGAGGCTTGGTAGTAGCGCGTATGCTCGACGAGCCCCAGGATCCGAATTGCCTCGAGAATACGCAGCGCACCTAAGGCATCGGAGTTCGCGGTGTATTCAGGTTCTTCAAAGGAGACTGCAACGTGGCTCTGAGCTGCCAAATTGTAAATTTCGTCCGGCTGAACCAGTTGAATGACGCGCGTAAGGCTGGACGAATCTGTCAAGTCCCCGTGGTGAAGTGTAAGATCAACGCCAGTTTCATGAGGGTCATGATAGAGATGGTCTATACGGCCCGTATTAAAAAGAGACGATCGTCTCTTTATCCCGTGCACAGAATAGCCCTTTTCTAAAAGCAATTCTGCGAGGTAAGAACCGTCTTGGCCCGTGACCCCGGTGATTAAAGCGACTTTTCTCTTTGACAAGCTTGAATCCTTTTGATTTTGACGCGCCCAAGAAAATGCTCGCCTGCGGCGGGATTGCGTGGCGAAAAAGGGGCGCATTGGGCAGGGCGAACGGGGCCTCTGCGCGAAGGCTAGGGAGAGTTCGAGCGGGCTGCCAACCCTTTCATGGAGCCGGGGAACGTTCGAAAGAGTTATCAATCAAGATCAAACGACGCGGGTCATTCAAATCGAATTCGACAATTCGTGGCACGAAGAGGCGGGCATAGCGTGTGAAGGCGCTAGTCGGAGGAAAGCGAATTATAGTGTCGCATCTACCGAGGAGATACATCTCAACGAGAGCGGAACCCCCCCCATCGGTGCCCAGTGCTGCACTGTGTAAGGGGCCGGCCTGATCCGCTTGGAAGCGTTTTGGGACGGTGAAAAGTTCGGGAAATACGCCCGACAAGTGATCAACAACCTGGGCGCTGTCTGTACACAAGAACACCCTTACAGGCCTTGGATGCGGTTGCGCTTTGGCCATACGAATGGCAGTGCATACCTGCTCTAAGGCAACCTTTGGATCAGCCCAGTAAGGTGCGTGATCCATAATATCTTCGCCGTTGCCGTGGCGGACATGGACTCCAATTATGCTGTGCCCGTCAAAATGTTCCTGGTAGAGCGCTTCAATCCGATCCTCAATTTCGACCCTCGGTCTGATGCTCCGAAATATCGTTCGCTCGGCTTGCTCATCGCAGCGCCACATCAAGCAAGCATCACACACTACCGTGTTGGCTTCACAATCATCTTGGGCCTGGAAAAGATCGTTAAGCTCGTCACGTTCTTGGAAAATCTGTTCATCCGGACGGTACACGCAGTCGATGGATGGCTTGTTCCACCACGACGGGAAGAAGGGACCCGGGAATGAGACGTGGTTGATCTCGTCATCGCAAATGACCCGTACACCACCGATCTCTTCAATTGGCTTGAAGAAAGCCGGAAAGGCATTCGCAAACGGGTTGTCGAGGTAACAAGAGCCACGCCAATCTATTGCTAAAGCCCGTCCCGTCCGATGTGCGTAGTCCCATGCCGACGCGAGAGACCACAGGCAATCACCGAGACCCGTGCGCCGTCGAGAAACAACGAACCGATCCATCCTTGAGCCATCAACAAGCATCTAAATTGCCTCTTTCCAGAACACCACAAGCCTCAGCTTTGCTGCTGGCTTTGAGGCAAGCGCCTGCGCAATTCCGGGAAGCTTGTCGTGCTGCGCCAATGCGATGTAGCTTGCGTCGATCGCGGAAGTGCCTGGCCGCGATGGACGCGCGCCTGGGCGGGTCTTCGGCGCAGACCAGAGAATGCTCTTCGGAGCCAACGCAAACATCAACCACTTCCCTAAGGCTTACATCCTTGAATTCTTTCTATGCAACGTGCCGTACCATCGGTAAAATCGTCTGTTTCGATGAAACGCATCCACGTCATGGATAGCTAGTGACATGGGTTCCAGGGCGTTGACCTGAACCCTCTCGTTGTGCGTCACAGCTAATCCCAGCGGAACCTTACGGCGGCAGCACGCAGCATGACCCACGTCAGCCGGCCATGAGCGCGGCCGCGACGACGACATCCGAACGGAGCCGTTGACATGACTTCACTTGCACCACTTCCTCAGATCATCATGGATCCCATCGTGCGCCGTGCCCTGCTGGAAGACCTAGGCAGAGCCGGCGATATCACGAGCGATGCAATTATCGCCGCCGATTGCAAAGCCAAGCTTTCGCTTAACGCGCGCTAAGCGGGCAAGGCTACGGCCGCGTTTGTCGAAGCGATATGCGGTCAGGCGCCAATCACCGCTTCGGGCTCGACGACGCGGTGCTCATCAAGGACAACCACATCGCCATTGCCGGCGACATCCCCACCGCAATCGAGCGGGCGCGTAGCGTCATAGGTCACATGCAAGATCGAGGTAGAGGTGGACAGGCTGGACCAGTTGGAGATAGCCCTTACAGTGGGCGTCGACGCCGTGCTCCTCGACAACATGTCGGTCGAGGAGCTTGCGCAGGCTGTGGCTATGTCGGGCGCCGCGCGATCACCGAGGCCTTGGGCCGAGTAACGCGGGCGAGCGCCCCGGCAACTGCGGCGACCGGCGTGGACCTCATATCGATTGGCTGGCTTACCCACAGCGCGCCCATTCTCGACATCGGTCTCGCGCTTGGCGCCGGCGCCATCACCCGGCACTTCAAGATGTTCATAGCTCCGGACCGTTCCGAACGATCAGGGTGCCGGATGGCCACTCGCTCATCGAGCGTCCAATCGGCACAACCACTACGAGCACGTCCTCCACGCGCGTGGGCGGCAGGTCGAGATACACATCTGCGAGAGTGGACCGCACGCGAACGCCCGACACAATCGCCGCCAGGCCGTCTCTGCAGAACCTTTCCATATGGTTCCGCATCGCGTGCCGAACGGTGCCGAAAGCGAATGGAACCCCAAGCTGCTGCAATACTGGATATACAACGCGCATTGAATGACTGATCCCTTGTCCCTCAAGATCCGGACGCACCCCGTACAACCCCAGGTCGGCCACTAGGAGCTCGACCTCGTCAACCTTGATGAAGCGGCGTAGTATGCCGATATGAGCCGCTACGCCGTGCGCGTCGTAGCTGATTGCGCGGAGCTCCGGCCTCGCACCGGCCCAGCTACGGCCGTCTTCGAATGGCTCTGAGTTGAAGGCCCCCGTCGGTCCGTAGGTCTTTCGGAAAAACTCGGAGAGTTCGACATGGTCGGCCTGTTGCAACTCATTTTCCCAGCACAACCTCCACCGCACGTCAGAGCACATGGAAAACCTCATCTTTGTTGCTATTTTGTTGGGGAAGCGCCTAGCAGGGGGACGCTTGTCGAATCGAGCCGGCTCGATGTAGCTGGCGCACCGAAGAAACTAGCCGCAATGAACATGCGACCCCGTTGTGTTCCGAGCACACCGGAAGGCGCACACCAGAACAATACTGCTCTGAACCAATGCAAAAATTCGATAACTAGCTTTGGCTTACATCTTTGAAATCTTGCTATGCGACGTTCTGCGGCATCGGCAAAATCGTTTCTTTGGATTAATGCATCCACGCTATGGATAGGAAAAGACATGCGTTTCAAAGAACTTGATCTAAATCTCCGCCCAAGGCGGCCTTGATCAGGAGGCTTCGACCCGGCCAGTTGCCCGACCGACCCGCTCGTCAGTTGCCTGACCAACCGACTGCTATGGGTGCGAACCTTCCCCCACTGTTGATAGCCGTCATCGGGCCGCTGAACTTTTCACGCTAAATCATCGCCATGCCGCCATTGACGTGAATGGTCTGGCCGGTGACATAGGCGGCTTCGTTGGAAGCGAGGTAGGCGACGGCGGAGGCGACTTCGGCGCTGGTGCCCATGCGCCGCGTCGGAATCGCCGCCATGATCGCCTCTTTCTGCTTGTCGTTGAGCTTGTCGGTCATCGCCGATTCGATAAAGCCAGGGGCGACGCAGTTGACGGTGATGTTGCGCGTGGCGATCTCCTGCGCCAGCGACTTGGAAAAGCCGATCGTACCGGCCTTGGAGGCGCAGTAATTGGTCTGGCCGGGATTGCCGGTGACTCCAACCACTGAGGTGATGTTGATGATGCGACCATGCCGGCGGCGCATCATCGGATGGGTGAGTTCGCGGGTCAGCCGGAACACGGCGGTCAGATTGACCTCGAGCACCGAATCCCAGTCGGCGTCCGCCATGCGCACAAACAGCCCGTCCTTGGTGATGCCGGCATTGTTGA
The DNA here is from genome assembly GCF_055811615.1 of Mesorhizobium sp. WSM4807. NCBI lineage: Bacteria > Pseudomonadati > Pseudomonadota > Alphaproteobacteria > Hyphomicrobiales > Phyllobacteriaceae > Mesorhizobium > Mesorhizobium sp. WSM4807. The sequence continues at coordinate 121,342 of NZ_JBVVQY010000008.1, forward strand.
CGAGAATGTCAACGCCTTCGAGATCGGCCTCGACCTTCTGGCCGAGCGCCTTGACCTCGTCGCGATTGGAAAGGTTCGCCGGGAACAGCTTGACCCGATCGCCGAGCTCGGCCGCCAGTGTTTCCAGCTTCTCGACACGGGTGCCGTGCAGGCCGACGATGGCGCCCTGCGCATGCAGCACCCTGGCGATCGCCTCGCCGATGCCTCCCGATGCGCCTGTGACGAGCGCCTTGCGGCCGGTCAGATCGAACATTTATCAATTCCCTTTTTAAGGACCGGCTTCGCACGGAAGCGGTCACTGGCGGCCCTGCGCCCTTCCAGACATTATCGGGTACAGCTTTGGACAGGTCCTCGAGCCGAACTCGAAGGGCCTCGCTTAACCTTCCGGGTAGCGGTACGTCCACGTCGCTTCAACAGCTGAGAATTTTGCAAAAAAATGGGTCCCGGCTTGTCCAGCTTCCGCTGCCACTTGGCGCATTCACCGAGGCGGTCCAGGGGCACGTCCTTCACAATCATGATCCGGCAAGCATTTGGATCCGAAAGATAGAGTTACTGGTATCTCACATGGCTTCTACACCTGCTTGAACGCCAGAACTGCGTTCATGCCGCCCATGGCGAAGGCGTTGCTCAGTGCCACGCGCACCTTGCGCTCGCGCGCCACATTGGGCGTTACGTCGAGATCGCAATCGGGATCTGGCTCGCGATAATTGGCGGTCGGCGGCACGACGTCCTCCCGGATCGCCATCACGGAGGCGATCATTTCAAGTGCGCTCGCTGCGCCGAGGCAATGCGCGTGCATGGACTTGGTGGACGAGACAGACATCGAATAGGCATGGTCTCCGAAGACGCGCTTGATCGCCGCCGTCTCGGTCTGATCGTTGGCCTTGGTGCCGGTGCCGTGGGCGTTAAGGTAGTCCACGTCCTCGGCATTCAGCCCGGCGTCGGCAAGGCAAGCGCGCATCGCGGCCTCCGGCCCCTCGATAGACGGCGCGACGATGTGGAAGGCATCGCCGGAAAGGCCGATCCCTGCGATCTCGGCAAGCATTGTGGCACCGCGCGCCGCGGCATGCTCATAGCTTTCCAGCACGGCCATGCCCGCACCCTCGCCTATCACCACTCCCTTCCTGTCGGCGGAGAAGGGCCGGCAAGTATCCGGAGCGAGCGCGCGCATTGCTTCCCATGCCTTCATCTGAAGGCATACGAGCGGCGCTTCGGCGCCTCCGGCAAGCATCACGTCGGCCCGGCCGAGCCTGATCTGATCCGCCGCCGAAGCGATCGCATGGTTGGCTGATGCGCATGCGGAGGCGATGGCAAAGACCGGGCCGCGCAGGCCGAGGCTCATGCTGACCTGGCTGGCAGCGGCGCTCGGCAACCCCCTTGGTGCAGTGTAAATGCCAGCACGCTTCGCCCCGCCCAAAAGGAGGGCGCGGTAGGTGTCTTCAACCGTTCCCCAGCCCCAGCCGCAGACACCCACTGTCGCGCCGAAGCGATTCGGATTTCCCTCATCGCAGGAAAGTCCAGCGTGTTGCATGGCTTCGCGCGCTGCGAGCACAGCGAGCAAGCCGACGCGGTCCATGGAGACGAGCTGGTTGCGGCCGATGTCGTGCTCGGGCAGTTCCTTGATCTCGGTACCGACAATGCCCTTCATCTCATGAAGCTCGGAACTGACCATCGGGCGGATGGCGGAGCGGCCTTCGCGCATCTCTTTCCAGATGGAGGCGGCGTTGTTGCCTAGGCCGCAAAGCCCGCCCATCCCACTAATGACGACTCGCCTGTCCAATCAGACCTCCTTCGCGAGCAAACCGCGGACGGCTTCCACCATGTCGCCGACATTCTTGAGATTCGACCAGGCGTCGGCCGCGTTCATGTCGATCTTGATGTCGTAGGCCTGCTCCACATCCCAGAGGAGATCCGCCAGACCCAGCGAATCGACTCCGAGCGAGGTCAGTTCCGTAGCAGTCGTTATTTCGCCGATGATGGACACACTCTTTCCCTGGCCGCTCTCCGATTCGAGGCGGTTCTTGATCGTGGCAATGATTTCCGTTGCGAGTTGATCAGCCATTCTGTTCCTTTCCATAGCAATGCCTTTTGACGTGGGTGCGGCGCCATACCTCTGCCAGTCACGTCGCGAAAATCGTCCTGACCAGGCTTGTGCCACTCACCAACAGCAATCGGATTAAAGAGACCTGAGGAGTTCCGGTTGGTCTGCGGCGTAGGCATCCAACTGCAACTCATTTTCCAGAGGCAACTTCCATCGCACGTCTGAGCTCATGGAAATTTCACCTTTCGTGGCTCTTTTTTCGCAGTCGTCACACGATAAGGGTAGCGGGCGATCAGGGCGTGTGAGGTGCTGTCAATGCGAGATTCCGGACGATTTGATAAAATCGTTTGTTTCAATGGATGCATCCACCCTGTGGATAGAGATACATTCCAATGAACGGGCAAGCCTCTGGTTGCGGGAGATAATGCTACAGGAGACATCCCGCATGGCTCCACGCAAAAGCTCGGCACGTCTCGGGCGCGACTAGATGCTCAGCGCCTCACACTCGCTCTCTACGGTGCGACGAAGCGCGCTGGCGGTCGCGGAAGGCACAAAGGTTACCGATCCGCAGGGTGGATTCATCCTGTGGGTCGAGCTTCCGAACACCATCGATTCGCTCGACACTTTCAGGGCTGCATCGCGGCGGCGGCATGGGTGGTACGGGTTTCTAAGGTCTGCGCCTCTCACCAATCTCAAAGGGAGGCAGCAATGCCGCCCCCTTTTTTGGAACGGAGCCGGTCGGAAAAGGTTTGGGGCTTGGTCATCGGTGGTTCCTTCGAATCAGGTTGTGTCAGCTACCCAACCCTACCGAAGAACATCGATGACCGCCGCTACGCCGCTCGCTCGCTACAGCGCTGTTGAGGGCGCGCTCGCGAGCGGCTTCGCTACCGCCGACCTACACCACGCGGTGGGACACGACCTTAAGGTCGGCTAGAGCGCTGGCTGACCATGGCGTCACCTGCTCGGATCAGCTTGGTCGACGATTAGCGCCGTCAGTGTTTTGCCTTGCAACGCCTCAAATCTAGGAAAGTTGTTTCTGGAGTTGCGCTCGATCAAGGCCCATCGCAAAAAAGTTGACGCTGTCATCGCCGCCGCGATCCTCGCCTTCGGCCTTGTCTACATCCATCTTTTTTCGGGGACGGTAACGGCCGCATTCACTGCAACCTGATCCACCACGTGCTTGCCATGCGCCGCTTCAACCCGCCGGGAGTGGTGTTCCCTGTCTCGGCCGCGATACTGGACAGATCGTCGAGTACAGGCGCGTGCTCTAAGCTATTCGCAGCGCCTACTGCCATTGGTCGAATGGGTGACCGACGCCGCAATTCAACGTTCGGGTGCTGAATGACACCGGGGATTTCTACCCATTCTTCGAAGCAACTCGCACGCCGAATTCCTCTATGCCTCGTTCAGCGAAGGATCGAACGGGGCTTTCCAGGGGGAGCCGCTTTTCTGCAGCGCTACGATCAATTCCGGCAACAGATTTATCGATCCTTGAGCGGCTCATCGGTGGTCACCTGTCGAGCCGCGCCCGCGAAAAGGAATTCGCCGCGCTGACCAATGACAAGGCAGGGCGGATCGAGGCGATCTACGCGCATACCTTTGGCGCCGATTTGAAGGTGTGGTCATCGTAAGGATTGATCTTTAGGCCGACAGTATGGCGGTCCCCCTTGATCAGCCCCTTGGTTTCCGGAGCGTGATTTGTCGCCGAGACATGCGCGAGCGTCCCTCGGGTTTGACCGGCCGCCGATCACCGCCGCGGGCTCGCCGCGGGCCAAATGCGCTTGACAAGATAGCATCGGCCCGTTCAACCTGAGGCATTCACCAGGGGAGTCCCGGCAAGGGGCTGAGATACTGTTGGCTTTCGCGGCGCAGTGACCCGTTGAACCTGATCCAGTTCATACTGGCGTAGGGACGGTGCAAGCGCTTTGCGGGAGTTCACGCCCGAGGTCCTGTTTCGGCAGGTCAACCAAAGCGTCTTTTCATCCTTCCGGCACAGAACTGGGTCTCCAATGCATGCGCAAAGGAGCCTCAAGATGAATGCCCTCACCCCCGCCGTGTCGACGGGACCACTGCCCGCCTCGCGGAAAATCCACAAGCCCGGTGCCATCCACCCGCAGATCAGGGTGCCGATGCGCGAAATCGCCGTCCATCCGACGGCGGGCGAACCGCCCGTCACCGTCTACGATCCGTCGGGACCCTATACAGACCCGACTGTCGAAACCTGCATCGAAAAGGGCCTCGCCCGGCTTCGCCACGAATGGATTAAGGCGCGCGACGATGTCGAAGCCTATGACGGGCGCCATATCCGACCGGAGGACAACGGGTTCGCCGCTGGCGAGCGCCTGACGCCGGAATTTCCCATTCGCAACCGGCCGCTCAGGGCCAAGCAGGGCAAGGCGGTGACCCAGCTTGCCTATGCGCGCGCCGGCATCATCACGCCAGAAATGGAGTTCGTGGCCATCCGCGAAAACCTTGGTCGCGAGATCCTGCGCGGCAAGCTCGACCGCGACGGCGAAGCCTTCGGCGCGGCGATCCCCGATTTCGTCACACCGGAGTTCGTGCGCGAGGAGGTGGCGCGCGGGCGGGCGATCATTCCCGCCAACATCAATCATCCCGAGAGCGAGCCGATGATCATCGGCCGCAATTTCCTGGTAAAAATCAACGCCAATATCGGCAACTCGGCGGTCACCTCCTCCATGGCCGAAGAGGTCGAAAAAATGGTGTGGGCGATCCGCTGGGGCGCCGACACGGTGATGGACCTGTCAACCGGCCGCAACATCCATAACATCCGGGACTGGGTCGTGCGCAACGCGCCGGTGCCGATCGGCACGGTGCCGCTTTACCAGGCGCTTGAGAAGGTCGGCGGCATCGCCGAGGACCTGACCTGGGAGGTGTACCGCGACACGCTGATCGAACAGGCCGAGCAGGGCGTCGACTATTTCACCATCCACGCCGGCGTGCGGCTGCACTACATCCCACTGACCGTCGACCGGGTCACGGGCATAGTCTCGCGCGGTGGCTCGATCATGGCCAAATGGTGCCTGCACCATCACCGGGAAAGCTTCCTTTACGAGCATTTCGCCGAAATCTGCGACATCTGCCGCGCCTATGACGTGTCGTTCTCGCTCGGCGACGGCCTTCGACCCGGTTCTATCGCCGACGCCAATGATGCTGCGCAATTCGCCGAACTGGAAACGCTGGGCGAGCTGACGAAGATCGCCTGGGCGAAGGATTGCCAGGTAATGATCGAGGGGCCCGGCCACGTGCCGATGCACAAGATCAAGGAGAACATGGACAAGCAGCTCGCCGTCTGTGGCGAGGCGCCGTTCTATACACTTGGCCCGCTGACCACCGACATCGCGCCGGGCTACGACCACATCACCTCTGGCATCGGGGCGGCGATGATCGGCTGGTTCGGCACCGCCATGCTCTGCTATGTCACGCCGAAGGAGCATCTCGGCCTTCCAGATCGCAACGATGTCAAGATTGGCGTGATCACCTACAAGATAGCTGCCCATGCCGCCGACCTGGCGAAGGGGCATCCAGCGGCGAAAGTCAGGGATGATGCCCTCTCCCGCGCGCGTTTCGAGTTCCGCTGGGAAGACCAATTCAACCTGTCGCTCGATCCCGAAACGGCGCGCTCCTTCCACGACCAGACCCTGCCCAAGGAGGCGCACAAGCTGGCGCATTTCTGCTCGATGTGCGGCCCGAAATTCTGCTCCATGCGAATTTCTCACGACATCCGCGCCGAGGCACAGAAAGAGGGCATGGCAGCGATGGCGGCGAAATACCGCGAAGGTGGGGATCTCTATGTGCCAGCGGACGAGACCGGCGCGCCGCTCATGCCACAGGCGCATGAGCGACCATGAGGGTGCTGGTCAAAGGGGCCGGCGTCGCCGGCCTCACCGCCGCTTTCGAGCTCGCCGCTCGCGGCGCGACGGTCACAGTCGCCGAGATGCGACATGGCCTTGGCGGCAATGCGTCGTGGTTCGCCGGCGGCATGCTGGCGCCATGGTGCGAGAGTGAAAGCGCGGAGCAGCCGGTGCTGGATCTCGGACGCGACGCTGCCGACTGGTGGGATGCGGTGCTGTCGGGTCAGGTGACGCGCGCCGGAACACTGGTCGTGGCCGCGCCGCGCGATACTGGCGAACTCGACCGGTTCGCCAGCCGTACGTCGGGCCATCGGCGTGTCGATGAAGACGACATTGCGCTCCTGGAATCCGATCTCGCCGGCCGCTTCCGCCGCGGATTGCTATTCCCCGATGAGGCTCATCTCGACCCGCGCCAGGCGATGGCGGCGCTTCATGACAGGCTGGCAGCCATGGGCGTCGAATTCCGCTTCGGCGTCGACGCCCCCTCCGGATTCGATCGTCAGATCGACTGCACGGGAATGGCAGCAGCCGATGACAGGCTGCGCGGCGTTCGCGGCGAGATGCTGATCCTGCGCACACCTGATATCTCGCTGTCGCGCCCGGTCAGGCTGCTCCATCCGCGCTTTCCGCTTTATGCGGTGCCGCGTGCCGACCACCATTTCATGGTTGGGGCGACGATGATCGAAAGCCAATCCGGGGGACCGGTCACGGCGCGTTCGATGATGGAGCTTCTGGGTGCCGCCTATGCCCTCCATCCGGCCTTTGGCGAGGCCGAGATCGTTGAAACCGGTGTCGGCGTTCGTCCAGCCTTTCCCGACAATCTGCCGCGCGTCGAAATGAGCGGAGAAACCATCGCGATCAACGGGCTCTATCGCCATGGCTTTCTCCTCGCCCCTGCCATGGCGCGCCAGGCGGCCGACCTGGTTTTCAGTCAAGACAGAACCAAGGAGCTTGCTCATGAAACTGACCGTCAACGGCGAAGCGCATGAGGTTGCCGCCACCACATTGGCCGAATTGCTTGCCGCGCTTGACTATGAAGGCGATTGGCTGGCGACGGCCGTCAACAGCGACCTCGTGCAAAAGGCCAACCGGGCGGAATTCCGATTGAGTGACGGCGACCGGATCGAAATCCTCTCACCGATGCAAGGAGGCTAGCATGTTCGAGCTTTTCGGAACGACGCTTCCCTCTCGCCTGCTTCTCGGCACCGCTCAATATCCCTCGCCTTCCATCCTTGCCGATGCGGTCAAGGCGTCGGGCACGTCGGTGGTGACGGTCTCGCTGCGACGTGAGATGGCAGGCGGCAGGGCCGGCGAAAAATTCTGGTCGCTGATCCGCGCGCTCGGCGTAAATATCCTGCCCAACACTGCCGGCTGCCACTCCGTCAAGGAAGCGGTCACGACCGCGAAAATGGCACGCGAAGTGTTCGGCACGAGCTGGATCAAGCTCGAAGTGATCGGCAACCAGGACACGCTGCAACCGGACGTGTTCGGCTTGGTAGAAGCGGCAAGGTTACTCGTCGCCGAAGGTTTCGAGGTCTTCCCTTATACGACCGATGACCTTGTCGTTGCCGAGCATCTGCTTGAAGCCGGTTGCCAGGTGCTGATGCCATGGTGCGCGCCGATCGGCTCGGCGCGCGGACCGCAAAATCCCGATGCCCTGCGAAGCTTTCGTGGCCATTTCCCAAACATTCCGCTCATCGTCGATGCCGGTATCGGTCGCCCGTCGCATGCGGCAGCCGTGATGGAACTCGGCTATGACGCGGTGCTCCTCAACACGGCTGTAGCAAAGGCTGGCAATCCCGTTCAAATGGCCGCAGCGTTTGGCAAGGCTATCAAGGCAGGCCATGAAGCATATTGCGCCGGGTTGCTCGAGCCGCGCGACATGGCCGTCCCCTCAACTCCCGTAATCGGCATGGCAGCGTTTCGATGAAGCTCGACCCCTTCTATCTGATTGTCGATTCCAGCGCTTGGATCGAGCGTCTCGTGCCGCTCGGCATCAAGCTGGTGCAATTACGCATCAAGGACAAGGACGAGTTTTCGCTACGACAGGAAATCCGAGCTTCGAAGGCGATATGCGAACGCCACGATTGCCGGCTCGTCGTCAACGACTATTGGCGCATCGCGATCGAGGAGGGCTGCGAGTTCGTCCATCTCGGCCAGGAAGATCTCGCCCGGGCCGATGTAAAGGCGATCCGACGGGCAGGCATTGCAATGGGCCTCAGCAGCCACGACGACGCCGAGCTCAAAACCGCTCTTGCGGCTGAACCCGACTATGTGGCGCTCGGCCCTATCTACCCAACCGTTCTCAAGATCATGAAATGGCCTCCGCAGGGGCTCGACCGCATCGCTGTCTGGAAGCAGCGTGTCGGCGACCTTCCGCTCGTTGCCATCGGCGGGCTGACCGTCGAGCGCGCGACCGGCGTCTTCGCCCAGGGCGCTCAGAGCGCCGCCGTTGTCACGGACATCCTTGGGAACCCCCGTCCCGAGGTCCGTCTCCTCAAATGGCTGGCGGCGACGGCCCTGTTGCGATGACGCACGTCCTCATCGTCGCCGGCTCGGATTCGAGCGGCGGGGCTGGCATCGTTCGAGACATCGAGACGGTTTCCGCCTTCGGGGTGCGCAGTTGTCTCGCCGTCACGGCCGTGACCGTCCAGACGCACTTCGCTGTCGAGCACGTCAAGCTTATGCCGCCGGAACTTGTCGCCGCCCAGATGCGCGCCGCGTTCGCTGCCAACCCTGTCGCGGCGGTCAAGATCGGCATGCTTGGGACAGCCGCGGCGATCGAGGCAGTCGGCGCTGTTTTGGCCAGCAACCCCAAAGTGCCTGTGGTGCTCGACCCGGTCCTGACCTCGACCTCGGGAGGCTTGCTGCTGGCGGACGATGCCATCGACGCGCTGACTCGTGATCTGATGCCGATCTGCCGGCTCGTAACACCCAACCTGGTCGAGCTGGCGCGATTGACCGGATCGGCACCGGCCTCGGACGAAAAAGGCGCCTGGCGTCAAGCTGACGAATTGTCGAGAACGGTGAGGGCCGCCGTGCTCGTCAAGGGCGGCCATGCGCAAGGAAGCCGTTGCATCGATGTGCTGTTGCAGCCAAACCTCCCCTCGGTTCGATTCGATGCGCCCCGCTTGCCGCGTGGGATGCGCGGTACTGGCTGCATGCTGTCCAGCGCAGTCGCCAGCTCGCTTGCTCATGGAGCATCGCTGGAAGCGGGCGTCAGCCGCGCCAAGCAATATGTTTTCGATGCGCTTGCCAGATCGAAGGACATCGAGCCGAAAAGCTGATCGGGCCCAAATGTATCAAAGCTCCGGTCGAGTCTGGGAGGCGATCGCTTTGGTCTACCCCCCAGGACGTGAAAGACCCTATTCGAGGGCTGGGAATGCGGCATACGCGATCGCGACCCTATGAACAACACGCCCCTTTGAGGAGGAAGCCGGGATGCCACTGTGCCAACCGTTGATGCGCCACCTGAACGGCGCTATTGACCGCTTGCCGTGCATCACGCCAACGACACGATTTACGGGCTTGCCGCTATTTCTACGCTTCCAACCTGAAGCGTGTCTGGCGTGTGGCGCCACCTCTTTCAATTAAATGCCAATCCTGGTCTAAACGACTGCATTCTCACAGTTAACTGCCAATGGACATATAATTTGCCAACTATATTTTTTGATTTATTGAGAGACAAGTACATATCATGTTAATATTTGTAACAGATATATAAACTGTCAATTATTTATGAACGGATTATTTCGATGAATAGCAAGTAACCCCTTTCGGATTCAGATCCTGACAATGGAATGGGACAACAGAAGCAGGCGCGATCTCATCTGCGTGGCATGAGATCACGGGCGAGAGATGATGATACTGAAGGAGCCGGGGATCTTACGGTGTCAATTTCTATGTCAGCGCCTATGTCTGATGACAGAGGTTTCCATTTTCTTGAGGCGGCTCCGAACCGGCTGGACCGACAATGACGTCGGCGCCGTCGACATGATCCGGCAGACCGGCAAGTCCAAGAGCTGCATATGGCGTTGGCAGAGTGCTTCGCCGCCGAAGGCTTCAAGGGCTGTTGCGACAAGACGCGGCCCTCGCGTATTGCGGCTCTCGGGCCCGAAGCCCTGCCGAGCGGTTCTGATACGCCGTGAGAGGAATTGGATGACGGGCCAGAATTGTTAAATATATTGCGGCATTATGAAATTTAGACATTTCAGTAACAAATAAAGTTAACATTCTTTTCACTTGAATTTTGGGGCTTGTTATTCAAATAACTAGGGCGCCCGAACCCGGCAAGATCAAGCGGGTTAGTCGAAATCCAATTTTGCTGGTGCTTGTCGAGGGATGAGACGCCACGCGTATTGCCCGAAGCTGCAAATGATTTTTGCAACTTTATTACATAATGGTTCTTTAAGGAGTTGTTGGCATGCGCGTAGAAAACGATCATTGCGATGTGATCGGTGTGTCGGTCGCTCCCACGCAACTTAATAGTCTGTCTGCTGCGATTCTGCAGCAGGGGGGGATGGCGCGAGTGTCGCTGCCAGGCAATGTGGTGACCTGGGCGGCAGGCCGTCACCAGACGCTCAGGCGGATGTTTTCCGACCAGCGTTTCAACAGGGACTGGCGACAGTGGCGGGCGCTGCAGGACGGCGAGATTCCCGAGGATCATCCGCTGATCGGGATGTGCAAAGTGGACAACATGGTCACGGCGCATGGCGCCGATCACCGGCGCTTGCGCGGCCTGCTGTCCAGGAGCTTCGCGCCCAGTCGTATCGCCTTGCTGGCGCCACGGATCGAACAATGCGTCGATCGACTCCTGGCCGAGATGGCGCAGCGCGGCGGCAGTGCCGATCTGATGTGCGAGTTCGCCGTTCCGCTGCCCACCAACGTGATCGCCGAACTGTTCGGTTTGCCGGACGAACAGCGCGAGGAGATCGTCGCGCTCACCTACAGCCGGGCCAACACCTCCGCCACAGCCGCAGAGGTGCGACAGACGCGGCAGCGCATCCCGGAGTTCTTCCGTCGCCTGATCGCGCTCAAGCGGGGCCAACTCGGCGACGATCTGGCTTCGGCCCTGATCGTCGCGCGCGACAACGGCGAGCTCGTTTCCGACAGCGAGCTCATCGACATGCTGTTCATGGTGCTCTCTGCGGGCTTCGTGACCACCACCGGCGTCATCGGCAATGGCGTGCTGGCATTGCTGACGCATCCGCAGCAACTGCACCTGGTGCGCAGCGGCCAAGTTCCGTGGTCACAGGCGATCGAGGAAATCCTGCGCTGGGGCAGCTCAGTGGCCAATCTGCCGTTCCGCTATGCCACCCAGGACGTGGAGATCGACGGATGCATGGTCCGCCGCGGCGACGCCGTCCTGATGGCGTTCCATGCGGCGAACCGGGACGAAAAGGCCTTCGGTCCCGGCGCCGAAAGGTTCGATGTCACCCGGCGGCACAACCCGCACCTGTCGTTCGGTGAGGGGCCGCATTCCTGCCTGGGCGCTGAGCTGGCGCGCCTGGAATTGCGCTGCGCCTTCCCCGCGCTGTTCGGGCGGCTGGAGGATCTGGCGCTGAGCATCGCCGCGGAGGACGTCGTCTACATGCCGTCTTACGTCATTCGCTGCCCGCAGCGCCTGCCGGTCACCTTCCGCCCGTCCATCGCTTAGAGAGTGAAGTGCCACCATGTCCGAACAACCCTTGCCGACGCTGCCGATGTGGCGCATCGATCACATCGAGCCCTCGCCCGAGATGTTGGCGCTATGCGCCAATGGTCCGATCCACCGCGTGCGGTTCCCGTCCGGGCACGAAGGCTGGTGGGTGACAGGCTACGACGAGGCCAAGGCGGTGCTGTCCGACGCGGCATTCCGGCCCGCGGGAATGCCGCCGGCGGCATTCACCCCGGATTCGGTGATTCTCGGTTCGCCGGGATGGCTGGTCTCGCACGAGGGGGGCGAGCATGCCCGGTTACGCACGATCGTGGCGCCGGCCTTCAGCAACCGCAGGGTGAAGCTGCTCGCGCAGCAGGTCGAAGCGATCGCCGCGCAGTTGTTCGAGACGCTGGCGGCCCAGCCCCAGCCCGCCGACCTGCGGCGCCACCTCTCCTTTCCGCTTCCAGCCATGGTCATCAGCGCGCTGATGGGCGTGCTCTACGAGGATCACGCCTTTTTCGCCGGGCTGTCCGACGAGGTGATGACGCACCAGCATGAAAGCGGCCCGCGCACCGCGTCGCGCCTGGCCTGGGAAGAACTGCGCGCCTACATTCGCGGCAAGATGCGGGACAAGCGCCAGGATCCGGGCGACAACCTGCTGACGGATCTGCTCGCAGCGGTCGACCAAGGCAAGGCAACCGAGGAAGAGGCGATCGGCCTGGCGGCGGGCATACTGGTGGCGGGGCACGAGAGCACTGTCGCGCAGATCGAATTCGGCCTGCTGGCCATGTTCCGCCATCCGCAACAGCGCGAACGCCTGGTCGGCGAACCGTCCCTGGTGGACAAGGCGGTGGAGGAAATCCTGCGCATGTACCCACCGGGCGCGGGCTGGGACGGCATCATGCGCTATCCGAGGAGCGACGTGACCGTCGCCGGCGTGCATATTCCCGCAGAGAGCAAGGTGCTGGTCGGCCTGCCGGCGACGTCGTTCGATCCGCGCCATTTCGACGACCCGGAAATCTTCGACGTCGGACGCGACGAAAACCCGCACCTGGCGTTCTCCTACGGGCCGCACAACTGTATAGGCGCGGCGCTGGCCAGGCTGGAACTCAAGGTGGTGTTCGGTTCGATCTTCCAGCGCTTTCCCGCGCTACGCCTGGCCGTGGCGCCCGAAGAACTGAAGTTGCGCAAGGAGATCATCACTGGCGGGTTCGAGGAGTTCCCGGTGCTCTGGTGATGCGCGGACGCCGCCGGGATCGGGATCTTCTCCGCAATTTGCCGGCGCGCCTGGGCGCGCACCGGTCAGATCAGCCAGCCAACAGGTAACCAGGATGGACGTGCAAGAAACCACAGCAGCATGCCGGGACGCCTTCGCCGAACTGGCGTCGCCAGCGTGCATCCACGACCCGTATCCGTTCATGCGGTGGTTGCGCGAGCACGATCCGGTGCATCGCGCGGCGTCGGGCCTCTTTCTGTTGAGCCGCCACGTCGACATTTACTGGGCGCTCAAGGCCACGGGCGATGCGTTTCGGGGACCGGCGCCGGGCGAACTGGCGCGCTATTTCCCGCGTGCGGCGACCAGCCTGTCGCTCAATCTGCTGGCGTCCACGCTAGCGATGAAGGACCCCCCGACGCATACGCGTCTGCGCCGGCTGATCTCGCGCGATTTCACCATGCGCCAGATCGACGACCTGCGGCCGAGCATCGCGCGCATCGCCGCAGCGCGCCTGGACGGCATGGCGCCCGCGCTGGAGCGCGGGGAGGCGGTGGACCTGCATCGGGAATTCGCGCTGGCCTTGCCCATGCTGGTCTTCGCCGAACTGTTCGGCATGCCCCAGGATGACATGTTCGGGCTCGCCGCCGGCATCGGCCCCATTCTGGAAGGCCTGAGCCCGCACGCCAGCGATCCCCAGCTCGCCGCGGCGGACGCGGCCAGCGCCAAGGTGCAGGCCTACTTCGGCGACCTCATACAGCGCAAGCGCACCGACCCCCACCACGACATCGTGTCGATGCTGGTCGGCGCACATGACGACGATGCCGACACGCTGTCGGATGCGGAGTTGATCAGCATGCTGTGGGGCATGCTGCTGGGCGGCTTCGCCACCACTGCTGCGATCATCGACCATGCGGTCCTGGCGATGCTGGCGTATCCCGAACAGCGGCACTGGCTGCAGGGAGACGCCGTGGGGGTGAAGGCATTCGTGGAAGAAGTCCTGCGCTGCGACGCGCCCGCCATGTTCAGCTCCATTCCGCGGATCGCCCAGCGCGACATCGAACTGGGCGGCGTGGTGATTCCGAAGAACGCGGACGTGCGCGTGCTGATCGCGGCAGGCAATCGCGACCCGGACGCCTTCGCCGATCCCGACCGCTTCGATCCCGCGCGGTTCTACGGCACCAGTCCTGGCATGTCGACTGACGGGAAGATCATGCTGAGCTTCGGCCACGGCATCCACTTCTGCCTCGGTGCGCAACTGGCCCGGGTGCAGTTGGCCGAGAGCCTGCCCCGGATCCAGGCGCGCTTCCCCACGCTGGCATTGGCCGAGCAGCCGACCCGGGAGCCCTCCGCGTTCCTTAGGACGTTCCGCGCGCTGCCGGTGCGGCTGCATGCGCAGGGGGGCTGAGATGCGCGTCGTGGTCGACCAGGATCTGTGCGGAACCACCGGGCAGTGCGTGCTGACGCTGCCGGGGACCTTTCGCCAGCGCGAACCGGACGGCGTGGCTGAAGTGTGCGTGGTGACGGTCCCGCAGGCGCTGCACGCCGCCGTGCGGCTCGCGGCCAGCCAGTGCCCGGTCGCCGCCATTCGGGTCATCGAAAGCGACTCTGGCGATGGCGAGCGCGCCAGCGCCGACCCTGCGCCTTCTCCGGCGGAGGCCTATCGGCATGCCGCGAAAGACCAACGCAATCCAGGAGGACACGATGGGACGGTTTGAAGGCAAGGTGGCCGTGGTGACCGGCGCCGGCGCCGGCATCGGCAAGGCATGCGCCCTCGCCCTCGCGCGCGAGGGCGGCAGAGTGGTGGTGGCCGACATTGATGGCTCGGCGGCCATCGCCTGCACCGCGCAGATCGCGGCCGAAGCCGGCCACGCGCTGGCCCTGGCCATGGACATTGCCGATGCGCAGGCGGTGGCAGCGCTGTTCGAGACGGCGGAGCGGCACTTCGGTGGGGTCGACCTGCTGGTGAACAACGCGAGCGCCATGCATCTGACCCCGCGCGACCACGCGATCCTCGACCTGGACCTGGCGGTCTGGGATCATACCATGGCGACCAATCTGCGCGGCACGCTGCTCTGCTGCCGGCAGGCGATCCCACGGATGATCGCCCGCGGCGGTGGCGCGATAGTCAACATGTCGTCGTGCCAGGGGCTCAGCGGTGACACCGCGCAGACGTCCTACGCCGCGTCGAAGGCGGCGATGAACATGCTGTCGGCCTCGCTCGCGACCCAGTACGGTCATGCACAGATCCGCTGCAACGCGGTTGCGCCGGGTCTCATCATGACCGAGCGTCTCCTCGCCAAGCTGGACGAGTGCATGCAACAGCATCTGCGCCGGCACCAGCTCCTGCCGCGCGTCGGCCGCCCTGAGGACGTGGCCGCGCTGGTGGCTTTCCTGCTCTCCGACGATGCTGCGTTCATCACTGGCCAGGTCGTGTGCATCGACGGCGGCATGCTGGCGCATGTGCCGACATACGCCGACGGTGGCAATAGCCGCGCCGCGCGGCCTGCCGGCGACATCGCCGAAGCGGCCGCGGCGCCGCGCTGCTGATGGACATGCTGCTCAACCCGCTGGACCGTCGGCACCGGCTGCGGTACGACATCCCGGTCGTGCCCGGCGCTTTCCCCCTCGTCGGGCATCTTCCCGCCATCGTGTGCGACCTGCCGCGCCTGCTGCGGCGCGCGGAACGGACGCTGGGCAGCCACTTCTGGCTGGATTTCGGCCCTGCCGGTCACCTGATGACCTGCACGGATCTGGATGCGTTCGCACTGCTCCGGCACAAGGACGTGTCCTCGGCGCTGATGGAAGAGATCGCGCCCGAATTGCTTCGCGGAACGTTGGTCGCCCAGGACGGCGGCGCGCACCGGCAGGCGCGCGATGCGATCAAGGCGGCGTTCCTGCCCAAGGGGCTGACCCAGGCCGGCATCGGCGACCTGTTCGCGCCCATCATCCTGGCGCGGGTGCAGGCGTGGCGCGACCGCGGCGACGTAACCATCCTGCGCGAAACCGGCGACCTGACGCTCAAGCTCATCTTCAGCCTCATGGGAATCCCCGCGCACGACCTGCCGGGGTGGCATCGCAAGTACCGGCAACTGCTGCAGTTGATCGTCGCGCCCCCGGTCGACCTGCCCGGACTGCCCTTGCGGCGCGGCCGCGCCGCCCGCGACTGGATCGACGCGCAGTTGCGCCAGTTCGTCCGCGACGCGCGCGCGCATGCCGCGCGAACCGGGTTGATCAACGACATGGTGAGCGCCTTCGATCGCAGCGATGATGCGCTCTCCGATGACGTCCTGATCGCCAATATCCGCTTGCTGCTGCTTGGCGGTCACGACACCACCGCCTCGACGATGGCTTGGATGGTGATCGAGCTGGCGCGGCAGCCTGTGCTGTGGGACGCCCTAGTCGAGGAGGCGCAACGCGTGGGCGCGGTGCCGACCCGACACGCGGACCTGGCGCAGTGTCCGGTCGCCGAGGCGCTGTTCCGCGAGACGCTGCGCGTGCATCCGGCGACTACGGTCCTGCCGCGTCGCGCGCTGCAGGAATTGCAGCTCGGCCAACGGCGCATTCCCGCGGGCACCCATCTGTGCATCCCGCTGCTGCATTTCTCGACCTCGGCGCTGCTGCACGAGGCGCCTGATCAGTTCCGCCTGGCGCGGTGGCTGCAACGCACGGAGCCGATCCGGCCGGTGGACATGCTGCAGTTCGGTACCGGCCCACACGTCTGCATCGGCTACCACCTGGTATGGCTGGAACTGGTGCAGTTCTCCGTCGCCTTGGCGCTGACCATGCACAAGGCCGGGGTGCGGCCGCGGTTGCTGAGCGGCGTCGAAAAGGGCCGGCGCTATTACCCGACCGCACATCCGTCCATGACAATCCGCATCGGATTCTCATGAGCTGGCATCGCACGCCCCGTGTGGCGAGGCAGCGGCGCCGGCGACGCCCGGCATTGCTGCCTCGGCGCGCGCGCTCGGTGCGACACCGGCAACACCGCGGCGGCTCGGCGCTCGCCGTGGCCGTGTCAAGTACAAGGACATGAACAACATGCAGACCGGTTCCACGCTACACGACGACCGAACTGGCGTTTCCGCGCTCGGCGGATTGGGCGCGCAGGCGCGCGGCGCGTCCGGCAGGCTGCTGCCGGAGATCTGGATGCAGGACGGTGCAAAGCGGGTCGAACAGGCGCTGGCGCGTCTTCTCTGCGCCGAAGACGACGGTGAGACCGAGCTGATGACGGCGATGCGCTATGCCACCTTGCATGGCGGGAAGCGAACCCGCGCCTTGCTCTGTCTGGCTGCCGGCGCACTGGCCGACACGCCGGCGCACATGCTCGACGACGTCGGCGCCGCCATCGAGATGATGCACGCCTGTACCCTGGTCCACGACGACCTGCCCGCGATGGACGACGACGTGCTTCGCCGCGGCCTTCCGACCGTGCACGTCAAGTTCGGCGAAGCCACTGCGATCCTGGTCGGCGATGCGTTGCAGGCGCACGCCTTCCTGACCCTGGCGAGCCTGGATGCGCCCGGCCACAACCGTATCGCGCTCGTGCGCGAACTGGCGCAGGCGGTGTCCGCCGAGGGTGCCGCAGGCGGGCAGGCTATGGATCTATCGCTGGTCGGAAAGCACGTCGAGCTGGACAGGATCGTGGCGATGCACCGGATGAAGAGCGGAGCGCTAGTGCGCGCGTCCGTTCGCATGGGCGCGCTATACGCCATCGCGGAGGATGCCGCGCACGCTGCGCTGTACTGTGCGCTCGATCGCTACAGCGCCTGTTTCGGCCTGGCGTTGCAGGTGGTCGACGACATTCTCGACGCGACAGCGGATACCGCGACGCTGGGCAAGACCCCCGGCAAGGACGCGGCGGCGCAGAAGCCGACCTGCGCGTCGATCATGGGGCTGCAGGCAGCGCGCCAGTTCGCGCTGGATCTGTTGCGCGACGCCGGGGAGGCCATCGCCCCGCTGGGGCCGCGTGCGGAACGGTTGGCGCAGATGTTGCAGCGGGCCAACGCGTATCTGTTCAAGCACGCGCCTTGCGCATGAGCGTCCGCATGGAGTCGCCCCTGTGCCGCTGCGATCGGCCGGCGGCAGCGGTGGACGCACTGTGTCCGAGTCCGCGGCGCCGATCGCAGCGGCTGCCCAGCACGGCCGCGGCCCGCTGCGCGCAAGCCTATGCGGCGGACCGGCGCCGGCATCGGGGCGCGTCGCCGCGCCGGAGCAGGGCGGCCGTCCGGCGCTGCCCGTGCGCCGGGCCGCGACGGGCCTGCGGCGACGCGCGTGGCGTCTGCCCTATCCTGGTTCTCGTCATCCGTCTGCAGAAGGAACATCCCGCGTGAACGCGCTGTCCGAACAGATCCTTTCCGAATTGCGCCACCTGCTGAGCGAGATGAGCGACGGCGGCAGCGTCGGTCCGTCCGTCTACGACACGGCGCGAGCTCTGCAGTTCCACGGCAACGTCACCGGTCGGCAGGACGCATACTCGTGGCTCCTCGCGCAGCAACAGGCCGATGGCGGATGGGGAAGCGCGGACTTCCCGCTGTTCCGCCATGCGCCCACGTGGGCGGCGTTGCTGGCATTGCAGCGTGCCGATCCTCTTCCCGGCGCTGCCGATGCAGTCCAGGCTGCAACCCGGTTCCTCGAGCGCCAGCCCGATCCCTACGCGCATGCGGTGCCGGAAGACGCGCCGATCGGCGCGGAGCTGATCCTGCCGCAGTTGTGCGGCGAGGCCGCATCCTTGCTGGGCGGCGTGGCGTTTCCGCGCCACCCGGCGCTGTTGCCGTTGCGGCAAGTGTGCCTGGTCAGGCTGGGGGCGGTGGCGACGTTGCCGAGCGGCCATCCGTTGCTGCACTCCTGGGAAGCCTGGGGGACGTCGCCGACCACCGCATGCCCCGATGACGACGGCAGCATCGGCATCAGTCCGGCGGCCACCGCCGCGTGGCGTGCGCACGCCGTGACACAGGGGAACACGCCGCAGGTCGGGCGCGCCGACGCGTATCTGCAGGCGGCATCGCGGGCGACGCGCAGCGGCATCGAAGGTGTCGTGCCCAACGTCTGGCCGATCAATGTGTTCGAGCCATGCTGGTCGCTGTACACCCTGCATCTGGCCGGGCTGTTCGCGCATCCCGCGCTCGCCGAGGCGGTGCGCGTGATCGTCGCGCAGCTCGACGCCCGCCTGGGCGTGCGCGGTCTGGGCCCGGCCTTGCACTTCGCGGCCGATGCGGACGACACCGCCGTTGCGTTGTGCGTCCTGCGCCTTGCAGGCCGCGACCCGGCGGTCGATGCGTTGCGCCATTTCGAAATCGGCGAGCTGTTCGTCACATTCCCCGGCGAGCGCAATGCCTCGGTGTCGACCAACATCCATGCCCTGCATGCGTTGCGACTGTTGGGAAAGCCCGCCGCCGACACCAGCGCCTACGTCGAGGCCAATCGCAACCCGCACGGCCTATGGGACAACGAAAAATGGCACGTTTCGTGGCTGTATCCCACAGCGCATGCGGTCGCTGCGCTGGCGCAAGGCAAGCCCCAGTGGCGCGACGAGCGCGCGCTGGCGGCGCTGCTGCAGGCGCAGCGTGACGACGGCGGCTGGGGCGCCGGTCGCACGTCCACATTCGAGGAAACCGCCTATGCGCTGTTCGCGTTGCACGTGATGGACGGGAGCGAAGAGCCGACAGAGCGCCGGCGCATCGCGCAGGCGGTGGCGCGTGCGCTGGAGTGGATGCTCCCCCGCCATGCGGCGCATGCATTGCCGCAGACGCCGCTGTGGATCGGCAAGGAACTGTATTGCCCCATCCGGGTCGTGCGCGTGGCCGAACTCGCCGGGTTGTGGCTGGCGCTTCGTTGGGGGCGGCGCGTCCTGGCCGAGGTAGCAGGAGCGTCGCCATGATCCAGACCGAACGCGCGCTGCAGCAGGTGCTGGAGTGGGGGCGTTCCCTGACCGGGTTCGCCGACGAGCATGCGATGGAAGCTGTCAGGGGCGGCCAGTACATCCTGCAGCGCATCCACCCGAGCCTGCGTGAGACCAGCGCCCGCACCGGCCGCGATCCGCAGGACGAAACGCTGATCGTGGCGTTCTATCGCGAACTGGCGCTGCTGTTCTGGCTCGACGATTGCAACGACCTTGGCCTGATCGCGCCGGAGCAACTCGCCGCGGTGGAGCAGGCGCTGGGGCAGGGCGTGCCGTGCGTGCTCCCCGGATTCGAGGGCTGCGCTGTGCTGCGCGGTTCGCTGGCCGCGCTCGCCTACGATCGTCGCGACTACGCTCAGCTTCTCGACGATACCCGGTGCTACTGCGCGGCGCTACGCGCAGGAAACGCGCAGGCGGCAGGGGCGGAACGCTGGTCCTACGCCGAGTACCTGCACAACGGCATCGATTCGATCGGCTACGCGAACGTGTTCTGTTGCCTGTCGTTGCTGTGGGGGCTGGACATGGCGAGCTTGCGCGCGCGACCGGCGTTTCGCCAGGTCCTGCGGCTCATCTCCGCGATAGGGCGCCTGCAGAACGATCTGCATGGACGCGACAAGGACAGGTCGGCCGGCGAGGCCGACAACGCGGCGATCCTGCTGCTGCAGCGCTATCCGGCTATGCCTGTGATGGAGTTCCTCAAAGACGAGCTGGCCGGCCATACGGGCATGCTGCACCGGGCGATGGCGGAAGAACGCTTTCCCGCGCCGTGGGGACCGTTGATCGAGGCCATGGCGGCCATACGCGCGCAGTACTACCAGACCTCGACCAGCCGCTACCGCAGCGACGCTGCGGGGGGAGGCCAGCGTGCGCCGGCCTGAACGCGCGGGAGGCGGCGCGTGCGCGCGCTGCCGTCGGTCCGATCCGACGCAACGCCGTCGCCCGATGCGACGGATGGAGCGAGCATGACCGACACCGCCCTGAGCCGGCGCAAGGACGATCATCTGGACATCGTGCTGGATCGGCGAACGGCGCCGGCCGCGGTCGCCGCCGGCTGGGAGTACATCCGTTTCGAACACTGCGCATTGCCCGAGTTGGACCTGACGCAGATCGACCTGCGCGCCTCGCTGCTGGGCAAGACCATGCGCGCGCCGCTGCTGATCAGCTCCATGACCGGCGGCATGCCACGCGCCGAGGCCATCAACCGGCATCTGAGCGAGTCAGCGCAAGCCTTGGGGATCGCCATGTGCGTCGGTTCGCAGCGCGTGAGCCTGCAATCCCGCAGCTCCCAGGGGCTGACGCGCGCGCTGCGCCGCCTGGCCCCAGACATTCCCTTGCTGGCCAATATCGGCGCCGCGCAACTGCGCGAGGCCGACGGCCTGGACCTGGCGCGCCGGGCAGTTGATGCGCTGGAGGCCGATGGACTCATCGTCCATCTCAATCCGCTGCAGGAAGCGGTACAGCCGGAGGGCGACAGCGACTGGCGCGGCGTCCTGGCGCAGATCGCTCGCGCCGCGCGCAGCGTGGACGTGCCGATCGTGGCCAAGGAGGTGGGGTCGGGCCTGTCCGCCTCGGTGGCCTGTGCGCTCGTCGAGGCGGGCGTGGCGGTGATCGATGTCGCCGGCGCCGGCGGCACCTGTTGGGCCGCGGTGGAGGGCGAGCGCGCCCGCGATGCCGCCGACCGTGCAGTGGCGATGGCCTTCGCCGATTGGGGGATTCCGACCCCGGCCAGCGTGCAGGCGGTACGTCGGGCGCTGCCAACGGTGAAGCTGATCGCGTCGGGCGGGATCCGCGACGGCGTCGACGTGGCCAAGGCCATCCGCCTGGGCGCGGACATCGCTGGGCAGGCGGCCGGCGTGCTGCGCGCGGCGACGGTGTCCACCGAGGCGGTTGTCGCGCATTTCGAGATCGTCATCCGCCAGTTGGCCGTCGCCTGCTTCTGCACCGGCTCGGCTGATCTGGCGGCGTTGCGTCAGGCGCGCTTGTTGCCCTCGGCGCATCTGCCCGCCGGTTGATGCCGGCGTCGCCCGCACGTGGCGGCGGGCGCCTAGCAGGCTGCTGAAATGCCTACGCCAAACACAGACTACTGATCCACCTTGGCGAGGCGGTTCGATGCGCGGGAGCGATGTGTTCATGGAGCAGCTGTTCACGATGAAGCGGTTGGAGGATTTCGTTCCAGCCGATCATCCACTGCGCCCGATCCGGCTGATGGTCAATGAAGCGCTGGTGCGGCTAGACCAGACGCGAGGAATGACAGAAACTCTCCGTAGGACTTCGACAGGTTCAGGCCATTGAAGCTCGTATTGAATACCAACTAGGCGGTGCCGGAATTGATTGCGGATATGGTCGTTGAAGAAGCGGCCTTTGGCGAAGGCGGCTTTGAACGCGGCGAAGGTCTCCCGCGGCACGTCCTCAAAATCGTACCGTTTGCCGCTGGCGACGAACCACACCGAAAGGACTTTGCGCTTCGGATCGTATTCCGTTTTGCGTATGAGGTGGATGGCATGATGCAGCTCGAGCACAAGTCTTCAACGATCGCAGAGCCTGTCACGTTCCTTCGTGGTGTTGCTCCCGAGCAGCGCACGAGGATTTGCTCCGGGCCACCTAACGCATCGCGGCATCGCAAACGCGGCAGGCACGGTCTTCCGGGTCTCTCTTTCTACGCCGGCAGCGAACTTCGAACTTCCAAATCACTTCGACCCCTTTGGCTTGGCGCTGTTGAATAGCCAATCGACCCTCATGCATAGGCGATCAGCCCTATCCGAGCTCAGTAGGAATCGCTGCCATGCTGATGATCGTAAGTTTGGCCCTGGTGGATTGGCCATTTGCAGCCGGAGCGGGAATGTTCTTGTTCGCGCCACGTTCCGGCGCGGTCGAGATCCGGTGCAAGCGTTGATTACGAACCGCCAGTTCTTTGCCCGGGACGCCTGCGTTGTCGCGCGCGATATGATCGGCGCCACGCTTCTTGTGCACGGCGTGGGCAGGATCGTCGTCGAACCAGAAGCCTATCGCGCCGATGATCCAGCCTCACACAGTTTTTGTGGTCGGACTTCGCGAAACAGCTCGGCGCCCCAGGGAGCGCATACGTCTATCGCTCCTATGGTCTGCATCGGTGCCTGAATGCCGTCTGCCTTCCCGGTGGTGCTGTCCTTCTGCGCGCGATCGAACCGCAATCAAAGCTCGACCTGATGCGGGCCAATCGCGGCGTTGATGACCTTCGATTTCTTTGTTCGGGACCCGTCGCCTTTGCCAGGCGCTTGCTCTCGATGCATCTTCTGACGGGCTGCCACTGGACGAGCTTCCGTTCCAGTTCAAGCTGCCGCCAGGAGCCAGAACCACCTCCATCTTGACGGGACGCCGGATCGGCATCACCAAGGCTGTAGATCTCGAATGGCGGTTCGGATTGGCAGCCTCGTCGTACTTGAGCCGCAAGTTTTGAGTTGCGTCTGCACGAGTAATTGCCTGGGAGTGGTTTCGGGTAATTAGCCATGTGCAGGGATTCCTGCGCGATGCTGGTTTGGCCCCGCGATTTCGCCCCGGCAGTCCATGCGCTCGCATCGCATCCAATAGGGGGACATTGTCGAAGAACGATTGGGGCAACAACGATTTTCTCGGTGCTACCGCAAAATCTACAAACCCAATTCGGTGATAGGCCGCCAGGATGACGACTACAATGAGATATTCGTCGTAAAATCGGGTTGGGCCCATCCTTTACTGGACGGAGAACGGCAGATCATCGACACAACGCGCGAAGATCGCCAATGGATTTGGCCTGAGCGCCAGCACCCATTAGGGAAAGACGAAGGCCACGATCCGACAGATCCTTCTACCCCGCGCCAATCGATTGCTCCAGCTCGCGAGCGTGCAGCCGGATGCTCGCCGAAGCTCTTGCGCGCTGCGAACGCGTGCTGGTCTCGAACGGCATTGTCTTCTGGCACGAGGCCGATGGTGGCGTTGGCTGGCAGGTCAAGGAGACATCCTCGACGTGGGAGCACGTTAGAGCCACATCAAAAATGGCCCCAATGACGGACGCGCCTTGCCCCACCATCGCGACCGTTACGTCGAAATTTCCGTTCTCGGTTACGAGGGCGATCTCATGATCGGGCTTTTGAGGAACTACCCTACGAATGAAGAGAATGCGAATGGTTGAACACATAGGAAAACCCGCCAGGCGGTTGTCGAAACCCTATTCTCTCTAGAGCCGGTGTCGTAGAAAGCGACCCATACCTAACAGTGCATCTACATTTAACAGAAGCGCTGTTAAATACGGGCATGGTGTTAGAAAGAATCCTTGCCGCGCGGTTAGAAGCGCTCGCTCAGGCGGCGGAAGCGTATGTCCAGCACGCCTTCGGGCGGCGGCTCGAACTCACGCCGATAGCGCCTACAAACGTCCCATACTTCGTGCTTGACCGCTACATGTTGTGGGAACGGTTTGCTGGGCGGTCGCACTCTGGTTGTCATGGCGATTCGCGAACCCCGGCAAGGCGCCACAACGGATTACCTCAAGTATCGTGATCTTGTCCGTCGCCAACTTGGCGTCGATCTCATTCTGCTGCTGCTTGACCATGTGCCGAACGCCATCCGGCGCCAGATGGTGGACCGGCAGATCGGTTTCATCGCGCCGGGTGCGCAGCTTTATGTCCCGGAAGCATTGCTCGACCTGCGCGAGCGAGGGCCGACGACCGCGATCGCCCCGCCGACCAGATCAGCCCTACTACGCAATTGGTGCTCCTCGCGGTCCTGCAGAGTGTCGCCCTTGAGGAGGAACACCTCACCGACCTTGCCGAGCGACTCCATGTGTCGATCATAAGCATAAGCCGAACACTCGATGAGCTTGAGGCACTCCAACTTGCAAAGGCTCGCCAGTCGGCCGACAACGCCGTCTGCACATGCTTCTGGGTGGTCACGAACTATGGGAGGCAATCCAAGAGCGGTTGCAATCCCCAGTGCGCAAGGTTCGCCTTGTTAGTGGCCGGGTCGAAAACCAAATCGCACCGCTCGCTGGCGAGAGCGCGCTTGCCCGCTACACCATGCTGGCGACGCCAAGGGTCCAAACGCGCGCCATTCTGTCGATTCGTTGGAAGCGCCTCAAGGAGAGGCTCGCACTCAGCCCAGCCACGGCGTTCGATGACGACCGGTTAGAGATTCAGACCTGGACTTACGACCCGCAGGTCCTCGCGCGGGATGCTGTCATAAATCGGCTCTCGCTGTATCTCAGTGTTCGGGGGAGCACGGACGAACGCGTCGCGCAAGCGGCGGAAGAATTATTGAAGAATTATTGGAGAGGTTTGAATGGTGATCGGGGTCGACCGCTTTCGCGCTCATTTCGCGGGCCATGAACATCAATATGTGCTGATCGGTGGTGCCGCCTGCGAGCTTATCATGAACGAGGTCGGCCTGGACTTCCGCGCCACCAAGGATCTCGACATCGTGCTGATCGTCGAGGCGCTGGACGCTGCCTTCGCGGAACGCTTCTGGGCCTTTGTCGAGCACGGTGGGTACGAGATCAGAGAGCGAAGCCAGGGGGAGAAAGTCCTCTACCGCTTCCAGAAGCCGAAGACCGAAGATTTCCCGCCATGCTCAAGCTGTTCTCGCGGTCGCCCGAAGGGCTGACGCTTGCCGAGACTCGCATCTTACGCCGCTTCCGATCGACGAAACGGCCGCGAGTCTGTCGGCGATCCTGCTCGACGAGGACTATTACGCCTTTCTCAAGTCGATGGTGCGCGATGCCGGCGCCATCCCGGTGCTCAACGAGGCAGCGATCATCCCGTTCAAGGCCCGCGCGTGGCTCGACCTTAGCTGGGAGCGCGATGCGGGCGGCAAGGTTGACGAAAAGAACATCAAAAAACATCGCAACGACGTGGCACGGCTGCTGCAAGTCTTAAGCCCCGAAGCCAGCTATCCGCTGCCCGAGACCGTCGCAAAAGACATGCGGGCGTTCGTCGAGCTGGCGACAGCGGAGGTCGATTATAACCCCGAGCAGTTTAAGGTGAATATGACGCGAGAGGATGTTGCAGAACCCTGCGATACCGGCACCACCGGCACGCATTCGTTCGGCGAGCGTTCCCTGCGGGTTTAACTCAAGCTCCAGCTCGTCGCTCAGATACTGGCGCATAAGCTCGGTGTTCTCGCCGACATAAGTCGAGAACATCTTCTTGACTTGCCTCCTCTTCAACAGGACACCAAGCCCGAAGTCGTCGACGCCGCAGTTGTTCGAGGTTATCGTAAGGTCCTTGGTACCAGCTTGCAGAACAGCGCTGATCAAAAGCTCGGGAATACCACAGAGGCCAAAGCCGCCAGCCGCTCTGCACATTCCATCGAACAAAAGCCCTTCAAGTGCCGAAGCAGAGCTCTAAATACTTTTTGCACGTCATCAGTCCGATCTAGCTTTACGAGGTGGGCTCATCGTCATCGCAACAGTCGTCGCACGGCCACACCGTCCGCGAACGGCACACCGAAGACTTTCCGCAACGGCTTGATGCTGCTTCGTGAGAGCCAACTTTCTTTGTTGCCCGACCTACATGCTGGTCGATCTGATCACCTTGACTTCGGGTTCACGCCGCCTGCGGTTCGGCCAGATAGTCGTGAACAACTGTCCCGAGGCCGAGTGTCAGATCCGCGATGAAATGGGCGGCTGAAACGACCTCCAGAACCGGCAGTTCTGCAATCGGCGCGAGTGCATGCGACCGTAAGTCCAAGCCTGCGGGAGCACCCCATGCGCCCTTCAATGTCACGTCCTCCATCTTAAGGCGTACCAACTCGCAGACACGCAGGCTGCCATCGACATGCGGAATAATCTTCAGGAGGAATGTCGGCTGACACAGCGAGGCCAGAACTTCGCTGTGGTCGAGCGCCCGATGTTTAAAGCCCATGGTGCCTGTTGCGATCCGGACCGGGCCGTAGTCGAGGGTGCCGACCAGTGTGTCTCCATAGACCTCTAACGCAGGATGTGCATATTTCTTCGGGAATCCCCACAACTCACGGCCACCCAAAATTGGCGGTCCGTCGTCCAAATACATGGCATGCGAATAGCCGCCGATCACGTCGTTAAACCTAACGGGAATGACCTGGCCGGACTCAATATAGCTCCCGAAACCCGCAGAGTCGGGCATGCGAATGAACTCAAACTTTACCAAGGCATCATCGAATTCGAGTGGCTGAGGGACTACGGCGCGTAGCCGGTCGGGGTCCGTCCGGTAGGTGATGATAAGGTACTCGCGGTCCACGAAGCGATATGGCCCCGTCGGGTAGGCGGGGCTTGTCAGCGGCATCGAATAGGCTTGGGCACGCACATCTTTGGACTTCAAGGCTTCTACCCTCCCCGGTGAGCGCTGCATCCCGGATAAGAACGCTTACACTGCTAAGATCTACATGAAGCTCGCAAGGAGCATGCCAAGGCGGTAATACTTTGATTGATTGATATTTTTTCAGGTTTGCTACAACGGCCGCTCAGCTATTAGGTCTGATATGTCCTTTTTTGTAAGCATCCTGCCATTGCGGCATCGGCGACACAGGTATCGCCTAGGGTGTGTATATGCGCGAGGAGGCTTCGAAATAAGCACCGACCGGGTCGGGCACCTCTGGCACCATTCGTTTCCCCCTGCAGATTTATCCCGTTCCACGGGGCGCATCAATGCCAGTCGAGCGAATTACAAACGGTTCGACGCAAACAAGCATTCACCGGCGGTGCGGAGTCACCAGCTAGGGAAAGAGTCTGCCCAGCGTTCCGCTTGATCCAAGGTCTAGCGACCGAGCAAATTCGTGTCCGCGCGCAGGTGCAAATGCTCCACCTGCGCCCTCTCGCCTTCACGCAGCTTCGCTTTAATTTAAGACGCTCGTCGTGTGAGGGCCGGTAACCTCGCAGATAGAGTGCGCAGGTAGTCCTGAGCATAGACGCGAAGTTCGGGATATCTCCGTTGATCTCGAGTGCCTCGTCACAGAGCTTGGAGATAAATTTCGGCGTTGACAGCCCCTGGCTCTCGGCAATTTCGTCGAGAAGTGTCCAAAAAGCGGCCTCGAGCTGGATGCTGGTCGAATGGCCGGCAACACGGACCGAACGGTTGGTCTCTGGCGGTATCCTTCGGGATCCTGTCTCGCGTAAACCTTGCACATCTGTGGCCTCCCGTTCCTGTGGACCGCCGTTGTTCCTGTCCGGCGGTTTTCATTTCGGCATTTTCTCCACAGAAGAGCTGCATCGTCTTGTCTCCATTGCAAGGGAATAGTCGGTTCAACGCGGCTTCAGAACTCGGGTTGCTCGTTTTCGAGTAGACGAACAAGCGTTGGTCGGTGCGACTGCACCGAGTTACGTCATTGGACGGGTATGCCAAGGGGGAAACGGAATTGCGACTGCTCAGGCGCTGGCGAACCTTCGAATGTTGCGCATGCGTTGGAGCGCCGGCCGATTCGAGCACGATCAACGATCGCTGTGGCAAGGTCACGTCAATGTCCCGAAGTGCCGTTCTGGCTGGCTGACGCCGACGCGTTCGCCTACCGCCAGACTACCCCGCTCAGGAGCGCAACGCCGGTAGCACTCCCATCTCCTTGAGCAACCGGCTAGCGCCGTCAATCTGTCCATGGTCCAGAGGATGAAGCGACTGTCGACATGGATGCTGCGGCTGCGGTCCGCGTCGCGCTCCCAGTCAGAGATTACGCCCTAGAGCGTGCCGTCGAAGGCGAGACCCACGAACTCGCAGCGAAGTTGAACCGGACTTCATCCGCCGTGAGGAACCGATTGGTTGCTCCGGGAAAGCCGGCGACCATCACGAAATCGCCTTCTTGCACGCCTTTAGAGCGGTTCCTGATTTGACGGAATCGAAGGGGATTCCGGATCAGTCGGTTTTGTGATTCAAGATGCTGGCTGGAGTGGAGGCCAGCATCTGATGACGCGACCTCTTTCGGATGATCTTCGCGAACGTGTTGTAGCGGCGGTTTTGGGTGGCGAGAGCCGCCGGTCGGCCGCGAAACGGTTCGGCATTTCGGTTTCGGCGGCGGTGAAGTTGTTGCAGCGCCATCGGGCGACTGGCTCGGTTGCGCCTGGCAAGATGGGCGGACATCGCAAGAGGGTGCTGGAGCCGCACCGTGCCTTCATCGAGGCCCGTGTGCGTGAGACGCCGCATCTGACGCTGCATGGTCTGAAGAATGAGTTGGCCGCTCGCGGGATCAAGGTCTCGCACAACGCAGTGTGGCAATTCCTGCGCCGCGAGGGGCTGAGCTTCAAAAAAAACGCTGTTCGCCCTTGAGCAGGCACGCGCCGATATTGCCCGCAGGCGCCAACGATGGCGATCCTGGCAGGCCGGCCTCGATCCCCAGTGCCTGGTCTTCATCGACGAGACCTGGATCAAGACCAACATGGCTCCGCTGCGCGGTTGGGGGCCGAAGGGCAAGCGGCTGCGCGGCTTGGCTCCGCACGGCCACTGGCGCACGCTGACTTTCCTTGGCGCGCTGCGCTGGGATCGGCTCGCAGCACCTTGCGTCTTCGACGGCCCGATCAACGGCCAATGCTTCCGCGCTTATGTCGAGCAACAGCTCATCACCGTCCTTAAGCCCGGCGATATCGTCATCATGGATAACCTGGGAAGCCATAAGTCGGCCGCCATCCGACAGATGATCAAGGCCGCCGGCGCCAGGCTTTGGTATTTGCCGCCCTACTCTCCCGACCTCAACCCGATCGAGCAGGCCTTTGCCAAGATCAAGCACTGGATGCGCCAAGCCCAGAAGCGCACCGTCGAGGATACTTGGCGACACATCGGCCACCTCGTTGAAACGATCGAGGCAACCGAATGCAACAACTACTTCGCAAACGCCGGCTACGCTTCCGTCAAAACGTGCAAGACTCTAGAGGCGATGCGCAGCCAGTTCTTCGGCCGGTAGGGCACGTTGGCCGAGGGACTTCTGGCCAAAGAAACGGGCGAGGGTGAGTTTGACCCTCCAGATGCGGCTATCGCAGCGATCCGAGCGAAGGATTATGGCCCCTATGTCGCGCCGGCGTGACGTGGCGCCGATCATCAGGACTATCGGGGGCGTCCGAGGCGAAGGCGATATGATGCAACGTCGCTGGAGCTGGCCCGGACCGAACAAGCGGCCGGTCTATTATTTCCGTTCAGAGAGCCGGGAGTTCTCGTCGAACCGGTGCCTAATCGTGGCGGACGGCTTCTACGAGTTCACCGATCCGATAGACCGCAAGAAGAAGCGAAAGGACAAGTGGCTCTTCACAAAGAAGGACGAGCCGATCTTCTGCATTCCTGGAATCTGGCGTGACACACCGGAGGTCGGCGAATCCTTTACCATGCTGACGATGGAGCCTGGGCCCGATCTCGCGCCCTATCATGACAGGCAGATTGTTATCCTCGATCGCAGCGCGTGGGCGGACTGGCTTGACCCTACGGTGTCGTCGAAGTCGCTGATCAAGGCCCTTCCCCCCCAGCACACTGCAGGAAGAGCAAGTCGGGTGACTTGAAACGAAACGGCGCCCGATGTCGATCAGAGATGGGGCGGGGAGCGCACCACCTGCCGGGCTGGCTTGTCCTGACGCTCGCCTTTATACGAGACTCGGCGCAGGAGATTGTCTTCCGTCCAGGTGAGATAGGTGACCTCGACCACCACTTCAGGCCTGACCCAATGCACGCGCGACAGCTCAAGCGGCGAGCCAAACCGGCTCTCGCGCGGCGGCGGAACGTCGAGGGGCATTCGAGCTGTCTGAAGTGGCCCAAGCCGGCGAGCCAATCGCTTGAGCTCTGCCACCGTGATGCCCGTGCCGGCGCGGCCCGCGTACAGCAGACGACCATCATCGGTGTAGTAGCCGAGAAGCAGCGAGCCGATATGCGGCCGGCTTCCTGTCGGATCGGTCCAGCCGACGACGATGAATTCCTCTCTGTTGAGACACTTTGACTTGACCCATAGGCCGCGATTGCCGGATGCGTAGGCGCGGTCGATCAGCTTTGAGATAGCGCCCTCGAGTGCAAGCCGGCAGGCGTGCTTGCGGAACGCAGGCCCGTCGCCGATCACGTGATCGCTGAAGCGCAGGCCAGGTATGTCAGTCGAAAACAGGCCTTCCAGTCGCGCCTTGCTGTCGATGAGCGGCAGCTCCGCAATGCTTTCTCCGTTCAGGAACAGAAGATCGAAAGCAAAGAAGACAAGATCGCCCGTGCGGCCCTCGTCCAAAGCGGCCTGCAGGCGGCTGAAGGAGGTGACGCCGTCTGCCCGAACTGCGCACAGCTCCCCGTCGAGATATGCCTCTTTCACCGGGAGCGCGCGGAGGGCCGCTATCGTCGCTTGATAGCGATGCGACCAATCGAGGCCGGTGCGGGTGAGCAAGCGGATGTCGCTGCCGTCGATCCGCGCGTGCATGCGGTATCCGTCGTACTTGATTTCGTGAAGCCAATCGAGGCCGTTGGGCGCTTCGTCGACCAGGCGCGTCAGCTGAGGCTCGATCCATTTCGGCGGATGCGTTCTATTCGGCTTTGCCGGATTCACCGTCTTCCGCGCCAATTGAGATGAAGCGTCGTCATGCGGGCCAGACTGCCACATGACGACGGTATATCAGCTGCAGCTTTTATCGGAAATCGCGATGCTTACACCCAGGTAACGCTTTCGCGCATGCGATATGAAATTTGTGCATTGCAATATCTGCGGCGATCGATATGATCCTGTTGTCGGCCATCTACTCCTCCCAGATGCGATGCCGGCGCTGAATGCGGTGCACCTCCTCCCGCGCTGCATTTCAAATCAAGCCCGCTGCCACCTCCTCCCGGCAGCGGGCTTTTTTCGTTGCATAAGGGCAATTTCGGGCCATGGCCCGGTTATTCGCTTCTAGGCGAGGCGAACGCTCCGGACTTCCAGGCCTTTCTTGCCCTGCCCGCATTCGACAATCACCTTCTGTCCCTCCACCAACACGCTGAGCCCTGAGCGGGTCAGCGCGGTGGCATGAACGAAGACGTCCTTCTCACCATTTTCGGGAGCAATGAAGCCGAACCCCTTTTCGGGATTGTACCACTTGACCGTGCCCTCGCTCTCCAGCTGCGCACCACCCATCGCGGCGATGGACCCCCCAGCAAGGCGCGCATCTGCCGGCGTTTTCGCGATCTGATCGCTGATCTCCAGC
Source organism: Mesorhizobium sp. WSM4807 (assembly GCF_055811615.1). Classification (NCBI taxonomy): domain Bacteria; kingdom Pseudomonadati; phylum Pseudomonadota; class Alphaproteobacteria; order Hyphomicrobiales; family Phyllobacteriaceae; genus Mesorhizobium; species Mesorhizobium sp. WSM4807. The sequence goes on from NZ_JBVVQY010000008.1 coordinate 153,104, forward strand.
ACGTGCACGACCTGACGACCTCTTGGACTTTGTTCAACCGCGACTTTGAGACGTGTTCCCTCGGAAACAGCGCGGCTTCCGGCAGCCTCCAACACTCGGATGTGCAGATAAGCTTCCGTGCCGTCCGACAGTTTGACGAAGCCAAAACCCTTGCTGGCATTGAACCACAATATCTCGGCGTCGACAGGGTCTGCGGCTACAATCGCGGGCCGCTGAAAGTAGCTTGGCTCGGAAGCCTGTTCCGAAAAGGAAACGGGGTCATCGTCATGGCGATGCCGGCGTGGCTCGCGATAGTCTCGATATTTGCCCATGATCGTCTCGACTGACATGGAGCGCACACTGCGCTGGCGTCAGGATAATCTCCATCGGGCGACGCGTTTGTGTCAAATGGCCTGCGGCTGAAAAAAGATGGCAACAATGCCTATATTGGCGATGAACCAAATTCAGGAGGTCAGAGACCATGACGACCGAACGCGCAGTGCTTGCAGGCGGCTGCTTCTGGGGTATGCAGGATCTGATCCGCCGCTACCCCGGCGTGATTTCCACCCGCGTCGGCTACACCGGCGGTGAGGTGCCTAACGCTACTTATCGCAATCATGGCAGCCACGCCGAGGCGATCGAGATCGTGTTCGATCCAGACACGATCAGCTATCGCGATCTGCTGGAATTCTTCTTCCAGATCCATGATCCAACGACGCGCAACCGCCAGGGCAACGATGTCGGCGCCAGCTACCGCTCGGCGATCTTCTATACAGACGACAAGCAAAAGCGCGTTGCGGAAGACACCATCGCCGATGTCGAAGCATCCGGGCTTTGGCCCGGTAAGGTCGTGACCGAGGTGGTGCCGGTCAGCGTTTTCTGGGAGGCCGAGCCGGAGCATCAGGACTACCTCGAGCGCTATCCCAATGGCTACACCTGTCATTTCCCGAGACCAAACTGGAAGCTTCCGAAGCGAGCGGAAATTCGCCGCGCGGGGTAGGCCGCCGCACTTTACAACTCCTTCTCGGCCAATTCGCGGAATCGTCGGGGACCGAGCGCGGACCGTCCAGTGCTGTGTGGCGGCGTAGCCCGCGCGCCGAATTGGCCGAAGCTATGAAGCTCATAAATGGAGAACGGAAATGAAGCGGATTCTGACCTTGGCAGCGCATTCACGCTCGTCCTTCAGCATATCCTCTCCGGCCTGCCTGCCGGCAAGGCAGAAGTGCGCCCGGTCCACATCGGTGCAATCAGCTGAAGCAAACGATGTTTCCGTAACCGCGCAATCGAAACGGCACGCAAGAGGCCGGGTGTTTCATCATCGTGTTCAATTCCATCAAGGAAAGGACACGTACTTGAACAAACTTCTCGCCGCTGCCGCTGCCTGGATCCTGATCGCGACCACTGCACACGCTGGGCAGGAGACGACTGTCCCGATCGGTCAAAGCTCCGGATCTGCGACTGCGCGGACAAGTTCGCAGTGGATGGTGTGTTGGACCTGGATGCTTCTGGCACGTTAGTTATGGAAATGGAGCGACGCCAGCGGCACCATCTGGGCCGTCGACGAGGTATCTTGGTCTGGCTTTGCTGCACTCCATGCGCGCGCCGCAAGCACCATCTGGGCGCAGCGCAGCGTCAGCGGCGGGTGGTCATCAGGCCGAGATTTGCGAGGCCGTCCGGGTTGTGTTCACGAACTGAATCGACACACCCGCGGTCTCGGCGATGCCGTGGCCGAACGGTTCTCCACTTGGTGCCGTAGTACAGAAGCTTTTGCACAGGCGTTCAATGGCCACGAAATGCCCGGCGCTATGGCCGTACCTCGCCTTTTCGCATCTCCTGCGCCACTAATCTGCCGGCAGTCAAACCCAGTGCGAGCGCTACATACGCAGTTGCGATGGAGCGCTTAGAAAGCACTGTCTCCCAGCCCGGGGTCAGCCGCTTCGGTACAACGAGATAGTCCACAGCCGCAGCGATCGCGGCTACCGCGGAGGCATCGCGCAGCATCAGTAGCGGCGACCGCGGAGGACTTCTGGCGAGCCAAGCCTCGAAAGGAGCGGCCCAGAATATGGCCGAAGCATGATGGGTGCCGAAGCCGACCGCCGTGTGCGCGAGGTCGGCCTTCCTAGCCGCACCAGCCTTGTCGCCGTGGAGCCAGTGGCTGGTGGCGTTGGTCGGCTGCAGCGCCGACTTTCCTTCGGCTTTGGCCAGAAGGGCGAGGAACGCCGCCGTCACAACACTTGCGACTGTGCCGGTCACGCCTGTCGAAAGTCCAGTCTTCAGCAAGCCGTTCACCTTAACCTCCGTAACTCTCCCTCTTTTTTAACCGCCGAACCGAAGCTCAGTCCCCGACACCTCCGCCGACGGCGCGTTCTTTTCGCGTCTGTCAGGTGATTGCGACTGCCCGGGTATACTGGTGGTTGAAATCATTTTCTGCGCCGCCGCCCCGGAAGAGGTTTTCATTAAAATTCCGCCAAGTTTTACACTGCCTTCGCATACTCATCGATGACTGCGGCAGTTGCAGCCTTGCTGCGGGTGTTTTCGCCCCTTGCGGCTTCACCGTTTGCGGCGCCTGGAAAGCCGGCGGTGATTTAGGCGAACCTGCCGCCCCGCAGGCTCAAAAGCAGCAAGGGCCATTGATCGCCCGATATCGGCCAGCGGCGATGACGCGTCGGCTATGGCGAGCGGCAATGCCAATGCGCCCCGCGTCCAAGCCACCTGTGCCGCAAAAATCCCCTGCGCAAGGGCCGAAACTTTTTCGCTCACCGCCTTGACGGTTTCTAGCCGACCTGAAACCAGCGAACCGGTTGCCTCGGCAACCAGGATCGGCAACCGCAACCCCACAACCCAGGGCGCGAGCATCAGGTTCTGGGCAAGAGCAATCTCAGCGCGGACGCGCCTTCCTCGTTGACTGGCCAACACTCGTTACTCCTTCTGTTTGGATTTTGCGGGCCCGGATAGGGGGCCGGCAATGACCATCAACAACATGCGCCTGTTCAGGGTTCCATAGCCCCAGTCCTTCCGTCTCGGCCGTCTCGGCCCGTTCTCGTCAACGAGCTTGTCCATGCCGCCGATTAACCGCAGTCGAAAGCAGATGGTCGTCCCCGCTCGTCTCAGGTAGCCGAACTTGGCACAAATGCTGACCCGTTTAGGCTTCACCTGTATGCCGCGCTCGCCGAGAAAGAGCGGCGGCTGATCTCTGGAACGGACCAAGCCCGCCCTCGCCTCTCGCAAGGACACCTTCGGCCGATCACCCGGCCTACAACCCCTCCGGACCGGCATCGGAATCGTCGATTCCTTTCCCGGTGGGGCCGCGCAGGGTAATATTAGGCCTCCATGTATTCCAGATTGAGGGGCACACCGGAAAATGTCTTGGTCTTTAATGTCGTCCTGCGCATAGGCGCGGGAAACCGGGAAAAGCCAATCTCTCAGCACGGGGACCAGTGCTGCGCGATTCAAACGTATTGGCTTGGCCAGAGTTCCCGGACGGAGGACAAAAACCCGCCGCACCTTTCGGCACGGCGGGCTTTCAGTCGTTCACCAGGCACGGGGTGTGGGCGGAGGGCATATGCCTGGATCGTAGGAAATCCTACGCTCGCCAGCTGCGTCGCGTCTACTAACCGGCGGTTGGCACCCTTTAGCCACGGCGGGCTTTCGGTTGGCGAGTGTATGGTGGCGCTTTGCACTTAAGGAGAGTAGGATTTCCCGGTCGCCCATACCTTGCTGCAATTGAGCGCTTGAGAGCGAGCAACGTGCTTTCGCCTAATCAGGGAGAAGTACGATGCAGCACCTATATTCCAGCTCGTCATTCACTATGAGAAGACGGTGTCATTCCAAGACAGAGTTGTCGAGCATGAGCGCCGGTGCGCACATATCCTCCCGGATAACGAAGCCCTGCTAGCGACTCTGGCCGAGAATTTGGCCGAAGCCCGCCGCTCCCTCGATCGCGTGACGCACAGTCATCACAAGCTCACCTCCAAGCAACTGCCTGGAAGCCGAGAAGTTCTTCCTCGTCCCTCACGCCGCCATACAATTGGCCATGATCCGAGACGCGAGTGCTTCATGCTGCTTCTCCGATTGAGCCCCAGCTTCAGCTGATCGATCACGCGGCCCAATAGCGCCAAGTCAGAGGGAGGAACACACCCGCTCTCTCGGCTTGTCTAATATCCGCATGACACTCCCCCTTCGAAAGATCCCCGGTGGTGCGCCAAAGATCGCCTGAGGGGGCTCCCCGGACAGAGCCCCAAGCGCATTTGTTGGCACATTGCGTGGGAAGATCAACAAATTATTTCGTGGAACGATTTCATGGCGAATCTGCGCTGTAATCCCGGTGGCTGAAGGTTTGGCCGCCACCAACAGCTTTTCAAGCAGTGCCTTGATTGCCGAGACGATCCGAAATTGCCTTGCGGACCGCGGCGGAAAACAGCGCGCGGCGTTCGGGATTCGCGACGAGCGCGTCCCGCAGTGTTTTCGGTAACTCGAGCTGCACGCCCCGCCCGGCCTATTCCGCGGTTGCAGATGTTGTTCCTGTGCTGGCCAGGGAGCCTTGAAGCCCACGCCTCTTAGAACCAGCGCCATTGCGTCGCGCAACTCCTCGCCCCGCCCGCCGAGCCAGATCGACTCTGGGTCATTGCCGTCCGCGCGGCCGTGCATGCCGATCGCGATCTGGGCCTTGGTGACCAGCTCGACGCATCGGTCTTCGTCAAAATATTCGGATCCGATATGCAGCTCGCGATGGGGTCATTTCGGCTTGAGCCCTTCAAACAGGTAGAGCGAGAAATCATCTCCCGCGACGGCGGTGGCCATTTGGGACGTGCCATACTCAATCCAGCCTCCATGCGGGGCGACAATTGCCACGGCCGAAGCTAGATCCAGAACCGAGAAATCGTAGTCGACGCCCTGCTTCTTATGGGCTGCCAGCTCGGCGAACGCCGTGTATTCGTCCGCTTTCGGCTTCTGCCCGATGCCTGGAGATCGTTTCATTGCTACCTCCCTGTCTATCTTTGATGGCCCACCGCGAGAGCGACGGCCACTGAACATGTCCTTAGGGCCATAGGTGCCCGGACCGCAACGGAAGAAGGCCAATGGCCCGATCGACATCGGCCCTTTCGACATCAGTTTCCGGTCTGGCCACCTCTGCGGGGGGTAACTGAAAAGTTCACTCTTTGTTCTTTCTGGTGGCCGTGCAATCCTGTATACTTTGGGCCGTTCTTTTTGCACCACGTTACTTCGCGAGGATGTGCCTGATCTGTCCAGCCCAGGACTCTCAATGAGCCGACAATCAGCTGCCCGAGCTGCAAGACGGACATCAAGCTCAATGAGTCGCTCGCGGCGCCGCTGATTGCGGCGACGCGCGAGGAATACGAACGACGACTGGCGCAGAGCAACGCCGTCATGACCGCCCGGGAGGAAGAGCTTGAACGCAAGCAGGCAGCGATCGACGCCGCCCGGGATGACATCGACAGCCAGGTCGTCGAAAAACTCAAGCTTGAGCGTGCTGGCATAGTCGCCGAAGAGGCCCGCAAGGCAAAACTGTTGATCTCGACGGACCTTGAGGACAAGGACAGGAAACTTGGCGAGATGGAGGCGACGTTGAGGGCGCGGGACGAGAAGCTCGCCGCGGCGCAGTTACAACAGGCCGAGTTTATGAAGCAGCAGCGGGCGCTCGAAGACGAAAAACGGGAAATGACGCTGACCATTGAAAAGAAAATCCAGGAAGGGTTGGACGCCGTTCGCGTCAAGGCCAGGACCGAAGCCGAAGACGGTCTCAAGATGAAGGTGGCCGAGAAAGAGGAACAGATCGCCGGTATGCAGCGTCAGATCGAGGAGCTGAAGCGCCGCGCCGAGCAAGGTTCCCAGCAGCTTCAGGGCGAGGTCCTTGAGCTCGAGTTGGAGTCGCTGATCGGCAGCCGCTTCCCGATGGACATCATCGAACCGGTCCCAAAAGGTGAGTTCGGTGGCGATGTGCTGCAGCGCGTGGTGGGGCCGGCCGGCCGGCCCTGCGGCGCGATCCTGTGGGAATCAAAACGCACCAAGAATTGGAGCCAGGGCTGGCTGGGCAAGCTCCGGGCGGACCAGCGGCCGCCAAGGCCGACATCGCGCTGATGATCTCGGAAGCGCTGCCTGCGGGCGTGGAAACGTTCGATCTCGTGGATGGCGTCTACATCGCCCATCCCAAATGCGCGATTCCGATCGCGATCATGCTCCGGCTGTCCCTGATCGAACTCGCCAACTCCCGCCTGGCGCGGGACGGTCAGGCCCACCAAGATGGAACAGGTCTACGGCTATCTGACCGGCCCCCGGTTTCGTCACCGGGTCGAGGCGATCGTCGAAAAGTTCTCAGATATGCAGGACGATCTGGCCAGGGAACGCAAAGCCACGATACGCATGTGGGCCAAACGGGAGGCTCAGATACAGGGTGTGATCGAGTCGACCGTCGGGATGTACGGCGACCTGCAGGGCATCGCGGGGAAGGTTATGCAGGAAATTGAGGCCCTCGAGGTTCTAGCCATCGATGCGCCGGGGGCAGTTGGAGCCGAGACACGGTAAACGGTCCGACAGGCGGCCGGCCTAAGTCGGACGTCCCTCTGCACCGGATCGCCGCTTAGGCAACCTCAACCTGGCCAGCAATGACCCGGGCAACGTACCCCGCCATCCCGTGGCGTCTGATCTCCGCCGTATCGCAATGATCGCAACAGGCGCGGAAACGTCTGGACTTCGTCCGAGTGCCGAATGCCCAATCCAGAATCCAGACCGAAAAGCTTGGACGTCGAGTGGTCTTCGGCCCCTGAAAATATTCCGAGATTGCGGTGCGCATGCAGGACCGGGTCTTCATCAGCTCACTGACCTGATCAATCTGATGATAGCGTTGCTGCAGCATATGCTCCCGGTCGAGCGCGGAGATCTGTGCTGCCTCCACTGTTTTCTCGCCCATGAAAAGTAGCCTTGAGATATCCCGGCCGACGCTCGAACGATTGTGGAACATGACCGCCACGGAAGGCTCTCCATCCCTCCCGGCGCGACCGAATTCCTGTAGCTGGTCTTCAACCGAGGCCGGCTGCTGCCAATGGATCACGAGGCGGACATTCGGCACGTCGAGGCCCATGCCAAAGGCGTTAATGCAAATGATCTGGTCGAATGGCGGCCTGCTTTGCCCAAGGAAGCGCTTGACGAGTTCCTGTCGTTCCCAAGCGTTTCCCAGTCTGGAATGATACAGCGGCACTTCACGCCCGAGATTGCGTAGCTCCGCTTGCAACTCCTCTCCAACCTTCGTCGAGGGCACGAACACCATCGCCTTCTGTCCTTGGAGCTGCGGTATCCGCAGGAGAGATGCGATTTCCCCGGCTCGCTGATCGGCTGCGCGTCGCCATCGGAGGAGCGCGATATTCGGTCTGTCGACATCGCGCACAAAGATCTCGGCGTCTTCGATACCGAGCGATTTGAGGATGCGTTGCTGCATCTCTCGCCCAGCGGTCGCAGTGAACGCCAAGACAGGTGGTGACCTGCCACCGGATTTTCATCCAGCCGCAATTAGAGCCTCGGCGGGTTTTACGCCGTATGGCGCGGGTTGAGCAACGGGCGATCGGCGGAGCTGGTCGGGGTTGCGCAGCCGATCGTCCGTTGCGGTGAGATGGCGGCATAGGCCGCGGGCGTGAGGTATCCGAGCGCTGAATGTGGGCGTGATCGGTTGTAGTCGTCCCTCCATTCGGCAATCGTCGTGCGGGCATGGTCGAGGCCGAAGAACAGGGTCTCGTTCAAGAGTTCATCCCGCATCCGCCCGTTGAAGCTCTCGCAGAAACCGTTCTGCATCGGCTTTCCCGGTGCGATGCAGTGCCATTCCACCTGGTGGTCCTTCGACCAGGCGAGGATGGCGTTCGAGGTGAATTCCGTGCCGTGATCGGAGACGATCATGCCGGGCTTGCCGCGGCGGGCGATCAGGTCCGTCAGTTCGCGCGCCACACGCCGGCCCGAGATCGAGGTGTCGGGGATCGCCGCCAGGCACTCTCGCGTCACGTCGTCGACGACGTTGAGGACAAAATCCAGCGACCAGCGCGCGTTGGCCCGGGCCTCCACCAGGATCGGCACCGGTGCCGACCGCACGCCGTCGCGCACGCCGTTTGCGCACCGCCAGCCCTTCCTCGCGGTAGAGCCGGTAAATGCGGTTGATCCCCGCCGGCTCGCCATCCTGCCGCGGCAGGTGTACCCTCAGCGATCATGCGAAGATCGTGTGACTGTCCAAGTTTTCCCAAACGCAGGCATCCCACAGATGGGGCACTCGGCTGCTGCGGGTCACCGTCGACGACAGTCACACTTACTGATCTCGATTTGATTGTTAAACCTCGATCTTAAGAGCAGCAGTGCTGACCTCAAGCTCCTTAACCGATGTCGAAATGAGTTTGGCCGCGGGCATGGCACGCGCAAGCGGAGCACCCTGGCCAGCCCATTATGCTCCGAATCCGCGCTCATTTCTTGCTTTTGCAGCAGAATGCAGCGCCTTTCCAGCATCGTAGGCGATCTCTGGGCAAACGCACCCCTACGATCTGCCATCAAGATTCGCCGACGATTGGGTCTGACTGGCCCCTTTTTTTCTCCACCTTTCCTAAGCCCGCTGCAGTTGTCGGACCGGCTCTGGTCCTGCCGGCTGAGGCCGTGAATGCGCCTCAGACGCCACCGCCATGAAAGCCTGAAGTGCCGCGGAGAGATACTCGTCGCTCCGCGTCACAAAAACAGTCGGCGCCGACCGCAGATTGTCAGGTAGCTGGTGTATGATGACCTGTCCGTCGGCTGCCGCATCCTGAACGACCCCCCGAGGTAGCATGGCCATCCCTACCCCGGCGGCGACGCAGCCGATGATCCCGTCCATTGTTCCGAGTTCCATCCAGCGGACATGCGTTACCCCACACGCCGCCAGGAACGTGTCCATGCGCCGGCGATAGGAACAGCCCGATCGAAAAGCGAGGACCTTCAGAGCCGGCGATGCGGCCAAGGCCTTCAGATCCGAAAGCTCGCGAAACCGCGGCGAGGAGATCACAACGAGCTCCTCTTCGACGATCGATAGGCTCTTCAGTTCGGGATGAGCGATGGGGCCGGAGACGAACGCGCCATCCAGTTTGCGTCCGACGACCTCGCTGACGAGCTGTTCCGTCGGGGCAGCCTCCACCAGTACGTCGACCTCTGGATATTCTGCAGCATAGCGGATCAGGATCGGCGGAAGGCGAAGCGCTGCAGTGGTCTCCATGGAGCCGATCCTGAGTAAACCGCACGGCGTACCGCGGTCTGTGACGACGCGCTTGGCTTCGTCCAGAAGCTCTCCGACGCGCTCGGCATAGGGAACGAGCTGAATGCCGGTGGCTGTCAGTGTAACCCCTCGCCTGGAGCGATGAAAAAGCGGAGCACCGATTTCCTCCTCAAGCGATTTTATTCTCGCGGTGACGTTGGATTGCACCGTGTTGAGCACACCGGCAGCCCCTCCGATACTGTTTGCTCTCACCACCGCCTGGAAAAACCTGAGGTCGGCGCTGTTCATCAGCCATCTCCTTTTCAGATAAAAAACATCTGATCTAATCGTTTGTCTTAAGTCAAGTGTCGCAATACCGTCGAAGAAAAATTTCCGGGAACATCCCTCAAACTGGGAGAAGTATTGATGACGATACGAACGCGTCTGACAGAATTTTTCGAAATCGAGCATCCCATCATCCTTGCCCCGATGACACCGGTCGCGGGTGGCGCGCTTGCGTCCGCCGTCGCCGACGCCGGCGGTCTGGGCCTGTTGGGTGGGGGATATGCTGATCGTCAATGGTACGAAACAGAGTCGTCGCTCATTACCAATGAACGCGTTGGCTGCGGGTTCATCGCCTGGGCAGTTGAAGCCGACCTTGATCTGTTTGACCGCGCACTTGGGGAGCGTCCGTCCGCGATGATGCTTTCGTTTTCGGATCCGGCGAAGCTCGCGGCACGGGTCAAGCAGGCGGGTGTTCCGCTGATTTGCATGATCCACACACTCGAACATGCCCGGCGCGCAATCGACGTTGGCGCCGACGTTCTTATTGTTCAGGGGACCGAGGCCGGCGGCCATGGCCTGGTCGCGCGGTCAACGATGCCCTTCGTTCCCGCAGTCGTGGATCTGGTGGCAAAGATTTCGCCTTCTGTCATTGTCGTGGCGGCAGGCGGCATTGCCGACGGTAGGGGCCTGGCCGCTTCGCTGATGCTCGGAGCAGACGGGGTCCTGATGGGAACCAGGTTCTGGGCTACGCGAGAGTCGCTCATCCATCCGGCAGCCAAGGACAAGGTAGTCGCTGCCTCTGGCGACGAGACAATCCGGACTTCCGTCTACGATATCGTCCGTCAGAAGGCCTGGCCCGCTGGCTATACCGGCCGACTGCTCAAAAACGGCTTCATCGACAAGTGGCACGGGCGGGAAGAAGAGCTGCGCACGCTGCATTCCGAAGAATTGTCGAAGGTCGAGGCGGCATGGGCCTCTGGCGACTATGACACGGCCAACGTGACTGTCGGTGAGGCGGTGGGCCTCATCAACGATCTGCCGTCGGCGAAGGACATCGTCCGCCGAACGGTGCGCGAGGCAAGCGAAAGACTTGGCGTCTACGCATTCGATCAGCGCATCGCGAACTGACTTACCACGGCCCTGAAGAGAGGGCCGACTGCTTTCAAAAACATAAAGGGGAACTGCAGCATGCAACAGCTACAGGAAAGGGGCGACTCGGTCCGCAAACCAGGTATCTGGACCGTCGTCCTTGCATCAAGCGCCGGCACGGTCATCGAATGGTACGACTTCTATCTTTACGGAAGTCTGGCGATTTTCTTCTCAACGCTCTTCTACCCTGCCAATGAACCGACGGCAGCTGTTCTGATCAGCGTCGCAACCTTTGCCACAGGCTTCCTCGTGCGCCCATTGGGCGCCCTGCTGTTCGGCAGCATCGGCGACCGCGTCGGACGCAAGAGCACGTTCTTGATGACGCTCATTCTGATGGGCATTGCGACCGCGCTCGTCGGCGTCTTGCCAACCTTTGAGACCGCGGGATATTTCGCGCCGATCGCTCTTGTGGTCCTTCGGCTCATCCAGGGATTGGCGATCGGCGGCGAATACGGCGGCGCCGCCGTTTACGTTGCAGAACACGCACCGGCGAACCGGCGCGGGTTCTTCACGAGCTTTATCCAGACAACGGCAACCGTTGGCTTTTTTCTGGCGATTGTCGTCGTGCTTACGTGCCGGCTGTCGCTCGGCGAAGAACTCTTCAAGCAATGGGGTTGGAGAATTCCGTTCCTGCTATCATCGGTTTTGATCGTGCTGTCCCTTTATCTGCGCCTCAAGCTGAGCGAATCCCCGGTCTTCGAGGAGCTTCGCAAAGGCGGGAACACCGCAAAGAGCCCAATCCGTGAGAGTTTTGCCACCGGTCATGGCGTGCGTTATGCAGCCTTTGCACTGTTCGGGGCGACCGCCGGCCTGGGGTGCGTTTGGTATACAGGCCAGTTCTACGCACTGTATTTCTTGCAAAGCGTGCTGAAGCTTGACTTCCTGACAGCGAACATTTGCCTTGCTGCTGCTTTGGTGATCGGAACGCCCCTCATCGTTTTCTTCGGCGCCTTGTCCGACCGGATCGGCCGCCGCAAGTTGATTGTCACCGGTTTTATTCTGGCAGCCGCGTTCTATGTTCCAATCTATCAGGGCATCGCCGCCGCCGTCGCTGCCCAGAACTTCGTTTTGGTAACAGCGCTGATCGTCGCCCAACTCGTTTTCGTAGGATTGGTCTATGGCCCTATGGCAGCTTTCCTCGTCGAGCTCTTCCCGGCGAAATTGCGCTACACCTCGCTCTCGCTGCCCTATCACATCGGCACAGGCGTGTTTGGCGGCTTTGTTCCCCTCATCAACCTGTCGCTGGTTGCCTACACGGGCAACATCTATGCGGGCCTGGCCTATCCCATTGCGATCGCGATCATGAGCGCAGTCGTAAATGTTCTCTGGTTCCCCTGCGCGCTGGCTGGGGAGCCCGAGGCTGCCCCAACCGGTCTACCGGCGAGGGCAATCTGAATGTTCACCGAGGACGCCGAGTGCGCGTCCCCGCCCTCTTTCCTATTTCCGAGCACGACCCATGCCGCTGATAAAATTAACCTTCTGAAGGGCCGATCGCCTGGGGAGCAGGACAAGATCCTCGACTGCATCCATGAGGCGGTGGTCAGGGCTTTCCATGTACCGCCAGCCGATCGCTATCAGATCCTGATCGAACACGAGAGATCGCATGTGCGCGCGGAGGATACCGGTCTTGGTCTTTTTCGCAGTGACAGGCTGATCATTATCGAGGTGATCTCGCGAGCGCGGTCAACTGACGACAAACAGGCCTTCTATCGTTTCGTTGCGGCAGGGCTTTTGGATGTGTGTGCGATCGACCCTGCAGGTGTTGTGGTCAGTGTCGTAGAAAATGGTGACGCGGATTGGTCCTTCGGCCTTGGTCGAGCTCAATTCATAACCGGCGAGCTTCGCGGAAATCAGGCATCGCGGCGGTGAAAGACGTCAATGTCTAATGCCAGTCCGATACGGCCGCGCCATCAGCTTTGACCGGCCGCGCAAATTCAAACAACAAGGAGAGAGCAGCTATGAAACAGCTACACCGAACCGTTGCAGCGTCACTGGGAATGCTGATGACAACTTTTTTAGTTTCGGCGCAAGCCAAGGAGGCCATCATCAAGTTCCAAGTCGAAGGCCAGACAATCGTAGGCACGATGGTCAGGCCGGATGATGTCGCGAATCCTCCCGTCATCCTGATGCTTCACGGTTTCACCGGCAGCCGCAACGAATGGAGTTCGGAGGCGGTGAAGGAAGGCCTGTTCGGGCGTGCCGCGCCGGTGCTCGCAAAGAATGGCATCGCTTCGCTTCGGATCGATTTTCGCGGCAGCGGCGCGAGTGACGGCAAATTCGAAGACATGATCGTCGAAACCGAGATAACGGACGCACAAGCAGCGCTCGACTTCCTGTCGGCGAATGACAGCATCGACGGCAAACGTATTTCGTTGATGGGAATGAGCCTGGGCGGTGCGGTCACGACAGCAGTTGCCGGCCGGACGAAAACGCCTTTAAAGTCTGTCGTGCTCTGGAACCCCGGCATCAATCTTCCGGCAGCGTTCATCTCCATATTTGGCGAGAAGCAGATGGCGGAAGCTGTGACAGCGGGCGATAAAGTCTATCCGGCCAAGCGCGTCGGAGATGGGAAGGAAATTCCATTGAAAGGCCGCTTCTTCGAGAGCCTCTACGCGGTGCAGCCTGCCGGCGAAATCTCGCGCTACAAGGGGCCGCTGTTCCTCGCGGTCGGCACGCGCGACAGCATCGTCTTTCCCCAACCCGTTCTCGCCAGGTCGTTGCTGGCTTATCACGACGGTCCGGAAGAACTGTGGGCTGAACCCGTTGATCATGGTTTCGGCGTTGAACAGAGTGCCAAGACCGTGGACAAGCTGATCTTAGCGACGGTCGCCTTCCTGAAGTCCAACGGCGAATAGCCTGCGCGTCGAACGGCGCTCGCTCGGCCGCCAATGCCGCCGGAATTGGCGGCGTCTTAGCGAAAGCGGTAACGCTCGCCTGTCGGTTATCCTTCATGCAGGATGCCTGCCCGCGTGAACCTGCCCGGTTCCCGAGTACATCCGCCCCGTGACGACCGAAAGAAAAATTCGAGCTGATCGTAGGCCGCTCGCTGGCTGAAGACGGCGCGGCTATGATCGCGAGCTGCAACGGCGTACTCTCGACCCTCTCAAGAAGCAGGCGTCCAGACCCAATCAGGATATTAGCTTTCGTACCGGCAGTTGGGAAGAAGTCCGGTCGCACGCGGAAATGATCGCAGGCCAGCGAGCATGTCCTCGACTGGTTCCATATCCCCATGCGCAATGGAAGCCGCTTCCTTCCGCGGCTAACCCGATCCTGCCCCGCAACTGCGCGCAGGATTGCTGGCCGGCGTCGCCATCGTCGAGCGCGCCGGGCCTGCGATGCTCGAGATGCTTCACGCCCGTACGAGGGGAACATGAGGATTTGTGGGGCGGTCAAGCCGCGCGGACCATTTCGCCGTTCTCGTGATTGTCGTTCGCCATGCCGGGATACCATTGCCGGAAGGTCGATCGCAGGGAGCCATCGAGGGTCTGCCGGAGAGTTCAGATGTTGGCCATGGTGCAGCGGCCGACAGACGTCACGACCGGCGCTCCGGCCGGTGACGCGCGTGCCGCGGTCGTGACCGGTCTCTCAGCGCGAGCAGCGAACGCGTCATTGAAGCGCAGATCGAGTCGAGAGCTCATTTGATGAGCGACGAGTGGAAAGCATTCATGGCCATTGGTGAGAGCTTTGCCAAACACGAGACCGTGAAGCATTCCAGTGGTGAGTATGTTCGCGATGCCGTCCACGTCAATTCGGTAGAGGGCTTCAACTCCCGCGTCCGCCGTACCATCGCCGGCGTCTTTCATCATATCAGCCCGCAGCATGCCGACCTGTATTTCCACGAGGTTGGCTTCCGATGGTCACAGCGCGTGGTATCCGGGAGCGCCGTTCGGAAAACCCGGCATGGTCGAGAAGTCTTGAGGACCATCTGGTCGCGCGTACAGCCGGCGCTGCAGCTACTGAGCGTTTTTCGCGCCGCCACGGGGCGTCAGATGCGCCGAAGCCTGGGTGGAGGAATCATCATCAAATCAACCGTAGCTGCCTTTGGTTGATAAATGCCTCGTACGATCTTGAGCAGTTCTTGTTCCGACCCCATCATGCGAAGATCGTGTGACTGTCCAAGTTTTGGCAAAACGAGAGGCATCCCACAGATGGGGCACTCGGCTGCTGCGGGTCACCTTCGACGACAGTCACACTTACTGATCTCGATTTGATTGTTGAACCTCGGTCTTAAGAGCAGCAGTGCTGACCCCAAGCTCCTTAACCGATGTCGAAATGAGTTTGGCCGCATCGCACGCGCAAGCGGAGCACCCTGGCCAGCCATTGTGCTCCAATCCGTGCTGTTTGCTCTCACAACCGCCTGGAAAAACCTGAGGTCGGCGCTGTTCATCAGCCATCTCCTTTTCAGATGAAAAACATCTGATCTAATCGTTTGTCTTAAGTCAAGTGTCGCAATAGTAGAGAGATTTCCGGGAACATTGAAGGAAAGCCAAGCCATGCGCCAAGCAGCGCCCCGCTTTGCACTCGATCACATGGCGACGTCCGGACTTGACGTCAGGGCACTTTTCGCTGTTGCCCGTGACCAGGGCCTGACCGATGTCCAGATCCGCAGCCAACAGCGCAGCAATGCTATTGCACGCGGCATGCCGGCGGCGGACGTCCGGGCTGCCGCCGCCGAAGCAGGCATTGGGATTATTTCCATCAATGCCTTGCAGCGCTTCAACGAGTGGACTCCCGCCCGCAAGACCGAGGCGAGCAAGCTCGCCGATTATGCGGCGGCCTGCGGAGCCAAGACGCTCATGCTGTTGCCGGTCAACGATGGCTCCTGGCCCGCCAATGGCGAGCGCCGGGGCGATCTCCGCTTTGCCTTGAAGGCGCTCAAGCCGATCCTCCAGTCGCGCGGCCTGATCGGTCTCATCGAGCCGCTGGGCTTCCAGACCTGCTCGCTTCGATCGAAGAACGAAGCGGCTAAGGCCATTGCCGCCATTGATGGCCAGTCCGTCTTCCGCCTCGTGCACGACACGTTTCATCACACGCTCGCCGGGGAGCCGTTCTTCTCCTGCGAACTGACCGGTCTGGTGCACATTTCAAGCGTGAACGATCCGATCCACTGGATCTACCCGGATCGCGTCCTAGTAGGTTCCGACAATGGCAGCCAGATCCGGGCGCTGCTTGATGGCGGTTATGCGGGCCCCTTCTCATTCGCACCGTTTGTCGACGCAGCCCACCCGCTGGACGATCTCGCAGGCGCACATGCCGCGAGCATCGATCTAGTCCGACAAGGGCTATTGACGCGAATGGCGGCGTGAGATGCGGGAGTAAGTCAGGGGTGCACGCGACCCTTTTTGGCGTCCCGCGGAGAAGTCATTCGAGACGCCTCCTGTAACAATATCTCTCGCATCCAGATGCTTGCGGCATCACTGTTGTGAAGGGCGGGCCATTGGAGGGCCTCGGTAAATGCGGGAAGCGGCAGCGGAAGTTCGATGATCCGCAGCGGGAAGGTTTTCTTGAAATGCTCAACCAGCCGGAAGGGCATGGTCGCTATACGAGCTGTGCCTGAGACCATCGGCCGGATCATGCTAAACGCCTGCACGATAACCTCGACACGTCTCTTGAGGCCATGCTCAAGAAAAAAACCGCTCCTCGATGGAGGGCTTCAGCTCGGACCCTGAGTAGTGCGATTGGCGATCCAACAAACTTGCAGAACATATCCGCTGCGTGGGGACTCTTTGATTTGCGATACCAGGAGCAGACACCTTGACAGAACAAGACGAGGCTCAGAGCGCCGATCTCGTCGGGCTGACGGCCGACATTGTCTCTGCAAATGTGAGTCAGAACCCGTGCCAGTCTCGGGCCTGCCTAACCTTATTGCTTCAATTCATTCATCGCTTTCAGGCCTCGGACGACCGATCGTGGCGGAGCAACCCAAGCAGGAGCCAGCGGTCAACTCCAAAAGATCGGTGACGCCGGATTTCATCGTCTGTCTCGAGGACGGAAAAAAGTTCAAGTCGCTCAAGCGCCACATCGGCGTTCACTATGGTCTGACGCCAGACGAATACCGCGAGAAATGGAGCCTTCCGCGCGATTACCCGATCGTCGCGCCGAATTACGCGGCCCAACGGTCGGCGCTGGCGAAGTCCGGCGGACTTGGACGAAAGCCCGCAGCGAACCCGGCGCCAAAGGGGTTGCCAAACGGTTCACGGGATTTGGTGCTGCGCCGAGCAGCACCTGCTCGGCAGGTTCCATTCTTCGGGAAGAGGTCAGCCGTAGAGCAGCTTGGCGCAGTCGATCGATTTGAGCACCTCTGCGTACGTCTGCGCGAAACCTGGCAAACGCCCGCGCTGAAGGTCGATGAAACCCGAATACGTCCTTTGCATCTGACAGAAAGCCTCGTCGAAACTGTAGTGCCACGTCGCGGCGTCGCATTCCTTTTTGTTGAGGCACTCGGCGGCCGTCTCGAAGGCGTAGACGAGCGAAGTTGCGGCATCCTTGAATTGAGGCTTGGCACCAAGCACAGTAACCGCCTGATTCTGCCGCGCCTCGACCAGCTGCCCGAGCTTTGCCGGATCGGCCTTTGCCGATACGATCATGTCGATGGAGGGTTTCACGCCAGCCAACGCCGGCGTGAGCTGCTTGTACAACGGGTCTGCTTTTTCATTGAAGGCCGCTTCGGCGGATTTGGCCAAGGCAATACCCTTTTCGTTGTTCTTGAGGTCAGCGACCTTTGTCCAGGCCTCCTCAATTTTCACAAAACCGTCGGCCGCAAAGACCACGCCGCTGAAGACGGAACCAACGGCAAGACCGATCGCCAGAAAGGCAGCTTTGGTCTTGAGGGCGACGGGCATGGCGTCCCCCGCCCAAGCGCTCTTTTGCATGTCCGGCGGAAAATGCACCTTCGCCCTGACGGCCCGACGCTTCCGCGGACCCGAGCGATCTGCCGAGCGCATGTCCGGCGGGAAATGCGCCTTCGCTTTGAGCTTCCGCCCGGTCTTTGCAGCGCGTGCAGGCTTCTGCGGCTCTTTCTGATACGCAGTTTCGCCGCTGTTCATTTCGACGGCCGACTTAGCCATGTAAGGCTCCTCACCAACCTATGGGCGTTGACCTGAGCGGGGGACAACGACCAGATCGCGTTCATGCCGCTCACGACTTTGCGAGATCTGAGGTAAGGATCGCTCGCGGCTTTCTTCAAGTAGCGGAAGTGCCACGGATTTGACTTCTTTGGCTAACTACAAGTTAATGTTGCAAAATTAGAAAGAAAGAATTTTTGAGCCGCTTCAGCGCAACAGGTAACCGCCTGTGTCGGGAAGGTTGTTTTTCGGCGCAGAAAATGTAATCCCTTTACTCAAGAATTCTATTCACGTCGCACCGATTCATAGCCAAGATGCATGCTCGAGTGCGGATCAAGACATGCCTGCTGCTGGTGAGGGTAGGTTGTGACCACGCTCCGCAGGCGTTCCCCTTTGCAACGAAATTCTCCTGAAAAGAAAAGCGCCTGGTGACGGACTGACCGGTGTTGCGAACGTCTCGGCCGGCTGGCACCGCCGCATCGCTCTTGGATAGCCGCTCTACAGCGACGGTAAACTAGCGCGGATAGGCCGATATGCCTCATCATCGCCGCAACAAAACAATCAAGCCCGACGTCCGGCGCCCCGAATCAGTACATACCAACCGATTAGTCGACAATCGCGAGATGGACATCGTCATTGAAAATGACAACGAATTCATACTGATTGAATGCACGACTGAGCGGTCCAAAAAGAAGGCCGAGCATGACATAGCCAAGATCCGAGCTGCAAGGCGGAGCCTGGTTGGGGACCTGGAGACCAAGCGTGTTCTTGGCTATTTCGTCACTCAAGGAGAGCCAACGGCGGAAATCCACAAAGTCGCAGAAGATAATGGCAGCTGGATCGAAGCATGCGCGTTCCCAACTTTCATCAACCGGTTCAACTGTAGCTCGACCTACCTCATCGAGCGAAGGAAGCGCCAATTCGGCAGCGTGCGGAACCCGGCTAACGACACAATCCACTTGGAACGAAGCAGCTACGTCCAGGTCCCGTTTCGAAACTATGACACGAAGCAGGAAAGAACGTTAGAAAGTATTATCGACGATATTCGTCAAAAGAAACGGACAAGGATCGTTGTTACCGGTGATTTTGGCGTTGGCAAAAGTATGACGTACAGGGAAATCTTCTTTCGCTTGTCTGAGCAATACGAATACGGCGAAACATTTCGATTTCCCATATACATAAACCTCAATGATGCCGCGTTTGATGAGAGCGACGATTTCGTTGATCTGCTGGAGCGTCATGCCAAGTGGCTGGGCCTTCGCTCAGAGCGAGAAAAACTGGTTCACGCTTGGACTTCCGACTGTTGCATCATTATACTTGATGGATTCGATGAGCTAATCAGAGCTGGCTTTACGCGCCTCACAACCTCATCGAATGACATTCGCTACGCGTCCTCACACATAATCAGATCTGCAATTGCTGAATCTCCCAAGGCGACACCTATATTCCTTTCAGGGCGCCAGAGTTACTTTTCAAGCTTCGAGGAGATGCGCCAGTGCCTTAGCGCACGGGACTTCTCACACGTTTCTCTTCATGACTTCCATGAGAGCGAGGTGAGATCCCTGTTCAGAAAGATCAATCCGAAGATCGCCGATCCTGTGGTTATGGAATGGCTTCCTCAGAGACCGCTCCTTCTTTCGTACATATATTTCGAACTCGGCCCCTCTCTGTCGTCCGACAACGAGCTGCTCAACCCTCTGTCGCCGGGCAATGGCTGGAACATTCTGTTGGAGAGGCTCTGCACACGCGAGACCAATGTTGCGCGAGGCGCCGAGCCCAAACAGATTCGCCGGCTTCTGGAGAGAATTGCGCTCTTCGCGAGGACCAACATCTCTGACCCTGGCAGGGTGACGAGCCTGCATGTGGCAGACGCATATCGAGACGTAATGCTGATGGAACCCGACATCTCCGTGCAGCAGGTGTTGATGCGGTTTCCAGGACTGACTTCAGGGCATGCAAATGAGGAGCGTGGGTTTATCGATACCGGCATCTTCGACGCGGCACAGGCCGGAACAATCGTTGAAGCGATAGAGGCATTGGCAAGCAAGAGCGGTGAATACTTGCGATCCGATGTGGTTCTACGGCTGATGCGGCCGCTACTACGCACGCAGCAGGCAATATCATTTCTGACAGCTCAGGTCGTCAACTCGATCCTCCGGAAGGAGAATATATCGGCGTTGTTGAGTATTGCCGTGCAGGAGGCGATGGCAGACGACGGGCTCGCCACAGGCAATCTGATTGCAGATTTTTTGGTTTGTGCGTCGTTGGAGCCGGACCTGCTCAAGAGGGAACTCAGGAACGTCCGTGTCGGTGCAGCACATATCCCAGAGATCGAAATTACAAAGGAGCTCTTGGGAGGGCGAAAGATTCAGTTCGAGGATTGCACCTTTGACATATTGGAGCTCTCGATCGATGCGTATCTCATTTCCAACCTGGAATTCAGGCGCTGCAGGGTAGGTCGATTGGTTTTCTCGTTAGATACGGCAGAGTCCTTGGACCGCTGTGGTCTCGGTCAGCAGTATGTCGAGGAACGGGTCCTTGTCGACGCCACGAACGCCGATATCATGGATATGGCGATACCCGACAGCCTGAAGGCGCTTAAGATCATACTGCGCAAACTCTTCTATCAGAAAGGCTCAGGCCGGAAGAAGGGAGCTTTTTTCAGGGGTATGCGCGGGATCGACAGTGACACGATCGAGCAATGTTTGTCTGCTCTTCTGAGACACGGCATCGCCTATGTTGTCGGCCTTCCGCAATCGGACGAATCGGTTTGGCACCCGAATCGCGCGCACTATAAGCGTGCGTCGTTTTTGGCCGACACTTTGACGATCCCGGACGATTCCCTGGTTAAAGAAATTCTCTAGTTGCCCGCTCTCCTTTCTCTGTGCGGTAGGTTTGATATTATGATGAATTGTCCGGGTCGCGGTCGATTCCACTCGACCAACCTATTTCGGCGTTTCAGAATGTATAAAAGTTATCTGCCACTGATCGGCAATGGGGATCGCGGCCGGACAAATCTGGGCAACAAAAATCAGATGCGCGGTTTCCGCATCTGTGCGGATCAATCGATTAAGGGGTATCAGTGCTTATATTTGCGGTTGAAGAGGCCGAGGGCGCCGGCAAGCGTTGCATCACTTGTCGAAGTTTCGCCATATAAACAAGCCTGATTCACAAAGGATGATTGCCGCGCTGGAGGCGCGAAGCGCCCGCTCCGGCTGGCACGCCTTGTCCGCCATGATGACGTTTTTCTCGCTCAGTTCTTCCTGTATGGTCATAGCCTCGAGAGCCCCTCACGGCTCGTCGAGCAGCCGTATCTCCGGCTGCACCATCAGCGCCAGCGCGACGCACGCAGGGTTTCTCATCTGCTGCGCGCTTCGCCAGGCGCACAGCAGACAGCGAGGCCGCTACGGCCGCAAAAAACCCGCGACGGCGGCTCAATTCCGGGACCGGTCCGCCATTTTTGGTAGGTGATCCGTGCAAATGCGTGGCGTGGATCACCCCAGCTATCTCGTGGCCGCCCCATTGCCAACGTCCTCTTTTCAGCCGGCCGAGCCTCCCAATCGCCGGACCAATGATGACGATCCCCTCTGAATTTTTTGAAGAGCCTGACGGTCTGCGCCGTCTTACCGTTGTTCCGGCTTTGCCATAGCCTTCTCTGCCGCGCAGGCGGAAAAGTGCTATGACTCTACCGTGTAATGGCCTTGGAAAATACGACGGCTGGACCACAATGATGAGGTTTTAGGCTGAAGACTTTTCAGATAAACCCCCAAAAAGGAAACAGCAGCTCTTCCGGTCCTTACGAGCCCGGCCGTTCCTATCGGCCGGTAATCACCGCAGGCCTGTCCTTCCACGACCGGAGCCGAAGCGATTTTTCTGCTAGCAGCTTCACGCTGGGTCCTGTTCCAAGCCGAAGCTCGCTGGCAAGGCGCATAGGGCATCAGGAACCGCTTTTGGCGACGACGGAGTTGGCGCCGGTTAGAAACGCCAGCTGCTCTGCAGCGCCCCAAGCCGCCTGTTGTTGGGCGGCCCGTGCTCCAAATGAGCATTGGAGGCGAACAGCGTTTCCTTTGAGTGGCAAAGAACAGCATCCAATACTTTTATAGTCTACCAAATCTCTGGAGATACTAGCAGCGAATTCGGAGCCTTCCCAAAACTGGAGCAAGACGATGGTGTTAGCTGTGGAGAGATTTTCAAGAAGGAGGTTTGGTGGGTTCGTAACCGCGTTCGCAGTAGGCTTGGTCGCTTCTTTCTCCCCCCTCATTGCCCAGGCGGGTAGTCCGGACGCTGGCAAACCGCCGACCAAAATCCCGGCGGGCACTGTGCTTCGTATCGGCGATCCCGAGACGCAAAGGGCACTGGAACTCTCCGGCCTGATCGACCAACTGCCGTTCGAGGTCCAATGGGCCAATATCAGCGGCGGTCCACAGACAATCGAAGCCTTTCGCGCCAACGCATTGGACGTCGGATCTGTTGCCGACATTCCACCCATCCACGCGACCTGGACGGGGCTCAAGGTCAAGATCATTGCCGCGAAGTTCCGCAATGATCCGGTTGCGCACCCGATCTATCAACTCGGCATTGCACCGGGAGTCGAGGTCAGGACGCTCGCGGATTTGCGCGGCAAACGGATTGCTTTCAGCCCCGGTCAGGCACAAGGCGCGCTGGTGTTGAGGGTCCTGCAGGCCGCCAGCCTGGAAAAGGAGGATGTAGATCTCATCGAACTGCCCAGCAAAGGCGATGCCTATCCGGTGGCACTCTCCGGCAGGCAAGTCGACGTCGCGCCGATCTCGGGCGTCCTCATTAAGCGCTACCTGCGCCAGTATGGCGCCGACGGCGCTGCCACCATCCCGCACGGCTTGCGCGATGATCCAGCCCATCTCTATGCCCCACAAGCCGTGCTTGACGACCCGGCCAAAGCCGCCGCTCTCGGCGAATATGTGCGCTACTGGGCGCTAGCCGCCCGTTGGGTGGAAGAGCATCCCAAGGAGTGGATCGAGGGGTACTACGTCGCCACCCAGGGCCTCAACACAGAAGATGGCCAGTATCTGGTCGACGCTGATGGTCAGTTCGACATCCCCTCCGACTGGAACGACGTGATCGTGCGCCAGCAGGCGACGATCGATCTTTTGGCCAAGGAGTTGAACAAGCCCGCGATCAAGGCCGAGGACCTGTTCGACAGGCGCTTCGAGGCGATCGCCACAAACGCGCTGAACGCCTCCTGACGCCTGCTTCCCGAGACCGGAGACGACACCGATGAACGCATTCTCCAACACCGCCGCAGTTGCCCCCAACATTCCCTACCCATCGGATGAAAGGGTGCTGATTTCGCCTGCGGCCGAGCCCCGCAAGACCGGGACGAGGCGTCGCTTGGCGCTTGGGCGAACGATCCCGTTTGGCGCGCTGATCGGGCCTGTACTTCTTCTTGTGATCTGGTCCATCGGCAGTATCGCCGGCCTGATCGATCCTAGAACGCTGCCGGCGCCTTGGTCGGTTGTCGGCACCGCCATCGATCTCATCGCCGAAGAGAAGCTTCAGCATCATTTGATAACGTCTGCCTGGCGGGCAGCACAGGGGCTGGTGTTCGGAGTCCTGATCGGGACGATCCTTGCTCTCATTTCAGGTTTGTCGCGGCTTGGTGAGGCCATCATCGACGGCCCCGTTCAGATCAAGCGGGCGATACCGACGCTCGCTCTGATCCCGCTGCTGATGCTGTGGTTCGGCATCGGCGAGGGCATGAAGGTGACGGCCATCGCGCTGGCTGTCCTGATCCCGATCTACATCCAGACCCACAGCAGCTTGCGCAGCATAGACAGCCGTTATGTCGAACTGGCCCAGACCTTGCGAATGGGCTACGGCGAATTCATCCGCGAGGTCATCCTGCCCGGCGCCCTTCCTGGGTTCTTCCTTGGCCTGCGTTTCGCGGTGACCTATGCTTGGCTGTCTCTGGTGGTGGTCGAACAGGTCAATGCCACCAGCGGCATCGGCTACATGATCGATCTCGCGCGCAACTACGGCCAGACCGACATCATCATCGTCGGCCTCGTCGTCTACGCATTGCTCGGGCTTGTCTCCGACGGCATCGTCCGCTTCTTCCAGGAAAGGTCACTGTCATGGCGTCGCACCTTGGCGGATTGAGCGGCGCTCCCGTGGTGCGGGTCGAGAGCCTTGTGAGACGTTTCGGGCCGCGAACCATCCTCGACGGCCTCAGCCTCGACATCGAGAAGGGGGAGTTCGTCGCGCTTCTCGGCCGTAGCGGGTCGGGCAAGAGTACATTGTTGCGCGCTCTCGCCGATCTCGACGGCAAAGTCTCCGGCTCCGGCCGACTCGAAACACCCGACAAGAAATCGGTGGTGTTCCAGGATGCCCGACTGTTGCCATGGAAACGAGTGCTGGAGAATGTGGTTCTTGGCCTCGACCTGCCGGACGCCGTCGAACGCGGACGGGTAGCTCTCGAAGAGGTGGGCCTGAGCGGCCGCGAAAACGCATGGCCGGTCCAACTCTCTGGTGGCGAGCAGCAGCGGGTGGCATTGGCGCGCTCGCTTGTTCGTGATCCTGAGCTGCTGCTAGCGGACGAGCCGTTCGGCGCACTGGACGCGCTGACCCGCCTTCGCATGCACGATCTGCTGCGCCAGCTCTGCGCCCGTCACCAGCCGGCCGTTCTGCTGGTCACCCATGATGTGGACGAAGCCGTGACGCTGGCGGACCGGGTTTTGGTGCTCGACAATGGCGCGATCGTCGCCGACATCGCAATCGATGTCCCCACGCCACGCGATCATGGCGATCGCCGGTTCGGCGAGATCCGCTCCGAACTTCTGCGTCATCTCGGCGTCAAGACAAAACCTGTGCTGCCCGTCTGAGCGGCCCCCCAAGACCTGTCGCTCAGCATCACCACCCAGGAGGACCAACTAGATGCCCGCCGAAAAACGACAGTTGAACCTCAACTTCTTCATCTATCCTGGCGGCCACCATGAAGCCGGCTGGCGCTACAAGGATTCCGCCCCCGAGAGAGTGCTGGATATCGCCTATTATCAGGGTCTGGCGAAAAAGGCCGAGGCAAGCAAATTCGACGCGCTGTTCTTTGCCGATGGGCCTGCGCTTGCCGACAACATTCGCTACGCAAGCCGCTTCAGACTGGAGCCGCTGACATGGATTTCGGCTCTCGCTGCTGTGACGGAACGCATCGGCTTCATCGCCACGGCTCGACCACCTACAACGAACCCTACAACCTGGCCCGGCTGTTTGCTTCTGTTGATCATCTAAGCGGCGGGCGCGCCGGCTGGAATATTGTCACCACGGGCGATGCGTCCGCAGCGTCGAATTTCGGCTTTGACCGGCATCCAACTCACGCCGATCGTTACGAGCGCGCCGGCGAGTTCGTTGACGTGGTGACGAAGCTCTGGGACAGCTGGGAGGACGACGCGCTCGTCTCGGACCGGGAGTCCGGATCTTTGCCGACACTGACAAGATCCACCCAATCAACCACATCGGCAAATATCATCGGGTGAAGGGACCGCTCACGCTTCCGCGCTCGCCGCAGGGGCGTCCGGTCTACGTGCAGGCAGGTTCGTCGCAAGACGGACGGTCATTCGCAAGCCGCTATGCCGAGGCGATATTCACAGCACATCAGACACTCGGGAACGCGCAGGAATTTTACGCTGACATCAAAGCGCGCGTGAAGTCGGTTGGCCGCAACCCTGACCACGCCAAGGTCTTGCCCGGCATCAGCCCCTTCATCGGTTCCACCGAGGCGGAAGCCCGCGCGCTGCATGACGAGTTCAATGAGCTGACGCAGCCGGAATATTCTCTTCACCAGCTGCGCCGCATCGTAGACGCCGACTTTTCCAGCTACGATCTGGACGGGCCATTTCCGCGCGAGCTTATCCGCATCGAGGGCGAGCGTGGTGCAAGCAGCCGCTTCCACGTCGTACTCGACATCATCGAGCGCGAGAATCCAACCATCCGGCAGTTGCTCCACCGCCTCGCCGGGGCGCGCGGCCATTGGGTCCAGGCCGGGACGCCCGAACAAATCGCCGACAAGATCCAGGAATGGTTCGACAATGGTGCCGCGGACGGCTTCAATATCATGCCGCCCTATCTGCAGGGCGGGTTCGACATATTCGCCGAGGAGGTGGTGCCGATCTTGCGCAAGCGCGGACTTTTCCGGCACGACTATGACGGGGCAACGCTGAGGGACCATTTCGGTCTGCCGCGCCCGGAAAATACGTTCCGCCGGCCACAAAAGGCGACCGCCTGAGCTACCTTCGCATTGGGCATTCAACCTAAAAGCGTTACGCCAACACCATATGGCTTCCTGCCGGGCCATCGTATCCCCAATCTGTCGCGATGCGTGAGTAAGGCGGTGTTCATCGCCTTTCGCCAGGGGGCTGTTGGAAAGTCCGCTGACGCGACATCCCCGTAGCGGAAATCGAACTTAAGCGGCGGCCTCCCGGCGGTGCTGTTCGACGGCAGAGCCATCGCACGAGTTGCATAGGCTGAGAGTTGGCGCGCGGCCATCCCCGAACCGTCGGCCGGGGTGACCTGGCTCGGCCGCCCTGCGGCCGCAACCGACGCTTTCCGTCCCTGCTGCCCAGACACAGCCCTCCGAAATGAGTTGGTCGAATGCGGCGGTCACAGTCTCCTCGAAACACCCAGTTCTTCCGCAAGCGAGCGACTTGAAGGTAGAGCGTCACCGACACCGTCCACTCACGCCTCGATCTGCTTGACCAAGGATTTATAAATTCGACGCGTCGCTCCCGTCCTGCGAGACCCTCCTTATACTGGACCGATGAAAATCTACCAAAAGTGGCAGTTTAACTTGGGCCAGTGAACTGCAATATGGCTTGCAGTCAAGGAAGCGGTCGTGGCTGGGCGCGCCGCATGGATTGCTTGCGCTTCAATTATGGAGTTGCCTGGATGTTTGACGGTCCCATCATCGACGGTCGAATTAAGAATATTGCATCGGGATTTAGAGCCGTGAGCGTCCACGTCGATGCCACTTCAGCTGGAGAAGGACGTTTCGATTCCCGATTGCTTGCTGAAGCCTGCGATTGCGTGTTGGCGGGTGGCCCGGCTTGGGCAGAAGCTCATCTGGCGAGCTGGTCCGACGCCTACGTCCTCTTCGGCGCGAAGCCTAACCGCACGCCGTGCTCAGCCCAGGCCCTCAGAAAGCGGGTTCTGAAAGACGGCACCCTTCCGACGATCAACCCAGTCGTCGATCTCTACAACGCCGTCAGCCTGAAATACGCAATCCGGTGGGCGGAGAGAACTACGACGCCTATGTCGGGAGACTCTTCCTGACGATCGCGGACGGGACTGAGACATTCGACACTCTGATGAACGGGGAGGCAGTCGACGATCCTCCCCTATTGGGAGAGGTCATCTGGCGCGACGACATTGGCGTCACCTGCAGAGCTGGAACTGGCGACAAGGAACTCGAACCCGCCTGGAGGCCGCAACAGGCCGGATATGGTTCATATTGGAGGCGTTGGAAACCATGCCCGACGAAGCGCTGGCGGAGGCGACGGATTCCTCGGTCGAAGGGCTGAACGCGTTGATGCCGGGCTGCAGGATCGTCAGCCAAGCTATCGCCATCACCAAATGACGTTTCCGGTCGAGCGGTCGCATTTATTGATTTGAATGAGAATTTCAAGGGCTCCGAGAATGAATGTCGATCTCCATCAGTTGCTCATTGTCTTTGCTGCATATGTCATTGCCGCGGGAAGCCCGGGCCCCAGCAACATGCGCATCATGGGCGTGGCGATGGCTCGCGGCAGAGGTGCTGCGCTCATGCTCGCCTCGGGCGTCGTCAGCGGCTCGATCTTCTGGGGTCTGATGGCCTCGACCGGCATCTCCGCCCTGTTGGCCAGGTACGCCCAGGCACTGCTCGTTCTGCAGATTTTCGGCGGCCTCTACCTGCTATTCCTCGCCTTCAGGGCGGGACGGTCGGCGCTTACGTCGAACGAGAAGCTGGCGGCACGCGCGTCGGCCGACGAAGTCGCTCTTTCACGGGGTGAGCTCTATAGAAGGGGCCTCTTGATGCATTTGGCGAACCCAAAATCCGTGCTGGCATGGATCGCGCTCGTCACGCTGGGGATCGGCCCGAATTCGTCGTGGCAGAGCATCGCGGCGATATTGGGCGGCTGTGCCGTCCTAAGTGTCACGATCTTCTGCGGCTACGCCATTGTCTTCTCCACACCGCCGATGGTGGCTCTGTATCGCCGCTGTCGCCGCTGGATCGAAAGTCTGCTGGCGATCTTCTTCGCGTTCGCCGGGCTGCGCATGCTGCTTTCCCGTATGTAGTTTCGAAAAGATAGATGATGACTTTGTTTCGTGGCCTGTCGGCGTTCCCCCTCACGCCAACCGATACGGAAGGGCATGTCGACACCGAGGTACTGGCTCGTTTTCTCGAGCGCATTCACCACGCGGGAGCAGACTCCATCGGGCTGCTCGGAAGCACGGGCGGCTATGCTTACCTCACGAGGGAGCAAAGGAAGCGTGCCGTCCAGGCTGCCGTGGAATGCATCGGCGGCAAAACGCCTCTTGTCGTGGGGGTGGGTGCATTTCGTACCGACGAAGCTCAGCGCACAGAATTCCTGACAGTCCCCAGCGAACACCATGCTTGATTCCCGGACTGCGGATACCAAAGCCAAAGGCGCTTTTGTCATTGCCCAAGTGACAATCCAATACGCCAACAGAGAAATCATGCCCCCGAGCACTCCGACCTTCCAGCATTTCTGCAGCGAGACCCGAACCTGCCCCCTTCGCAGATACAACGCCACCAAGGTTATCGGAATACCGTTGAAGAGGTGAGACCAGAAAGTGTAGCTTGCTGCGCTTTCGGCGCCTAAACCATCTACGACCGTATATCCGGCGATAAATACGCCCGTGCCCACCGCATACAGCATTGCTTTTGGTTCCCGGAAGCCCCCCGCGCCACGCGTTGCTGTGCGTGCGCTGGTATCTGGCCTACAATCTCGGCCTGCGCGTCCGGAGGAGATGATGGCCGAACGCGGCCTGAACGTCGACCATTCGACTGTGCACCGCTGGGTCGTCCACTTCTCGCCCCAGCTTCTGGAGCGCTTCAACGGGCAAGCGCGCCGTCACCGGCAAGTGGCACATGGACGAGACATACATCAAGATACGCGGCCAATGGATGTATCTATCGTGCCGTCGACGGCGTCGGCGACACGGTCGAGTTCTTCTTCAGCGAACACCGCGACCTGCCGGCAGCCAAGCGCTTCTTCCGGAAGGCCCTGGAGCGCCACGGCAGACCGGATCGCATCGTCATCGACGGCAGCCCGACCAATCATGAGGCGATCATTTCCCGCGACGCCGAACACCGTCTGCGGAATCGATCGCGACGAGCGCTGAAGCCGATCCGAATCCGCAAGAGCAAGTATCTCAACAATTGGATCGAGCAGGACCATCGGCGCATCAATCGCCGCACGTCTAGGCAGCGGTCTTGATCTCGGCCATGACGCCGACGATGTCGTTCACCACCGTCTCGACCAGCTTCTGGTCGTCGCCCTCGGCCATAACCCGAATCAGGGGCTCGGTGCCGGAAGGCCGGATCACTAGGCGGCCGGACTTGCCGAGCCGGTTGCGGGCATCCTCGATCGCGGCCTTGACGGGTGCCGTCTCCAGGGGCTCGCCGCTGGAAAAGCGCACATTCTTCAGGAGCTGCGGCACCGGCTCGAACTTTTTGCAGATCTCGCTGACCGGCTTGTTCTGGCGCTTGATGCAGGCCAGCACCTGCAGCGCCGAGACCAGCCCGTCGCCGGTGGTGGAGAAATCAGACAGCACGATATGGCCGGACTGCTCGCCGCCGACATTCAGCCCATGCGCGCGCATGTGCTCGACCACGTAACGGTCGCCGACCTGGGTTCGGTGAAATTGCAGGCCGGCTTCACCGAGGAAGCGTTCGAGGCCAAGATTGGACATGACGGTGGCGACGACGCCGCCGCCTGCCAGGCGGCCGCTCTGATGCCAGGATTCGGCGATCAGCGCCATAATCTGGTCGCCGTCGACGACAGCGCCGTTCTCGTCGACGATGACCATGCGGTCGGCGTCGCCATCGAGCGCTATGCCGATGTCGGCGCGCACTTCATGAACCTTCTTGGAGAGGCCCACCGGGTGCATCGAACCGCATTCCTCGTTGATGTTGAAGCCGTTCGGCTCGTTGTTGATGGTGATGACCTCGGCGCCGAGTTCCCAAAGCGCTGCCGGCGCCACCTTGTAGGCGGCGCCGTTGGCGCAATCGACCACGATGCGCAGGCCCGCCAGCGACATGGACCGCGGCAGAGTGCGCTTGGCGAATTCGATATAGCGGTCGTGCACGCCGTCCACGCGCTTGGCGCGCCCGAGCCCATCCGCGTCGGCCAGCGAAATGTCGACATCCTGGTCGAGCAGCGCCTCGATGCGCATCTCGATCTCGTCCGACAGCTTGTAGCCGTCGGGGCCGAACAGCTTGATGCCGTTATCGTAATAGGGGTTGTGCGAGGCCGAGATCATCACGCCGATATCGGCGCGCAGCGACCGCGCCAGCATGGCGACCGCCGGCGTCGGAATCGGCCCCAGCAGGAACACATCCATGCCGGCGGCACAGAAGCCCGCGACCAGCGCGTTCTCGATCATATAGCCCGACAGCCGCGTATCCTTGCCGAGCACGACGCGATGGCGATGGTGGCCGCGCTGGAACGACAGGCCGGCAGCCATGCCGACCTTCATCGCAACCTCGGCGGTCATCGGAAATTTGTTGGCCCCTCCCCGGATCCCGTCCGTTCCGAAATATCGTCTCGTCATCTTACTCAACGTGCCCATTTATTATTCACCCAAGTGTCGCCTCGTGGACATTCCCACAGGCAGCCAGTGTCCGAGTGACTGGCCGCTTGCCACTCCGCATCTTCTTTGCAGGATACCATGATTGTCAGGACGAAAGGTGTCCTTAGCTCACAATCTGGGGTGAGGACAAGAGCTGTACAAAATCTTGCGCTAAGCCCGAACGGATCGTGAAACTCATGCGGCCCGCCGGGTTGGGGTCGGTAGCCTAAGGGTTCGAAAGCCTTCGGGCATCTGATGCTCGGTGTCCCAGGTGTAGATGCCTGTCAGGTTGATATGTTCCCAACTCAGCGGCGAGATATGCTTCAACAGCGTATCTGGAATGTTTCGCCCTGGCCTGCCGGCCATCTCCCCCGCAAGGAGGGAGATTGGCAGCTTCGCCGCTGCGCCCATCTCTGCAACATTGATGATTGGCGAAAGCATTAGTGACATATAAATGCCGGTGCTGCCGAGCAGGCCGATGGAATCGACCTCAGCCGCGATCAGCCGGCTGACCAGTTTCCGT
This sequence comes from Mesorhizobium sp. WSM4807, assembly GCF_055811615.1. Lineage (NCBI taxonomy): Bacteria > Pseudomonadati > Pseudomonadota > Alphaproteobacteria > Hyphomicrobiales > Phyllobacteriaceae > Mesorhizobium > Mesorhizobium sp. WSM4807. Next base: position 184,134 of record NZ_JBVVQY010000008.1, read on the forward strand.
AGCGCGTCAACGTCGACCCGGCCGGAACGATCGGCGGGGGTGATCGGAAAAGCAGACAGGCCGTTTGCGAAAAATCATGGTTCAATTCCTCGATCGGTGGGGGCGAAACCCGGCCAGTAGTGGCCGTCAGGCGTCGGCCGCTTGCCAAAGAGGGCCTGACCGACGCGCACGACAGTGGCGCCTTCCTCGATGGCTTCCTCGAAGTCTCCGGTCATACCCATGGAGAGCCCGGTGAGCGCGGCGTTGTGCTTCACGGCTTTGTCCCGCAGCCGGCGCAGCAGAATGAAGCAAGGCCGCACCTTGGCCATGTCGGAGGAAAACAGCGCAAGTGTCATCAACCCGCATGGCCGGAGACGGGGAAACTGATCGAGGGTTTCCACGAAGGGCAGCAGTGCGTTCGGATGAAGGCCGAACTTGCTGTCCTCGCCAGACGTGTTGACCTGCACATAGACGTCGAGGAAGCGATCTTCGCGGTCCAGCCTCGTGTTCAGAAGGTCGGCGAGCCGCAGGCTGTCGAGCGCATGAAACTCACGCGCGAAGCGGGCCAGATATTTGGCCTTGTTGGTCTGCAGATGTCCGACGATGCTCCAGTCGATGGCGAGATCGTGAAGCGCCTCGCTCTTTGTCATTGCCTCCTGGATCTTGTTCTCGCCGAAGGTGCTGATGCCGACGTCGAAGGCATATCGCAGGATATGGGCCGGCACCGTCTTGGTGATCGGCAGCAACCGCACGGAGGCACGGTCGCGTCCGGCCCGTGCGCAAGCAAGCGTGATGCGCTCTTCAACCGACGCCAGATTGGTGCGGAAGCTGGTAAGGGGATCAGGCCCGAAGCGTTCGACGTCCTCGGGCGAAAGCGGCGGATTGTTCGTGCCCATTGTGATCTGCCCCTGTCGTAGACAAGCTCGTTGGCCTTGAGCCACGTGTAGCCGACGCCACTAAGAAACACGAGGCTCTTGTCGGGCGCTGCATAGATGGTCCGATCCGCCGCCGTAGCGACGGCAGACAATGTGCAGACGGTGGCGAAAGCAAGAATTGCAACTGATGATGTGCAGCGATTCACGGGGCGGCCTCCTTGGCCCCCCAGGGATCGGGATAGCCCGTTTGTGATTTTCCGTTAAACGTCGGCGGCTCTCAGCGCCTGTACGCGGGGAGTTGTTTGTCGCGTCGACCATTCCTGGGCATTGGTGCAAAGACGTTGAACTCCGATGCGAGGTCGAGGACGGCTTTGGTCATTGCCCTTTGTCTGGTGCGCACCGCGCTCGTTGCCCGTTCTACATGGGTAGCGGTGGGCTGCCTTGAGCTGGATCAGTTTTAGGGCGAACGGCCTGGTTGAACTCCGGCTCGCGACCCCGTTGCGGGGCCAATTGCAGTGGCGTCGGCAAACGATGAGGATGTGGAACGGTCGGAGACGAAGTCGAGCGATCACCACTGCTTAAGACTCGGCGGTACCAGCATCGGCACGGCCGCGGGCGGTCAGCTTCTCGCGATAGAACCGAAGAGCTCTTGTGGCAATCTCGTCGCCCATTCCCACACATTTGCGACGGAGGCGGCGAAAGCCGAGATTTGTCTAACGCGAACATGCCCGCTCTCTACGACAACAGCCAAGCATTGCGAGCAGCGCGGAGCCGTGACGAACGACCTTCCAGTCGGCTTATCTCTCCTCGGAACTGTCGGCAATGTGGCCGCCGGTCTGCCGCCGCCACAGGCGGGCATACAGGCCGTCGCGTTTGAGTAGCTCCGAGGGGGAGCCCTCCTCAACGATGCGCCCTTTGTCGAGCACGACGATCCTGTCCATGCTGGCAATCGTCGACAGGCGGTGGGCAATGGCGATCACCGTCTTGCCCTCCATTATAAGCTCGAGTTTTTCTTGGACCGCCGCCTCGGCTTCACTGTCCAGGGCAGAAGTCGCCTCGTCTAGAAGGAGGATTGGCGCGTCCTTAAGCAGCACCCGAGCGATGGCGACCCGCTGACGCTGGCCGCCAGAAAGCTTCACCCCGCGGTCACCGACGAAAGCATCGTAGCCGGTGCGGTTTTCGCTGTCCTTGAGATCGGCCACGAAACCGTCCGCATCGGCCAGCATTGCGGCGCGTTCGACCTCCTCCGGCGAGGCATCCGGCCGGCCGTAACGGATATTGTCCCCGACAGAGCGATGGAGCAACGAGACATCCTGGGTCACGACCCCGATATTCTGACGCAGGCTTGCCTGCGTCACCGAACGGATATCCTGGCCGTCGACGAAGATTGCGCCATCGTTTACGTCGAAGAACCGCAGAAGCAGGCTGACAAGCGTTGACTTGCCGGACCCCGACATGCCGACGAGCCCGACCTTCTCGCCGGCGCGGACCCTGAGCGATAGATTCTCGATTACCCCTTTTCCTTGCCGGTATTCGAACCGGATATCCCTGAACTCGACCGTGCCAGCGATAACGGCCAGCGGCCTGGCTCCGGAGACATCGGTTACCGTTGAAGGCGTGGTGATGACCGGCATCGCGTCGCGTATCGTGCCCACAGCCTGGAATATCTGCTGTCCTAGCTGGAGAAAGGCCAGGGAGTTGGCGTTGAGCCGCTGAACGAGTGCGATTGAAGCAACAAATTGGCCGGTGGTGACAAAACCGGCCACGAGTCCCCAGAGCCCGACGGCGATGTTGGTCAGCGAAAGAAGGACGTTCAGCAGGACGACGCTGGTGTCGGTTGTTAAGTGGATGCGCCGTTCAAGCTGTTGCGTCTCGATGGCATCTCCCATGATGGTGCGCATTGCGTCCGCCTCGCTGTCTTCGGCCGCAAACAGCTTGACCACGTGGATGTTGCTGTAGAGGTCGGTCATGGCGCCGACGACGAGGCTGCGCGCGCGGGCAGAGTGGCGGGACCGCACGGCAAAACATGGCACTGCCACAACCGCGACTGCGACGTTCGCCATGATCCAAAAAAAGACCGGAAGCGCTAGCGGCCAGGACAGCGTGGCCAGCAGCAAAAGCGAACCGAGAAACTGCACGAGAAAATACGGTATGCTGTACGACGCTACGACGATCTGCTGCTGCACGGCGGAGGCGAGTTGCGAAATGCGCGACGCCACCTGGCCGGCGAAGAGATCGTGGAAAAATGCAAGGTCCTGACGTTCGACCGCCTTGTAGCCATGCCATTGCATAGCCGCGGGCATGCATACGGACACAGCCTGGGAACCCAATGTATTGGCGATGAACATCAGCAGCGGTTGCGCGGGGAACATCAGCAGGCCGAGGAACGTGAGCATAGGCCAAGCTTCCTCAAGGAAAACCGCCGCACCGTTCGTGCTCACCCCGTCCACAATGATATACATGCCCCAGATCACCGCGAGGTTGATTCCCTCGACCGCCATCATGAAGACGGCGATGGCCGCCAGCACGCCACGGAACATGCGTGCGAAATGCAGAAGCAGCGCAAACGGACCTGTTGCCGGCAAAGGCGCGTAGGGGATATCCAGCGGGCGGATAAGCGTCTCAAAGGGACGATAGATGAAATGCAAAGGCGACATGGCGGGTCAAACCGGCTGATCAGAAGAACGGGTGCGGCGCATCGGAGGAGTGCGAGAGCGCTCGCGCCCCCTGAGCTGCCAAGCGCACGTTCCTCGTCCACACACAATGCGTTCCTGGCGCGCTTCGAGCGGACCACGCAAGGCTGAGGGGCGCGCTTGAATGTACATGCGCGCTGTGGCCAGGTTGGAGAGCTGCATAGGGTGGTCCTGGTAGTGCTGGTGGACGGCTTGGCTGAAGGAGGCGCGATCTACGAGGAGGCGCCGCGGCTGGCTATAGCGGTCCAGCTCCCCAGGTGTGGTTGGGTTCATCGTCCTGTTCTGGCCGTCTCATTGCGGGCATCGAGCACGCTCCTGGTTGATTTCTCGGTCCTCCGCGACGCCCTGCCGACGTCTCACTTACCAGATCAAAGCAATTTGCGTGCCGGGATGTCCGCTCCGTTTCGTTCCACCGCTTGCTCGCCGGCCGGTGCCTGGCTGTAACGGCCAGCGGGTGGGGCTCCGACATTCTTGTTCAGTTTCGGACACAAGAAGGTCGCTATAGACACGCACGGGATGACCGAATGGAACCTCGAGCATGTAATCGTCGCACCCGAGCCGAATTTCATCCTCACCGGCTCCCGACCAGGGCGCTTGCTGAAAAGAGCGCTTGCTGCGCCAGCCATGGGTTCGCGGTAACCGCCGCAACCTTTTTCTGATATCGACCTGCTGGTTCACGGAAGAAGCCGATCCCGCGCGTCGCGCGATCGAGCGACTGCCGATCATCTGCGGGGAAGGGACATTCCCTCACGACCTGATCTTTGCATCGGACATTTCGGTCGAACGAGTGCAGGAGCTACTCCATGACGGCGTTTAGAAGCCGGGGTCGCTAGGCTGTCGCTGAAGATCGACCACGTTGCGAAAGAGCGGCAGTTTCGCCAGATCGAACTCGTCGAAGGTCGGGCCGTCGTGCTTGCTCACCGCGCAACGCACCGGTCCGATATTCTCCTCCAGCACGAAGATGCCGGTCGCCTCGCCAGGGAGTTCAGCACCACTGCAAGCGGAATTCCGATTTATAAAATGAAAAGGATTCATGACCTTCACACTGATGCGATTGCAGTTAAAAAGGAGAATCCGAGCTACGCCATTCTCGCAATAAACTGCCAAACGTGACTGAACGACTGCGTTCTCACTATTAACCGCCAAGCGACACTTCGTGGATTTCGCGCCGGAAGGCTTCCGAGCCGAGATAGCGGTGAGAAAAATGGTCTTGATTGCCTTGCCGAGTTGGGCCGGCGCCTTGTAGCTTGGGCGCTGCACGCTCGCCCGCGCAAAGCGGCGCAGGATCGATTCCGCATCGGCCGTGCGGTGCTGCAGGGCCGCCGCATATTTGATCAACTCATCATACTGCTGCTCGATGAGGTTCCAGTCGATCGCCCGTGTCAGGATCGGCAGAAGGTTCGGGGGCTCGCGCGCCATTTCGGTGTCGGGCACCCCGCACTTCATCGGCAAGAGAACGGGGACGGTTCCGGCCACGGTCGCGAACCATCTGGTGGCGCACCGCGACGGTCCGGCTCTTATGCCAGGGCGAACTGGGGAGCACATGCGCCCCCTGCCATGACGCACGCATCCAGAAGGAAGAGGTGAGAGGTTACGCGAACGGGTGTGATGGGGTGGGAGGCGCATCGCGTCCGACCATCCGTGGAAACGGCAGCCTTGATTAAGGTCTGCGACGTCTGACCAAGGCCATCCATGGCGGAGTGCTCTCGCTGAGGTTAAAGGCAGCCTCTTCGGCCTCGTACCGGGTCAGCCCGGTGAGCGGCCGACCGTATCTCTCGGCGGGAAGCCCTGTCAGGCTATCGATCACAGACCACAGCCCTGATTCCGACGGCAGAATCTTGTAGCGCCTCATCGAGCCCTCGCTTGCTAGAAGCACAGAGAACTCCCGCTTTACCGCAAAGTTCCGCAGTGCAGCATCAAAATGTTGCGACGCACTAGGAGGGATGCAGTTCATATGACGGGCGGGGTCCTTTTGGCGCGCTGCCCGGCTGCCGGGTGCTGGTCGCCGGCCCGGCCGGCCTTGATAGGGCAGCTCTCGGGCTTCGACGTCTCACGCAGCTCGGCGTTCCGGCTCGAGCGGCACGGCCAGCTCGTGTATGCGCGCATTGGGGCAAACCCGCCGGGCGATATCGCAAAGATGCTGGTGATGCGTCAGATAGATTACCTGCCCCACTTTCGCGATGTCGGCGAACAGCCGGAAGGCGTTCACGGCACGGAAGTCGCCGAACGTCTTCATGATGTCGTCGGCGATGAAGGGAACAGGAGTTCGAGATTGGGCGAACTCGTGGTAGCCGGCAACCCTGAGCGCGAGATACAGTTGGAAGCGCGTCCCCTTTGACATTTCCTGAGCCAGCTTGGAACTTCCAACAGCCCCGATGCCAATAAGGACTTCGGTGTCCTTGTCGGGCTGGGTCGCCAGACCACGATAGGCGCCCCGGCTGATCACCTGAAAAGCTGCCGAGGCGCGAAGCATCATCGAACTGCGATGCCTGTCGCGATAGAGGCGCAAGGCCTGCTCGGCTGCGACGATGCCGGCCCTGAGGCGGAAGTAGCTGAACGCCTTATCCTCGATTTCCAGGAGAACCGTGCGCCTTTGCTCATCAAGAGCAGCTACGGCACTATCGCCGTCGACGGCTTCCATCTCGTCGGACGCTTTGCTGTATGCCGTAAACAACTCTCGTACGCGCCGATCCTGATCCTCGATCCGGGGCCCTGAGTTCTACCTGCTCGGCCTCCAGCGCCGGCCGATCCGCGGCGTCAAGCATCGCTTCGACATCGCCCATGTCTTGGATTGATAGCGCCTCTCGGATTTCATGTTCGATGGTATTGCAACGCCGTCGCAAGTCTCTCCTTTGCTCGATCATGCGCAGCTTTTTTCTACGTCCTGCAACGAAGATATACCGAACAGCTGCGTCATTTCAGATTTGCGTCGCTCGCAAATCGCGATTTCCGCCTCCAGGTCCCGGATTTTGAGACTCTGATCCTAGAGAGCAAGCTGCTTGGATTCCCTTTCTGCCTTTTTCGTCCGGCCTCTTCCACTCTGGCGTACATCAGCGCCCAAAGTCTCAGGGCACTGTCTGCTGGTCGCTCCAATCCGAGTTCTGCAGCCAGCAAGCTCGCGCAAGAAGGGAGCCTGATCTTCTTCCATCTTGGCGATGCGATCTGCCAGACCGGCTTGACGTTGAGCAGCCGGGCCGAGTTCGGCAAGTCTGTCCATGACCTCCTTGACGGTCGCGAGGCTGGGGATAGTCCCTCCAGCGCCGAGCCAGCAGCTCCTGCAAACCTCAGCCCATGACGCGTCCCATTGCGCCTCATACGGCGGTCCGCCTCTTTTGCCGCCAAGATTCCCGCGTATGCCAGGCTGCCGGTCGCCTTGTTGGGAAGGGACAACGACTAAAGACGGCGGCAGGATAACACCAGCCTGCGCCGGATGCGGCTGATCTCCGAGGAGAATGACGAGCGTGCAATCACGGAAACGGCTAGGCTGCGCAGGGCGAAGGTCGCGGCCATGTGGACAGATAGGAGGGTCAACTTGTAAGGGAGCGCGGCGGTGTCTCAGGCTTGGCCATTCGGATCAACATCGAGATACCGTGCTAATCGAATTTTTTCAATTTTTCCGCCAACGCAGTCATCTGTTGCGGTTCCAGGCCCGATATAGATCGAGATTACCGCCAAACACCCGAGCGCCCCTCCTACTAACGCCAAAGGAGCGTATGGCCGATGCCGCCAAATGGCGGCGAGGGAGCTCCCACGGGCCAAAGCCAGGTGCATAGAGCGAACGGGCTTCCGGGCTCCAGTCGGAGGCGAGAACCCCACGGCACGGGGCTGACAGAAGCTACGCAACAGCCGCTTTACTCCTACGATTGCCGAGGGAGTCGGTTATTTCAGCTAGCGATTTTGGTGGGCTGAATAGATATCCCTGAACCTCGTCGCAACCTGTAGCGCGAACAATTTCCAGCTGGTCCTCAGTTTCTATTCCTTCAGCCGTGGTCTTCATGCCCAAAGCATGGGCCAAACTGACAATCGCGTGCACGATCGCCATGTGATCCTGATTTGTGGAGATTTGCTCCACAAAGGAACGGTCTATTTTGATCTTGTCCACGGTATATTTTCTGAGATAGCCGAGCGAGGAATAACCGGTGCCAAAATCGTCGAGTGATATGCGGACACCCAGCGCACGCAAGTCCCGCAGCGCACAGCACGACCTTTGGCTGTCCTCAAGCAACAACGTTTCTGTCACTTCCAGTTCAAGGCGATTAGCAGGAAATCCCGTAGCGGCGAGTACTCTGGAGACCATCTCGACGACATCGCCTCGCATGAACTGCGTTGGTGATAGATTAACGGCGAAATTGAGCTCGCCCGGCAATTTTACAGCTGCTCGACAGGCTTTTTCCAACACCCACTCGCCCAGGTTGACGATCAAGCCCGTGTCTTCGGCGATGGCGATGATTTCCTCCGTTTCGACCGGTCCGTGTCTGCAGCCCGGCCACCGCAACAGTGCTTCAAGTGTGGTGACTTGCAGCGTGTGAATGTTCACGATCGGCTGGAATACTACATCGAACTCCTGGTCAAAATCGGCGGCACGCAAATCGAGTTCAATCGTCCGACGGCGCTGAAGACGCGCATCCATCTCGGGCTCGAAAAAGCGATATGTGCCACGCCCGTGTTCTTTGGCCCGGTAGAGCGCCAAGTCGGCATTTTTCAGAAGCGTGTCAGGGTCGTCGACAATCCCTGACGTCACGGCTACGCCGACGCTCACCCCGATAAGGACCTGATGCCCATCGAGCTGGTATGGTTCGCTAAGAACCTCGAGTATACGTTGGGCAAGTTGGTCAACATCCGCTGGCTGTGTGACATCCACCTGCAGGATCACGAATTCATCGCCTCCCAGCCTAGCCACAGTGTCCTCTCGGCGAACGAGGGTTGAGATGCGGGCAGCAACCTCGCGGAGTAGCCGATCGCCTATGGAATGTCCGAGCGTGTCATTGACGTTCTTAAAATGATCGAGATCCAAGCAGAAAACCGCGGCAGAGCGCTGATGCCTTTGGCACCGAGCCAGCTCACTCACCATCCGGTCACGAAGCAGAATTCGATTAGGTAAGTCAGTGAGAGCGTCATGGCGCGCCATGTGCACCATTTGGGCCTCAGCGTGATGGCGTTCGGTAATATCGTCGTAAGTAGCCAGCCAGCCTTCATTGTTCATCGGTTGATGCAAAATTGAAATCACGCGACCATCGCTCAGCTCCTGCAGTAACGTACCCCCCTTCTTTCGAGCAATCAGGCTAAGTTGTTCCGAATGGATATTGTCGGCGTTGTCCCGGGAGCAGATACCCGTCTGGACCGTGAGCCGTATGATATCCTCAAGGGTACTCCCCGGCCGCAGCGATTCCGGAGACAGACCATACATGGCGGCCAACCTGCGATTGCTAACGATAAGCCGGCGGTCTTCGCCGAACATGCAAAGCCCCTGCGACATATTGTGTAGTGCAGTATCGAATAGACGGTTTTGCGTGATCAACTCATCATTTGCAGCGTGCGCTGCAGAATTGGCCTTCTCGAGGTCCCCGCTCGTTTGCACCAATGTCGCATTGAGCGCGTGAAGTGTTTGCTGAGCCTGGATAAGAAGTCGGTGCCGTCTTTCCAAAAGTACAATAAGCACAAACGTGCAGAGCACGAGGCCCCAAGCCAGGGCAGAGAACGTCCAATGCAGCTGCAGAAGTTCTTGTTGGTCGCGCGCGACCTGTTGACCGCCGTAATTATTGGCCTCCGCGGCGAGACCGATGAGGTCTCCTTCCAGAGGGACCATTTCTGATAGGATGGCTCTCGCAGTTGCGGGAATCTCAACCTGCTCGATCAGCATCTCGGCGCGATGCAGGAAGTTGGATAGTGATTCAACCGTCCTTTGCCGGTCGTCCGCTTCCAGCACAAACGGCTGAAACTCGCCGCTGCGAAACAGCTCAAGCCGATTCTTGACAATTTCAAACCGAAGCTGCGCCTCTTGCTTCGAGCCTTCACCGGCCGCCAATTCGCTGACGCGCTGACGCAGCCGCAAAAACTCGTTCACGCCCTGACCTGCGCTCCAGGCCACATTGTAGCGCGAGACCTTGGCCAGCATCTCCTGACGCTCGAAAATGAGCGTCGAAAGATAAACTGCGCCAACGCTGAGAACAATGATCGCGGTGCTGAGACCTATCTTTAAGGGGTGAAAAGCGCCCACTGGAGGACCCCGCGACAACGCATAAATTATCTCTTGTTCATCGCACAATCAGGCGTGAAAGTTGCCAAATCGAACGTGCATAGTATTTTTGGGCATGCAATTCTGGAGCGCTGTCGTAAGGATACACTACGAAGAGGGGCCCCTTATCGCTAACCGGCATGTATTGCTTATCGCGCTTCAGCGCCAATATCACATCGAAGTCGTCAAAATCCTCAAGAGGAATTGTCGTACGGTAGTCGTTCAGAGCTATGGCGACTACTTCCGTGCCGTGCGCTCCGACAAGCGCCATGATCCGTTTGAGTGAGACGCCCTCAAACTCGACCGGCCCGGAAAACCAAGGCGTAGTGGTGGTCAACGTGGTCATACCGATCTTCTCGAGCATCCCACGATCGAACTGCGCCATACCATCGGCGTTAGTTACTCGGATCTTGCCCTCGATCGACAGGATTGGCGTCTCCTTTGGCGGCAACAGCTGTTGATTCTGAACGTGCCCCGGAGATATGGTCAGCAGCATAAGCGCAACAGCTAAGGCAAGTGCGCCGCGAATCCCTGACATCATTTTATCCTTTGCCTCACTACACTACCCGCTTTCAATGCGTCGCGATCCTTGAACGCCGCGTTAACTGCGCGCGTAAAATCGCGGGCTAATGCCTCTTTCCATTGAACCAGGGGCCGGCTCAGCCCGTTTGACACTGATCAATCACAATGTCAGAAGCTTTGCCCTCGGCATTTTAAGGAGTGAATTTTGGAACGTTCTGCCAGCGTCGCCATGGTCGAGACATACAAAGAGTTCACATTCGAGGCCGCCCACCAGCTACAGCCATTTTCCGGGTTACACGGCCACACCTTCAGGGTTCGAGTCCACTTTAAGGGCTCACCTGACGCAGTGTTCGGCTGGCCGGCCAATCTTTACGAGATAGAGCCGAGAATTAGTTCGGTGCAAAAAATCCTGGACCATACATACCTGAACGACATTGACGGTTTGGCGGTGCCATCCTTGGAAAACATCGCCAAATGGATCTGGGAGAAGCTGGCGCCTCATTCCCCGCGAATTGATCGCATCACTGTCTCGCGCGGCCCGGATGGGCAGGCCGAAGGCTGCATGTATTCGAAGAGCCCCTGATTGCTGGGTGCCAATCGGCCGTTTAATTGCGGGTGATGGTCAAGCCATTTCACCGTTCTTTCATGGACGAGATCTGTGGCGGAGGTGTTTGGCGAGGTTCCGTTTGAGTGCCTCAGCTATGCAACGAGGCCCGGACAAGCAACCTCAGCCGAATTCGACGAGGCCTCGCAGCAGGCCCGGGCAGAAGCATTGTGTCAGCCTTCAGTCCGGTTTGTCGTCGCCGGGGTCACCCGAACCGCGGCAACAGGCGCTGAGCGCCGCGCGGACACAATCTGATGGCGCGACCATCTCACCAAGCCGATCGCGCCCTCCGTCGACAGGTTGAAGCGTTGGCCGGCTATGGCATTCCCGAACTCGGCTTCGCCAGGTTGATCGGCGTCGACCCTAAGACGCTGCGCAAGCACTCAAGCACTACCGCTCCGAGCCGGATCTCGGTCACCTCAAGGCAAACTCGGCGGTGGCGTTCCACACTACCTTTTATGCAACTTTCGAACCACAAACCATGAACACTGCGGCGCAGTGGTATTGATTTCAATCGCCACTTAGTCGCCTTCGCATGTTCCGAAATGAGCGAATTGGGGCCGACAGGGAACCGGCAGGTTTCGGTTCGACGGCCGGGCTAGAGGTGACGTTCGCACTGAGGCCGATCGGCGACGTCGGCCTCATTGCTTATGGCTTGGACAGCGAAGCGATCAACCAGTCTAGCTCCGTGGGTGCAGACGAAATGATGCTAGCGTACGAGTGCAGCGAGATCGAATCGAGCAGATTGCGGGTGTCCAATGCCGTGACACGCCCGTTGCCGACCATCACGATGTCCATGGTGGCAGTCGACGAAAGCCGAGAACGAAAGGTCGTCTCGATATTTTTCTGCCTGGGAAATGTCGTCACGGGTGATGTTATGCGACGGACGCTTGAACTCGATCAGCAAATATTTGTCGCCATAGTCCTGGGACAAAAGAAGGTCCAGGCGCTTCGCAGCTCGGCTGCCTTTGAACGCCGAATTGCGATAGGTCTCGATATCCTTATGAAGGGTGGAGTTCGAGGACATCACCGAGTATTTTCGGCCGAGAAGCCACAGGTTCAGGTAGCCACGCGCAACGCCTGCCCCGCCAATGTAAAGCTCGCCCACCGCCCCGAACGGCACCGGCTGACCATGACCGTCCAGCAGGTAGACGACCGTATTGCGAATTGGTCGTCCCAGCGGCACCCGTTGCCGGCTATCGAAAACGGCAGGTACCGAATAGCAGAGACTGAAGGTGGTATTCTCTGTCGGGCCATAGCCATTGAGACCCGCAGCGTCGGATGTCGCTTCTGGCATGTTCTTATGGAAGCCGCGGAGACCTCTTCGCCCCCGACCAGCAGTTGCTGTAGCCGATCAGTACTCCGCTCCTCCCCCACATAGACGTCGAACAATCGGGCAGTCATCCAGGCGATGCTGACGCCTTGATCTCGGATGACCTGGGCCAGCGCGTTGCGGTCGAAAGGTGACGTTCAGGATAGAGCACAATGCTGGCGCCGTTCGCCAAGGCTCCGCAGAGCTCGAACGTGGTCGCGTCGAATGTGGGCGAAGATGCGTTGAGAACGACGTCCCGCGGGGAGATCTCTACGAAATCGTTCCCCGCCACAAGGCGCACCACTCCGCGATGCTCGACCATGACGCCCTTGGGCGTCCCTGTGGAGCCCGAGGTGTAGATGATGTAGGCGATCCTCTGGCAAACCCGGGCGGTTCAGAAGCTTGCGCACCTGGGACCTCCCAAGCGCTCCAGCAACTGGTGCAGCCGCGTCGAGCGAGCGCAAAAGGTGCGGTTATAAAGCACCGACGGAGGGATCTTTTCTCCTCCGCTACGCGGCCTTTTGCTGTCCACTCGATGCCGTGAGCGGGGCCTCCTTGAGGAGATAAAAGGCATCGTTGATAACGAATCCGTCGAGTCCTGCGGTCCGGGCATAGCTCAGCAAGTCGCTTGCGCGATTGATGAAACCGGTGCCACTGAAGTTGAGCGATGTGTTGCAAAGAACGCCAACCCCACTTTTCGCCTTGAACGAGGTAAGCAGTTCAAAGAGGTGCGGGTTCTGCTCCCGCGACACTGTCTGGGCGCGCGCAGTTCCGTCGACATGGGTGACGGCCCCCAACCGGTTATCGAGAACCTTCTGGAAAAGAAGCATATAGGGCGACGGGCGTGCCAAGTCGAAGTGGAGCCCGACGTCCTCTTCCAGGCAAACCGGCGCGATCGGGCGGAACCCCTCCCGGTTTTTTATGCGGTTTAAACGCTCATGGATTGCCTTTGAGAAAGGTGCCGCGAGAACTGACCGGTTACCGAGCGCCCGTGGCCCGATTTCGCAATTCCCCTGTACCCAGCCGATCACCTTGTCATCAAGCAACGCGGAGGCTACTTGGCCGTAGTCGAGTGGATGGACCTCGAGCCCGGTGCGGTCAATTTGGTCAAGTACGAAAGGCTGGCCCGAATAGACGTTCCATTTGATCTTAGCATTGCCTGTGAAATGCCGCATTGCGTCGACTGCGGTCCCAATTGCTGAGCCCGTATCATTTGTGCACGGCGGAATGAAAACATCAGAAAAAAGCTTCGTTTCGATCCATCGGCGGTTCCACTCGCAATTCAACCCGCACCCGCCAGAGATCAGCAGCGGATAGCCCTTTGTCAGGTTCTTTTTTGCAAAGGCGTGGAATGAATCGAAGATGGCGTCCGAGACTCGCCTGGCGAGGTTGGTGAACTTCTGATGGGTTACGCCAATGTTATAGTAGGGTGAATTCCGCAAATCCTCTTTGTTGAGCGGGTACATATCGCGTGGAAGCAGGAAGTCGATCAGCTCCTGCTCGTCCCGGTCAGGCGATCCGGTCTGCCCATAGGCGCTAAGTGCCATCACCTTGCCGGGGTCTTCGTTGCGCATCGGTGCCTTGGGCAAGGTGAATTTCGGATCCGCCAGCGCATAGAGGAAAGCGTATTTGTGGCCAGGGTTCGCCATAACTTTTCCCAAATGCACGACCTGCAGGCGCTCATCGATTTCATAGAAGTCGCCGCACAATCCTTCCCAGGTCAGCGCATAACAGGGCATTCCGGCGGGGAATGGTGACATGCCGTAGGAACCCCAGATATGGGAGCGCTCGTGCGTCGAGGAATAGAAATGCACCTTTCTGCCGAAGATCGTCTTCTGACCGACAACCTCTGACCCCTTCGCTACGCCGTAGTAGCCTACCGCGTCCGCGCCGAATCCGGTCAACCAACCACCAACAGCCACCACATCCGGAATGGCGTCCAGGCGCCCAGCGGCTTCGAGAACGGTTGCCGGGGTGATGGTCGAGTATCTGGGAAAGCTATCCTTCTCAGCCTCGTATGAATAGATGAGCTCAGCTGACGATGTATCCAGTGCTGCAATCGTGCCATCATGGTCGGGTTTAAATGAAATTATTCTCACGTTCTATTACTCCATTGGCCCATTATCGCTTGTCATAAAATTCATTCATTTGCTCGTGCCAAAAACCACCCTTTATTGAAAAGTGGCTTTTATCGACATCCTGTGTCAAGCGTTCCAAAGCTTCTTGATTCGTGTCTTCCCTTGATAACTGCTACGTTAATTTATGTCACAACACAGGTAAATACCTTTTCTATAAGGTTATGTTAAGATTTTGCAAATCAATTTGTTATATGAGTGATATGCCTCTATTTGGCCACACCACCTTTGTCTCTCACCTCATTTGATGGCCTCGACGTGCAACCCCACTCTTCCAGAGCGCCGGTCGCTTTCCACTACCCGTCATAGGACCTTCAGGAGATGCTGGCCTCGATACCAGCGCGGAACTTGCGCAGCTTGGGGTAGACCCGAGCAGCTGCCGACCTTGACTTCGATTCCTGAGCGCGCTTTTCACGAGAAACGGCATGTCGCGCACGCCACCCCAGCTTTGGCCTTGCGCAGATTGGCGAGTGGCTAGCATATAGCCGCCTCGAGGCCACGTGATGCGGCGGCTCGCCGCAAAACGGGATGTGGCGCTCCAGCATTAGCAGTCTCGCTGTTGGCTGGGGTACCCTGTTCGATGACGAGATCGAGTATAAGTCCTCTGCGACCGGTGGTCAGATTGAGCTTATGGCCATACTCGATGTCGCGGCTGCCGTTGACGATGACATCGGCATGCGGCTCGAACAGGCTCATCAGCTCTCGACAGCCGGGGACCGTCGCCTGCAAGGACCCGCCGTTCGGTCTGGGCGATGATCTGCGATCTGCTCAATCAGCGGCGGGTAATGGCGGACTTGGGCCTGCCACAGTTCAAACGGCGCGGCGACGCCTAGGTCAGCTGCTTAGCCCGTGCTTGAGATAGCCCAAGGTGGTGCGTGTAATCCTGAGCAGCGCGGAAGTGCTTCACCCGTTTCGGGTGGCCGCGGGTATATTCGATCGCCCGGGACCGCTTCTTCGCCGCGCGGCGATCGTGCCGTGGCATGGCAATAGCCGCACCATCGCCCCCACGGCGTCCCACAAAAGGCTGTTGCGGGCGTGGTCACGTTGTTTGAAACGTGGCCCGCGTCAAGTCGAGCTGGAATCTTGCCTCCTTGCCTGCTCCATAGTGGGTACAGCTAACTTCTTCAACCGAGCCAATTTGAACGGCTCTGCAGATACGACCGGCCTTTGGGCCGTGATGATATCAGCGACTAGATGAGCTGCCGCCGGCCCGATGCCAAATCCATGGCCCGAGAAACCGCTGGCGATTAGCAAGCCCGGAGTTTCGTCGATCGTATCGATCACGGGCACCGCATCCGGAGTGACATCGATAGCGCATCCCCAGCTTTCTTCCACTTTGGCATTGGCAAATTCTGGGAACACTTTCCTTAGGTTGTTCAGCCCCTCGCTAAGGATCTTTTTCGAAGGCTTTGGGTTGAGAACCCGGGTCGTTTCAAATGGGGTGACCTGATCCGATCGCCACCTCTTCGGGGTATTCATTTCTCTAAAGAACTGACTGCTGAAGCGAAGTCTTATTTCATTCCCTTCCGACCGAAAGGCCGGAAGAAACTGGAAGAACAAGCGGAAGCTATCCGGTACGATTTGCGCGATGTTCGCGTTTTTCTGAGCAATCGTATAGCCACCGTCAAGACGCTTGCGAAAAGCGAAATCCCGACCCGCGACGGCACACTCAGGAGGCCCGTCAAGGCGCTGCGTGCGCATGACCGATCCGATAACTTTCAATTGGGGGAAATCGATGCCCAAATTGCCGCAAAACAGTCTTGTCCAGGCGCCGGTCGCCAGGACGACGGACTTGCAGCGAATCTCGCCAAGCTCCGTTACAACCGAATGGACTGAGCCCGCTGCCGTTTCAATGCAACGCACAGCACAATCCTCAATGATCTGTCCGCCGAGTGTGCGTAAGGAAGCCGCCATCGCTTGCGTCGCCATGGTGGGTTCGGCGCGTCCATCGCTTTTGGTAAATAGTGCACCCTCCCAATGACCCTTGAGCGTTGGGAAACGCTCTTTCAAACCATTTTGCCTTAGTAGGGAGGAATCGAGATCATGCTCCTTGGCGAATGCTAGCCATTCTTCGTACTTTTGGATGTCCTTCTGGTCTTTGCACAAATAGTAGATGCCTGTTTCGCGGAATCCTGTCTCGATGCCTGTAAGCGCGTTCATTCCAGCCCATAGCTTTGCGCTGGCAAGAGCCATGGGTATCTCGGCCGGATCGCGCCCCATCTTGCGCACCCATCCCCAATTGCGGCTGGATTGCTCGCATGCAACATGGCCTTTTTCACAAACGACGACTGACAGCCCGCGTTGTGCAAGGAACAGGGCGGTGGCGGTTCCGATTATGCCAGCGCCAACCACAATGACATCAGCTTTCGCGGGTATCGGTCTGGGCGTCTGATTTGTCTGGTGAGAGACGGAGGAAAATTTAGTGCTCGGATCGGTCATTTGTTGGAACCGCCCACTGCCTGATCAGACAGCGACCCTGCCATGGCCGATACGGCAACATGCAATGCAACCATGCCCGGATCGTCGGTTCCGACCCCTTTGGATGGCTCGAGCCGCAGCCTCCCAATGATTGCCGGGCGACTGCGAAACTCCGCCAGCGCGTCGGCGGTCGCTTGTTGTGCCGTGGCTCTCATCTCTTCTGCAGTGGAAATCCCCTCGACGCTCCGTGCGACCCAGATTATGCCGTCCAGCACCGTCTTGTCGCCGAGTCTGGCCTTTGACCGGGCCTGCATGGTCTCAACGGCATTTGATAACGCGGGCGCCATCTCGATCCAGGCAACTTCGTGTTTCGCCGACCAAGTCTTTCCCAGTGTGATCAGTCCTGTCATAACAACGGCACTCAGGCTGGAGCCTGAGGTCCGTGCAATTGTTTTTGCAATCCGCATTAGACTCTCGCCGATGTCATCCGGATAAAGTGTCTCATCAGCTAGCAACGCCTGTGAGACAGTAGCCAAGGTAGTGCCCATGTCACCGTCACCACCAGCAGCATCAAGCTTGTTAAATCGGTCTTTGCTCTCGACAAGCGCTAGCGCAACGCGCCGCATGGCTGCGCCGACATCCATTCCTGTGAAGGCGGTCGCCATCATGCTCTCCACAGGGGACATTGGGCAGGAGCATTCAATAAGCTGAGCAGTTCGTCGTCGACTTGCATAACGCTAACCGAGGCGCCCGCCATTTCCATTGAAGTCGCGTATTCACCAGCGAGTGAGTAGGCGATTTTCAGACCCTCTGCCTCGAGCAGTTGGGCCACTTTGCGATACAGGATATAAAGTTCTTCCAGCGGTGTGGCGCCAAGGCTGTTGACTAGCACCGCTATCCTTGACCCCGCGGGGGGGTTGAGGTCAGCCAACAAGCGCTCGATCATCTCTGCGGCAATTTCGTCAGCGGGTTTGAGCGCCCCGCGCCACAGTCCTTTCTCGCCATGAATGCCCATGCCCATTTCAATGGCATCTTCTTCAAGATGAAAGGTCGGCTCGCCCGCCTGCGGTACTGTGCAGGCCGATAGCGCTACCCCTATGGACCGGCATCCAGCCATGGCCTTTTCGGTCATGGCTTTCACCTCTGATAGGCTAAGTCCCCTTTCTGCCGCGGCGCCGGCAACTTTGAACGCGAAGATGATTCCAGCCACACCACGGCGCGTATCGGCTCGATCCTTGTCTGCACTGGCAACGTCATCGGCCACAATCACGGTGGCGCAGTCCTTGCCCTCGGTGGTCAGCATGTCATTGACCATGCCAAACACCATTGTGTCGCCGCCATAATTGGCTATGACTGACAATACGCCGCCGCCGTGGTCGGCCGCGTTCAGGCTTTCCAATATATCGTCATAGGATGGACCGGCGAACACGTGCCCAACAGCGCAGGCGTCCAGCAGTCCTTCTCCGACATATCCGGCAAATAGCGGCAAGTGCCCGAACCCACCGCCGGACACAACTCCAACTTTGCCCCCAGCCTTTTTCTTGGCCCGTTCAACGACACGCCCGTTGCTGCCGGAAATCTTGTAGGCGCCCTGGTGCGCCAAGCTCATCCCCGCCAGCGCTTCATCCACGTATTTCTCAGGACTGTTGATCAGCTTCTTCATGTTCTCGCTCTGCAAGTCGATCGTTTGAGTACTTGTCCAGCGGGGCCACAAGCCACCCGTAGTGTTATCAAAAGCCCTCGCAATCCGTTGGGCTCGGCATAGATAAATGCGGAGGGTTCGCCAGGTTGTGGAAATCAGCCGTGGACTTCATTGGGGCTGCAACCCCGGCGCTGGCACAAACAGGCTACCACGCTCACGTTCCAACGTCCTTCCGATCCGAAGTGCCAAGGCATCGTCGAATTTCCTGACAACAATCTGCAGGCCAGCTGGCAGGCCATTTGATGTCAATCCGACCGGGACTACCAGGCTGGCCAGATCGAGATAGTTCACCAGTCTTCCAAAATGATTGGGAGGCTGGCTTTCGTCTACTTCGGCAAGCGGTACGGGACTTCGATGGGAGCCAGGCGCGACGAACGCGTCAAATCCTGCTGCCGCTTCCTGAAAGCCGATCTGCGCCAAGCGGCGGGTTTCGAGAAGGCGGTAGTAAGCTGGTCCGCTGATGTCGCGGCCGCGCCTGATGCGTTCTGCAATGACGGGATCCACCAGGCTGTCCGGATGGTCGACATAAGCACTGAGAAGGGCATAGCTCTCGACGCTCATGATTTCGCCGCCACGGCCGAGATAATCGCTGATGGACAATGGCAGAGCAATTTTGTGGAATTGGGCGCCAACAGCCGTCAGATCGGCGATGGCGCGATCATGCAGCATCCGGATGTCGGGTTCGACGCCTGCCAAATCCCGCTCGTGGAGCATTCCGATCCGCAGGCCCTTCACGCCGTCCTCGATGGTGGCAAGTGAACGCACGGAGGGAACGTGCCACGTGGCGACATCGCGAGGATCTGACCCCACCATGGCTTCCAGCAAAAGCGCGGCGTCTCGGACCGTGCGGGTCATCGGCCCGACGCTGTCATGTGTTGGGCATAGCGGTACGACGCCGCCGCGTCCGACTAGCCCGACTGAAGTCTTGAGGCCGACGATTCCGCACCAGGCGGCAGGCGTGCGGATCGAGCCGCCAGTGTCGGTACCCAAAGCGGCTGGGGCGAGCCCACCAGCAATCGCTACTGCCGAACCGCTGCTTGACCCTCCGGCAACGACGTGAGTGTCCGGACCCCAGGGATTGCACGGCGCGCCCTGAACTGGGTTTGTTCCCCATCCTCCGTAGGCGAATTCGACCATGTTGGTGCGGCCGATGGCGATCATGCCTGCGGATTCGAGCTTTTCGACCGCATTTGCCGATCGGATTGGCAGCCTGTCATTCAGAGCCTTGGAGCCAGCATGAGTGCCATGCCCGGCCTGATCGAAGATGTCCTTCACGGCTAGCGGCACGCCGAGCAGAGGGGACGTGGAAGTTCCGTTAGCTCGTGCTTCGTCCGCGGCCCGGGCGCGTGCAAGAGCACCGTTCTCGTCGAGCTGACAGAAGGCGCGCAGCCGGCCATCCCAGATCGCTATGCGCCTGAAGAGTTCGGTTACGGCTTCAACGGACGACAGTTCCCGCCGAGCGAAGAGATCCGACAGTTGCTCGATTGACCAGAACGGATCAAATGTCATTGAACGAATCCTCGGGTATGCCGCTATGCAGCCGATCCGCGACTTCCGATCACCGCGTCAACGACCAAGACTGCCGCCACGTTGACGACGACGATGAGCGACGACACGGCAAACACCGCCGGGCTGAAGGAGGTGTTCGCCTGTTGAAAAAGCCAGATGGAGAGCGGGAAGACATCGACGGAGTAGAGAAAATAGCTCAGCGTGAATTCGTTGAAAGACAAGATGAAGACGAGGATGGCGCCAGAGGCGATACCGCCACTGGCAAGCGGCAAGACGATCTCCCGAAAGACCTTAGGCGCGGAAGCACCAAGCGTCATCGCAGCCTCCTCCAACATGGGATCAATGCCCCGCATCGCCGCCATGCAGTTGCGCATGAGGAACGGCAGCCCGATGATCGAATGGGCGACTACGATCTGAAAAATACCAAAATCGAGACCGGAGGCGCTTACCAGCACCAGCAACGCAATTCCCAGAACTACGGCTGGAAATACCACCGGCAGGCCGATCAATTCTTCGATAACTGTCTTACCCACGAAACGATATCGGACCAGCGCATAGGAAGCCGGGACACCAGCAAGCACACACACAAGCGCAGTCAGCGCCGCGATTTCCAAGCTGACAAGCAGTGACTCCCGCAATCTCCCGATCCCGGCGTCGGGACCGACCAGCATTGTCCAGACCTGCTGATACCAGCGCAGTGAAAGCGCCGGCGGCGGAAATTGCAGCGTCTCGCCGCTAGTAAATGAGATCACCAGGACCATGCAGATTGGTGCAAGCATCAGCGCCAGCAGCAAGCAAGTGATGCCTTTGACAAGCTGCCACTCGATTCCGGCACGCCCGGTTGCGGTCGGCATGCTCATCCCTTGATCTCCACGTTGGTTCGCACGATGAGGCGGTTGAGCGACTGCACGGCGAGTGCCAACAGGATCAGCAAGACCGATAGCGCTGCACCGAGCGGCCAGTTGGAAAACGTGCCCATCTGATCGCGGATTACGACCGCAATCGTCGTCACCTTCAACCCGCCCAGCAGCAACGGCACGACAAACGCACCCGTGTTGACCCCGAAGACAAGAATGGCGCCCGCAGCCATACCCGGCCAGGCCAACGGCAGAATTATGTGGCGATAGGTTCTGACCCGATTTGCTCCAAGAACATCTGCTGCCTCTTCAAGCGATACAGGAACCGAGCGCAGCGCGGCGGCAGTGGGCAAGACAGCAAGCGGGATGCTCGTCTGAACAAGTCCGAGCATGACACCCGTGCGGTTGAAGAGCAGCGAGAAGGGCCGTTCGATTCCGGTTGCGGCTGAAATAGCTTGGTCGAGGAGCCCATTCGGCCCGAGAATAGCCATCCAGCCGAAGCTTTGCACAAGCAGGCTGATGATCATAGGCAACAGGATTGCAATTAGCACGAGCCGCCGAGCAAATGCTGATGTCGTCCGTGTCAGGAAAAGCGCGATGGGGAGGGCTACGAGCGTTGTTATCAGGGCACTCAGCAGTGCCATCCAGATTGTGTCTATTATGATGCCGATGTTTCTGGAGCTGGCCAATTGCGTGTAGGCGGTCAAACTCCAGCCTGTCCATTCGGCATTCCGTTCTCCGACACTCATGCGCAGGACGACCAGCGCACAGACCAAGAGGAGACCGATCAACGTGCCAGCCGGAAGAAGAAGGAGCCTGATCGGCGGCTTGCGGATCGGCGCGTCTTTTTCCATCGACGGAAGCGGAGCGATGGGGTTCTCGATCGCGGTCATTGGCTAACGATTCTCGCTTTGCCCGGGTCAATCGTAACCCAAGCAGTATCGCCGGAAGATGAGGCAAGTCTGTTTTCGGTCGACTGCGCAACAAGCGTGTTGCCGCCGGGGAGCACAATCTGCCAGCAGTAGAGACCGCTGCGAAACTGCGACGACGCCACCCGGCCCTCAAAAGCGCCGCCAGGGTCAGCGGAATGAACGACTGTCTGCTCGGGTCGAAAAATGACAAACGCTCCTTCAGCTATATCGCTGCAGTTTGCGACACGAATTGCGAGCCCAGCATCGGTCTGCACCAGCGATGTCCCATCCGCCTGATCGAGCACGCGAGCAATGCGAAGGGTGTTGGTGTCGCCGAGAAAATCAGATACGAACCTGGAATTCGGTGCCTCGTAGATTTCCTCCGGGGTCCCGGCTTGCAGGATCTTGCCAGCATTCATGATGATGACGCGGTCCGACATCATCGAAGCCGTTTCCTGGTCGTGCGTAACATAGACCGCCGCAATGCCGAGCTGCTTTTGAATAGCCCTGAGTTCGACCGCCATGTAATCGCGAAGGCGCCGGTCGAGTGCCGCCATTGGCTCGTCGAAAAGGACCAGCGCCGGTTCAGTCACCAATGTCCGTGCCAAAGCTACCCGCTGAAGCTGCCCTCCGCTCAGCTCGCTTGGCCGTCGTCCCGCAAATTTTTCGGGCGAAAGCTGTACGAGTTCCAACGCTTTGGCGACCTTGGTTTCAATCAGGTTGCTGGCGAGACCCTGCATGCGCAGGCCAAAGGCGACATTTTGTTTGACGCTCATGTGAGGAAAGATTGCCAACGACTGGAAGACCAAGCCGACATTGCGCTTGTGCGGCGGCTTTCCCGCAACGTCCTTGCCGAGAATGCGAACCTCTCCGGAAGTCGGCGAATCCAATCCCGCAATGATGCGCATGATCGTCGTCTTACCGCAGCCGGAGGGACCGAGGATTGATATGATCTCGCCCGGGCGCACGTCGAGATCGATATGGTCGACAGCCCTCACAGCACCATGAGCGAAGGTGCGTGAAAGGTTTCGTATCTCAAGGACAGGATTCTGTTCCATGTCACCTCAGAATTGCGTTCTTGAAAGATGATGCAGGCCGGTGCTGGGCCGAGTGACCGGCCCAACACCGAACGTGATCTTACATCACTGCGTCTGTGTAGCGCTGGATCCAGTCGTCACGCACCGAGGCCAGGAAGCCCGAATCCAGTCGGTTGGCGCGTTCTTTGATCACTTCCGGGCTTGGGATGAACGGGCTTTTCTTTGCCTTGTCCGACAAAATCGCATCTTGGTTGATTGGACCGTACCAGACCTCTTCGGCCATCTTCCCTTGCACCACTGGGTCAAGAGCGTGATTAAGGAATGCATTGACGGTTGCAGCATCGCCTGGGTGTCCTTTCGGGACAACCATGTACTGAAGATCCACGAAGAAACCTTCGGCCAGATCGTACGTGCCACTCATGTTGAACTCCGGCTTTGGAATGAACGCCGAGAACGTGAGAGGGGATATTACACCTGCCGCATTCACAGAGTCCGAACGGAACAAGTCGGCGATTTGATTCGAGTTCGTCGCGATGGCCAAGCTCTTACCCTTGAGCTTTTTCAGCAGTTCGAATCCAGGGTCAGGATTCTTGAGGTCGCCGCCAGCGGCCTTCGCTGCTACAATTATCAGCTCAAGCGCGTTGAGATTGTCCGGCGTGGGAAGTACGATCTTACCCTCGTTGGCCGGGTCCCAGATCACATCGTAGGACTTCGGTGGTGAAGGATAGCGCTTCGTATTGTAGATCAGGCCATCGCTCCACAGGAAATAGCCGATACCATGCCCATTGGCACCGGTTTGATACTTGGAATCGACGCGGGACAGGTTGGGGACTGCGCTGGTATCGGGCTTTTCTAGAAGTCCGGCTTCGGCCAAAGCGTCCGCGCCAAACCCCGATAGGATGACGACATCAAATTGCGGCTTGGATGCAGACGCTTTGATCTTCGCAATCATATCTGAGGTGGTGCCGGTCAGGTCGGCGATGACCTTGGCGCCGGTCTTTGCCTCGAAGGTTTGCATGATGTGCTTAACAGCAGCCTGGCCAGTCGGATCGGACCAGGTAAGGACTCTAATCTGCTTTCCTGCAAACTCCTGTGCAGAGGCGGATTTGATGAGAGGGGATGGCAGCGCTGCCGCCGCTATTGCAGCCGAGCCAGCAAGAAAGCCTCTGCGGCCAACGCGGATATTGAGGATTTTGTCTATCATGTTCTTACTCCCTTTGTTAGAATCCCTCTTAGTTTCTGATCACTTGACCAGAAGTGCGCGCCTATTTGAGCCTGTCAGGCGCTCAACTCCGTTGCTGGTCACGACCACCGTCTCACTGATGCCGAACCCGCAGGCCAGTGCCAGCATATGGAAGGCCATGCCCTCCTTCAGTTCCCAATCTTGTTGCTCGTTAAAGTCGAGTGCTTCCCATTCGGCGGTCTTGGGTGGGAAGCCAATGCCGGTCGAGTAGCCGCTGCGGTTGTAATATTCCGGTCTGATCTTGCGGATTGGCTGCCGCACCAAAGCATCAACTTCGCGGGCTGACGCTCCGGGTTTCATAGCTGCAATGCCGGCATCCTGAGCGGCAACAACGATGTCGGCGGCCCGCCTTACCTCGTCCGACGCGTGGCCGATGGCCACCGTGCGCATCTGTGTAGCATGATAGCGTTCGACACAACCGTAGAGCTCGAAAAGTACCAATTCCCCACGCCGAATGATCTTTGGGCTCCAGTTCGCATGGCAGACGTTATAGCGGTATCCAGACATGATATGGTGGGGCAAGCCGGTATACTCGCACCCGGCGTTAACGCCGGCCGCGAAAACCGCAGCAGCAACCTGGGCCTCCGTGGCTCCATCGCAAATGGTGGCAAACGCGACTTGCTGCTCGATCTCGGCGATTTGCGCTGCACGCCGGATGTAGCCCACCTCGGCGGATGACTTGATCACGCGAACACGATCGACAAGTAAACTTGCATCCACAATGGTGGCATCGCTAAGTCCATTGGTCAGTGCATCTGCGATGGCCGATGTCAAAAACCAGGACCTTTTCTCCAGTCCGATGCGTTTGCCGGCGGTTCCGAAACCGCGCACCAGGGCGAGCGTTTTCTGGACGAGGTCGTCGCCCTCCTTCCAGGTAGAGGCATCCGGCAGCCACGAGTATTCGTCGACATTGCCCTTTTCCAGAAAGCGTAACAGCAGTTGCGGATGTCCAGTCTGGGCGAGCACCACGGTCTGATAGGCGAAATAACCTGACGTCTGGTGCCCGGTGAGGTAGTAGATGTTTTCCGGAGCGTGCAGCAAAAGAATATCGATGCCCCGCACCGACATTTCTGACTGCACCTGCGCTACGCGCGTCTTGAATTCTTCGGTTGTAAACGCTTGCCGGTTGCCGGTCATTTGCTCATCCCATGCATGTGCATTTAAAGTGCTGAAATAAAGAGACGAAGGTGGCGGCCTTCGCGGAACGGGGCGCAATCGGCGGGAGGGTGCCGTCTTGACCACGCGATCCGTGAAGGCCGCCTGAGCCGCTGCTCGTCACCGAGGAGCAGCGGGCTTGGTTCCGGCTCCACGACTTGGGGTAAACCTGTCGTCCGGGTGTCTCAACTTGACCAATGCCAACCCGACGCTGTCCAGAGGTAGCAACGGCTGCCAGGAGCCCTTCCGACTGACTTAAAGTGCGATCTACCATCGGTCTCAGCCTGCCAACTCGACATCCACGCATAATCCATACTTCCATATTATGGGATTTACAAGCGTTTGTTTTCAGATAATGATAAAAATTATCGAATAGCCTTCGATCCCGTTCACAGGTGGCAACCGCCCATGACCATTGCCCGACACTTTGCAGATTTTCTTTCTGAGGTAAGCTACATCGACGGTCCCGCTGTGGAACAAGCGAAAGCGGCGGTTCTGGATTTGGCGACAGCTGCGCTCGCCGGCGTCAATGAAGATGCGACGGTCGCAGCACGAAATGCGGCTTTGATGATCTGGCAGCATGGAAATACCCCAATTTGGTTCACCAAGCATCGCACCAGCGCGGCCGGCGCGGCCTTTGTTAATTCAACAAGTGCGTCGAGCCTCGATCTAGACGATGGTCATCGAGCGGCGGCCGGACATCCCGGGGCGTCGATCATTCCCGCTGTTATAGCCACAGCAGCGGAACTCAAATGTCCGACCAACCGGATATTACCCGCGATCGCGCTCGGCTATGAAATCGCCATCCGCGTGGCTGCCTCGCGGGATTTCGCGACCCTGACGACACTCGTTTCAGGCCCATGGGTTGGCTACGGGGCTGCCGCCGCGGCAGCGTGGTTGCGCGGTCTTGAGCCCCTTGCAATCGAGCAGGCCATTGCTATAGCTGGCTCGACTGCGCCGAACCTTTCCGCGATCGCATACTCGAAGGTGATGGGCAACCATGTGAAAGAAGGGATCCCATGGGCAACCGCTACAGCTCTCGTTGCGGTCGAACTCGCGGCCCAAGGCTTTACCGGGCCGGACGACCTGCTGGACAACGAAAGAGTCTTCGATCGCGGTCGCCTACTCGATGGGCTTGGAACCGATTGGGCAATCAACGGCATTTATTTCAAGCCTTACGGTTGTTGCCGTTGGGCGCATTCGGCGATTGATTCTGTGCTGGCTCTTAAGGCTGAGCATGGGCTGCATGCCACCGAAATACAGTCGATAGAAATAGAAACGTTTTCTTGGGCACTTCGTCTCAATAACGAAGTGGCGCCGCGCACAACGGAATCCGCCCAATATAGCGTCCCATTTTGTGTGGCCATGGCGCTGACAAAAGGAGCCGAAGCACTCGTGCAGATCACGAACAGGGACTTAGATCATTCCGATACGATCGCACTTGCGAGGCGAATTGAGTTGCGGGTCGATCCCGATTTTGACGCGGCATTCCCTCAATCCGTTCCAGCACGCGTGGTAATAAGGACCAAGAAAGAGCGGCTGTCTAAGGAGGTTCTCGCCCCAATGGGGGAGCCGACAAATCCGATGGGCTGGGCTACCTTGAAGAACAAGTTTCGAAACGTCGCACAGGGCAGACTGGAAGAGCAGCATCTGGAAATGTTTCTGGCGGCATTCCGGGATCTCCGAGAGGGGGAGCTAGGGAGCCTCATGGAGACTCTGCAGCGACCACGCGTTTCGTCGATAGACGAGCCTGGCTCGAGGCAAAGAGCTGGTAGCCCCTGTAGCTAGCCTCGTTGAAGGCTGTCGTGATAATGGGGCGACGACCCTGTGGATCGTTTTGATCCGCCGGCTTGTTGATCGAGGTGCACGTGAAGACGACGACTGAAAGCGAGGAGAAGGCGACCGGAACGCAATTGCTCGATCGCTCCATCGCTATCTTGAATCATCTTGGAGAGCTCGGCCGTGGCGGTGCGCGGGTTTCCGAGATTGCCGAAGCCTTCGGCTTAAATATGTCAACGGCACATCGCATCATCACCGGCCTTGAGCGGCATCGCTACATCGAGCGCGACGAGACAACAAAGCGGTACAGATTGGGGCTGGCCCTTTTTGCGCTCGGAGCCAAGGCCGCGGACACGACGGGTATGCGACGGGTTTGTCATCCTGCTTTGATGCGGATTGCGGCCGAAACGGGTGATACTGTTTTTCTTATGGCTCGCAACGGCTTCAATACCGTCTGCGTCGACCGACAGGACGGTGGCTACCGGATCGACAGCCTCACGGGACAGGTCGGTGGCCAGATACCCCTTGGGGTTGGCCCCGCTAGCCAGGCGATCTTGGCCATGCTGCCACTAAACCAAGCCGAGGTCATTCTAGAAACCAACGCTCCACAATTCGAGCGCTACCATGGATTGACAGCGGACGAGATCAGGCATGCGCTGCCAGATATCCGCAGGCGCGGCTATGCCGTCGATGACGGGCACCTTGTGGAAGGAATTTCCGCGATAGCGGTGCCAATCATCCTAGAAAGCGGAAATGTAGCAGGCGCGCTCGCCATCAACATGACAAGCGCAAGGCTGCGGAGGAGCAGCGTAGGCGACTTCGTTCAGATTCTGCGACGTGAAATCGACGAAATCGAACGCACGATGAACCCACACGATATTTCGATTGCCAGCTAAGCTGACAAACTTGAGAGAGGAAGGCTATTGGGACGCACGCCCTGGATGACAGGAGGCACTAGATCGCGAGCCCCTGCAGTACAAAGCCGATTAACGGCGATGTCGCGTTGTCTGCGTATAAACGCGTTGAGACCTGCGGCCGCTGATGTCAGCTGAACACGGCCACAGCTTTCCATTCCGCCATGGCCTGCAGGCGGTGAATATGTGTAGCGAGAGCGGAGCGTTTTGGGCGGGGCGGGATGAAGAGATTGCGCAGAGCCGAGAAGATCGAAACGAAGCGTTGCAGTGCTCCTGGTGATCGGAAGCCTTGCTTGCATCATTCGCTTCCGTTTTCGCAACGGCACCTGTCGCCTGGGTGCTCCATAGGAGCGCAGCTTGTCGGTGATCCTGCGCTTCGGCGCGACGCCTTGCTTCTTCAGCAGCCGCATCAGCAAGCGCTTGGCCGCTTTGGTGTTGCGACGGTTCTGAACGATCTCGTCGAGCACATAGCCATCCTGGTCGACGGCGCGCCACAACCAGTGTTTCCTGCAGACGACGGTGAGACGACCTCGTCCAGGTGCCAGACATCGGTTCGCCTGCGCTGCTTGCGGCGCAAGCGGCGAACGTAATCCGGACCGAATTTGATGCCCACCGGCGGATTGTCTCATATCGTAGGAAACCACGATCCCCTGCTCCAGCAGCATTTCCTCGACCAGACGCAGGCTCAAGGGAATCTGTAGTAGAGCCAGACTGCATGGGCGATGATCTGCGGCGGGAAACCATTGGCGCTTGTAGCTGACGGTCGCGGTGTTCATGCCATCGGGTCTATGCGGCAAATCCCTGAACGCGAGTTAAATTGATAACGCTGGATACATCCAACGGCCGCGGATCTTGATGTAAGTCGAGTCTCGTCGAGATGCCATTTGCCGGTTACGCTACGCTTGCGGAACATCGCAAGCTTCCGAAAATGGTCGAAGGCTCCATGCCACAGCGCTGGCGATCAAAAGGTTGGAACAGATCCCCAGCCAAAGCGGTTGTCAGTCCGGTTCAATATCCGCCGGAGTCTCGATCGTCGTTTGCTGGTGGTCGTGATGCAAGCTCTTATGGCTAACTAGGATTGGCACGGATGACGATCCCTGCCTGAAACCGAGACGAGAGCCTCACAGATTGGCCCATACGATAATCCATCGATGAGGATCTCGGCGGTCATAAGCCTCCGTTTTGGATCCACATCTCCCGGTGCAACAGCCGTGAAGACAATTTCACCGTGTTCTGACGGCCCAAGGGCAACGCTTTGTATGCCCTGGCGGCAGACCCAGTCCGGCGCCGGCAGAAGTCGAGCGCTGTATACGGCAGCGCGGTCAAGATTGTTGCGGACCTTGATTGTGTAGATGATTTCGCTGCTCGGAGGCACTTGGGCAACATAAGGAAGCATGCGAGCCCAGAATAAATCGATAAAGTGATCTGCAGGTTCGTTGACAACCTCGCGAAAAGCAATTTCCTTCCTTTCAACGTAGTCCAAGTACTCTGTGAGCCGAGAATTATCCATCTGGATTAATTCCCCGTGACCTGGACAGAGAAAATCTGGATGTGTTGTCTGCATCACCTCAGCGCAACGGCGGTGCATTGCCAGTTGGAAGCTATTACGCATGATATTAGTCTGGACGGGAATATCATGATTGACGTGCTCTGTCCTGGGATTGCAGAGGGTGACGTTGTCTCCGCTAAACAAGACCCGCTTACCGTCGATCAAGCCAAGAATCATTGAGTGATACTCGGTTTGGCCGGGTGCGTAGTAAATTTCGAACTCGTGCCCTCGCCAATGGAAGGCTTCACCATCACGCAGCACCTTTGATACGCTGATTGGCTTGTTGAAGCAGCAGGGCGTACTTGCCCAATCGGACGGGTTAGCGATTACCTCCGCGACACAATCAAGGGCCCAGCATTGGGTTCCAAAGTTGCGCTGAAGGAATGGAATTCCACACGTATGATCGTCGTGAATATGCGTAGGTATTACGACCTCGATATGGTCTATGCCATAGTCATCCCGCAGCTGATCGAGGTGGTGTTCGACAAATCGCAGCGCCTGTATGCCTTCGTGCTCGACCCCAAAATGGAGATGTGCGTCGGAAGCCAAGCCGTAATCAATGAGTAGCGCGTGTCCAACCCCGCTAAGCACGATATAGAAATTAGAGCAGGTGTACGGCCCTCCCCAAAGCAAGTGTTCTGATATCTTCTGCAGTCTGCTCTCGCGGACCGTTTGCCACTCGGGGAATTTGCTATTTAGCCCTGAGGTGTATAGCCTGCCCAAGTTAGCAAGTGCTTCCAGCCTTTTCTCAAGACTAACAATGTCCTCGTTGGGGTTGATGATGGCTTTGCCATGCGACGGATATGCGATCGCGACTTGCTGCTTCTTTAGGGCAAGTATGGACTGCATAGTGAACTGTACGCCGATCATATCGGCGTAGGCGTACTCCATGGCATGGAGCTGATACAGTTTGCCACCGCTTGCCATCAGGTCGCCGGTGAAAGCAACTCTTTGCCCATCCACCTCGGCGATTAGGGTGACCATGCCGTAACTGTGACCCTTGGCCGGCAACACGTAGAAATTGTATTCGTTCCAAACGAAATTTTCGTAGTCTTTTAGTGCCGCATCGACCGAAACATTTTGTGCAAGGGAGAAAAACGTATTGGTATCATTATAGTTGTCAAATACTGCCCGGATTCGCCAACGCGCTTCAACATCATCAAACAAATGCCGTTCGAATTCGGGAACGGCAATCTGTGCGCCGCTCGCCCTGACCAAGTGGGTCCCCCAGCATTGGTCACGATGATGGTGGGTATGAAGTACCCACACCACTCTGTCCACTCCGATACTTTGAAGATGTTCAAGCACGGCGCCTGACCCCGCATCTATCAAGACACAGTCCCTGCCACTTTTCACCACAAAAACGTTGCAGGTATCTTTGAATTCGAAAAGATTCTCGGAATGTTTGACAAGGTTCATCTGAATACCTGGTGAGCAGAACACGTCCCGCTCAGATCTGAACGTTGATTAAGCCATCAGGGCAGCATCGAGCGGGCACTTAGTTAGGTTCTCTCCATCATTCTCAGTGATTAGAACCTGCTTCTCGAGCTTAATGCCACCCCGGCCGCCCACGGCGCCGACGCACGCCTCACCTCGGCAGTGCATCGATGCGTACTCTCATATTATGGGATCTTCAAGTGTTTTTTTGCATATAATGATATTTAGCACTGATCTTGGCCGAACACAGCCACAGCCTTTCCATTCCGCCATAACCTGCAGGCGGTAAATATGTGCAGCGAGAGAGCGGAGCGTTTTGAGCGGGGCGGGATGATGAATTGCGAGGAGCCGAGAAGATCGGAACGAAGCGTTGCAGTGCTTCCTGGTGATCGGGAGCCTTGCATCATTCGCTCCCGTTTTCGCAACAGCACCAATCGCCTAGAGCACGTCCCGCGATCAAGTGACGTGGGGCTTGGCGGGTGATTCAACATCCACTTTGATGAGGTGGATGATGGGAAGAGCACTGAGCGACGATCTTCGATCGCGGGTCTTCAAGGCTTCGGACGCATGTCGGCCCGGCAGGCAGCGGCGCGGGTTCGGCGTCGGCATATCGAGTACGATCCGGTGGATCGCACGGGCGAAGATCGGCGAGCGGACGCCTCGTATGCCGCGACACCTCCCGTGCCGGAACCGCTCCGACCTTGCCGAGACAGATCTCGGCGACCATTCCGATTGAAGCCGGCGCGTACCACGCCGGCGGCCGCGGAACGGCTGAGATCGTATCGATCGTCTCTACGCGAGGCTAGCCAAGGACCGTCAGGCGGTCGCGCATCGCATATTGAAGCATGCTGCTCTTGCGATTGTGCAGGACCTGATGTGCTGACAACTGCCGCACATAGAGGATCGCTTTGCCCTCCAGATGATGCGGGGCCCAATTGTTCATGCATCGTTCGCGCCCTCCCGTTTTGCGGAATCCTCGCCGTCGACGTGTCCGAGCATCAGGCTGACCATAAGCTTCGTCACTGATCGGCGCGCCTCGGCCGGCAGCGCCTGCCATTACGGCGTCTGCACCGTGTCGGCGTCGTTCGGCTTCGAGAGCAGATCGGACTGGTAGGTCGTGGGCTGGCGCGGCATGGACATCTCCCGATTCGCGTGACAGCCCAATGCTGCGCCCATCTCCGGCGATTGCGATGGCCCCCCGTGTCGTGGAGCAGTTTCGCCAGGATGCCCAGCGCGGGCAAGGTAGACGTGCGGAGCAGTCATAATGCGCCAGCTAGCGCTGAGGCTCCGATCGAACATCCACCCGGGAACCTCCGGCCAGCGATCCGATACCCGGCCAGAAAGACCGCAGCGGAAAACTCTGCTTTGTTCTCGTCGATCACTTCATGAATATGGACCTGGCGACCCGCCCAAGGATGCCATGGATAGAGAAGCCCGCGCTCCGGGGGTGGTTCCGTGGGTGTTCCGTCGCCGAGTTGTACAACAGCGTGCGGCCTCATTCGCAGATCGGATGGCAAACGCCGAACGAGTTTGCACAGACCTTCAATCCTGTCTCCGGGAAATAGTTCGGATCGGCGCGCCACATCCGCCAACCAACCACCGTGGATTTTTCAGGCTAACTTGCCAAGGGTGGTTGTACCCGTCACCTTTTCTCTCCTACCACCTAAAGAGGGAAGCAGCGAACGTGGGAACGACTGGCTCTCCCGCAAAGAACTCTTGGAGCGCACTGGGGAATTTGCCTGCTTTGAAGTGATCAGCAGCGTCCTTATGTATGCCGCTGGCGATAAAGAGCACGTCCATGCCCTCGTTTCGACCACCCGCGACGTCGGTCCGCAGCGAATCACCGACTGCGAGCACTTCATGTCTTTCGTAGCCGAGGAGGTCGAGGGCGAGTTGGTAAGCCGATGAATACGGCTTTCCATGGTAGAAAACGTGGCCTCCCAGCGCTTCGTACTGCTCGGCTAGCGCTCCGGCACAAGCAACAAGTTGATCGCCAACTAAAACGACCAGATCGGGATTCGCGCAGACCATTGGAAGTTTGCGCAAAGCACATTCCTTCAACAATGCCGCAACTTCATCTGGCGACTGGCTGCTCCCCCCGGTGGTCAAAATAAAGTCGGCGTCCCGAGCTGAGGAAACCTCGAATCGGTCTAACCCCCGGAGCAAACCTGCCAGCTCAGGTGGTCCGAAATGGAAGTAGCGAGCAGCTAGTGCTCTATGCCAGTCGTCTGACACATTTTCTAGCGCCTTGTAAACCAGCTCTCCGGATGTGACGATATAGTTATACTGAGATGGATCTATTCCTATCGACTCTAGGTATTCCGCAACTTGGTTGGCACGACGGGGGGAGTTCGACAGGAGGCAAATTTCGAGCCGCTTGTTTCGCAAACCCTTCAGCGCAGTTATCGCATGAGGAAAGGCAACTCTCCCGTCGTGCAAGACGCCCCATACATCCAGAACAACGGCACGATATTTTTCTATGATCCCCGCGATGCCTTCGATTATGATTGGCGATTGCGAACTTTTCACTGATTTTAGCTCCTTTTTTCACGCCTGCCTGCAACTCCTAAGACAGTCATACATCAGCGTTAGGGGCGCGCCGTGAATCCGGCCATTGGTAGAACGTCTTCAAATTTTGATGCCGTAATGATCTCACCCCAACCAGGGTAGACAGGGAATGTGTCTCGTCGAATGCGAGCCACACTAAAATGGAGCGCGACGTTTTTAGCGCTCCAATCAAGGCGGCTTGCGAAGCTGGAACGCGACGAGCGCCAGCCGAATAAAACACAAGCCAATCCCACTTGCGGCAGGCCAAAAAGCGCAAGATATACCAGATGTCCCAGCCTTGATGATACAGGCGCAGCAAAGCACAAGCTGAGCAGCGAGACGAAAAGGTTGGAATGAAGGTCATGGCGACGGCGAGAGCGTTGCCGATAAATTCGGAGTCTAGACCTGTTTCCCGCACGAGCACGCAGGTACCTGCGGCCATCGTTGCTATTGCCAACAGGGTCGCAGGACGATTTTTCTCTCCTAACCAAAGCCCACCCCAGGATAGCAGTGAAGACCGGTGTCGTCCCATAGAGGGCTGCTACGTTGGCGATCGAGGTTAACTGACACGTGTGGATGAACGCTAGCATGGCCATTGACATCGAGGGCTGCAACAATCACCCCTCGCCTTGTTGGGCGAAGGCTATGTCTTGGCCCA
Organism: Mesorhizobium sp. WSM4807; assembly: GCF_055811615.1. Taxonomy (NCBI): domain Bacteria; kingdom Pseudomonadati; phylum Pseudomonadota; class Alphaproteobacteria; order Hyphomicrobiales; family Phyllobacteriaceae; genus Mesorhizobium; species Mesorhizobium sp. WSM4807. Next base: position 218,205 of record NZ_JBVVQY010000008.1, read on the forward strand.
TCTACAAAGAGATGAATTGCCAGGAACGCCGCCGCAAAGCGTCAAGAGGCAGAACCCTGACGAACAGCCCGGCGGTGCTCCACGCGACTGCAGAGATCGTGGCAAAAAAAGCCCCTTACTTTAACTATGTTGAAGCAATACAGTCGGGCCTCTTCACTCTAGCCACGGATGGCGCGCGGATCGTGGTCATGGCCCCGCATTGGTAAAACTGCCCCGGGATCCCGCAGATGCAGAATAACTATTCAGATACCGCCTCGCGCAACCGACACCAAGCCGCGTGAGCAGTTCTTGTGGATGAATTCCAGCGGTCGCGGCAAGGTCATCGACGGTGAAATCGTCACCCAGCAGTTCCACATCCGTACCCGGACCACAAAGCGTTTCAGGAACATCCGTTACATCGATTGTTATGCATTCCATGGACACCCTTCCGACTAATGGAGCAGAATATCCAGCAAACCGGACGGATATCTTGTTGGCGCAGGCCCATGGAAGGGCATGCTTGTAGCCGATCCCGACGATCGCTATGCGGCTGGCTCGGCCCGTTCGAAAAGTTGCACCGTAGCCAACTGCCTCACCCCTTGGTACATTGCGCACCTCGAGTGTTTTTGCCTTGATGCTGACAACGGGCTTTAAAGGATTTGGCCGGATGCCGGCATTGTTAAGTCCGTAAAGTGCCGAGCCCACCCGCACCATATCGAAGTGATAGCGCTCCCCTAGCCACACACCGGCGGAGGCCGCGAGACTGAGAAGTGTCGGTTTGAGCAGATCTGACGTCGCCCGAAAGCGGTTCCTTTGTAGCAAATTCATTGCGTCCCCAGGGCGTTCGCTGCATGCGAGGTGGCTGAGTACGACCGAAGGCGGACGCCGCTTGAAGATACCACCAAGATATATGCGCCGTACGTCATCGAAAGCGAGGCCAAGCCGAGAGAGCCCAGTTTCCACGTTGAGGAAGTATGTTTGCGGCTCCCGTGCGCCGCTAATGGCATCCAGTTCGGCACAATTGTTCACAACTGGTATAAGGCCGTTCGATCGATAGTGTTCGCCGTACCTCGCAACCTCATCGCACAAAACCGCCACTGCCGCGCCCGTGTGGGAAGACCTCAGAAGCAGCGCTTCGTGCAGATTGCCGACGAAGAGCAGATCACATCCGGCGTCAATGAGCGCGCCTGCAACCTTAACCAACCCAAGCCCGTAGGCGTCGCTTTTAACGACAGCGGCTACCCTTACCTGTGGCCCAACGAGGGCCGATATAGTCTGAAAGTTCGCCTGAATTGCGCTGAGATCGATTTCGAGCACAACATCGGCAGGTCGTACCGAGGTCAACATGTCTTGCTCTCCACCGTCCTCGGCACGCACTTCGAAGCACCGCAAATTCGTCGGGCGACATGTACACAGTTACATCGAAAAGCTCGGTCGCACTCCACACCTCCCGCCACACGCCAGCAAGTATCAGCTTAATTAATCATATCCATATAAGAACAACGAAATCGCCAAAAGTCCATTAGAGAGAGTATAATGTAATGTAAAGTTACATGCACGATTGTTTCACACGTGCAACATAAAATTCACAGAACTCCTCTTTCATCCTTGCAAATCCCACTTTAAGACGTTCTTCGGCAAAGAAGGCGGAGATCTGCAGTGAATGGCCAGGTAAAGATTCTGATTGTTGGGCATGGCGTACTTGGTGGGGCCGTTCTCGACTTTCTCTGCCAAAGTGGCAGACCCTACGATCTGCACGTTGGAGCACGAGATCTGCAGCGGGCCTCCTTGAGGGTCAACCTCTCAGCGTACACCGCCGTCAACCTCGGGCTCTCTCCGGCCATTAAGATAGTTCCGCTGGATTTGATGAACACAGAGGCGACAGCAGAGCGTCTAGCGGCCCTTCGTCCTGATATAATTTTTAATGCCACGACTTTGCATTCTTGGTGGCGGATAACGCAATTGCCGACCGATGCCCATCAGCAGCTCGATCGAGCACGCGGGGGCGTATGGACGCCTATGCATCTAGTGCTCGTACGACGCCTCATGAGGGCTGTGCGGCAAGCTGGTGTGGAGAGCATTGTTGTAAACGCGTCCTACCCTGACGTGACGAATGCCGCGCTTGCGGCCGAGGGTCTCTCGCCGACAATTGGGATCGGCAACATCGCAAATGCCGTCCCGGGCATCAGGTTGGCAGCAGCACATCTTCTGGGTTGCGAACTGAACGCGGTGGACGTGCAGTTTTTTGCCCAACATTATGTGAGTTATCGTATGCCGAGCACCGGCTCCACGGACGGAGCGCCCTATCACCTGACCATATATCGGAACGGCCAGGAAGTTAATCCACAGGAACTGGGGCACAATGAAATCTTCGCGAACGTGGCCGGACGTTTTCGCCGAGTGAAAGGTCTTGCAGGCCAATCCGTCACCGCTTCGTCAGCGATAGCGATTCTACGTGCGTTTGCCGATCACTTGGAACGCGTTGTTCACGCGCCGGGACCACTAGGTCTCATGGGGGGCTATCCCGTTAGGATTGCTCCAACTGGTATTTCGATCGAACTGCCTGAAGGCTTGTCCCTGGACAATGCCGTGGAGATCAATTCGCAATGCCAGAAGTACGATGGGATCGAGGCGATCGAAAGCGACGGTACCGTGCGCTTCACGAGAGAATCGGCAGGAATCCTGCGTGAGCTGCTCGGCTATGATTGCGAAGCAATGGCGCTGGATGAGTGCGAAAACCGCGCAGATGAGTTGGCAGCCAAATACGCCGAATATTGCGACCGCCTTCAATCATAGGCGCCACTCGCGCCGCCCGACTACAATAATCGCGCCCTGGCCTGCCAATGTACAGCTGTTTGTTCCATCTGAGCCCTCTCAACCTCCCAGCCCTCGATAAGTTGTCTGCCACCGCAAGCGTCTCGCCTGATTGCAAAAGACAGCCGGCCTCCGGCAGAACTTGGAACACCTTTTCTCCACGAAGTACCCTGGCAGTCGACCCGTTTTACAACCTTGAGGGTGCCATCATGAGAAAGCAAATCAACAAGATTGAACCAGAAGAAGTAAAAGGCGCACAGCTTCTCGACCGCTCAGTGGCCCTTCTAAACTATCTTGCCGAGATGGGGGACGAAGGAGCGCGCGTGCACGAAATGGCGAAAACTTTCGGTCTCACCATGTCAACAACGCATCGGATCGTTAGCGCGCTGGAGCGGCATTCACTACTTGAGAGGGATTCCTCAACGAGGCGTTACCGCTTGGGTTTGTTATTATACACGCTCGGTGTCAAGGCCGTTGAAAGCACGACCTTACGTCGTTGCTGCCGCCCCGCGCTATTACGGCTGGCAGCCAAAACGGGGAATTCTGTCTCTCTGGTGGCGCGAAGCGGCTTCCATAGTGTGTGCTTAGACAGGCAAGAGGGAACCTACCCCATTGACAGCGTGGCCCGTCACACGTGTAAGGTGCCGCTGGGGGTCGGTTCAGCAACCCTTGCAATTCTGGCTTTTCTGCTGCCTGAAGAAGCCAATGGAATCATAAGCGCCGACGCTCACCTCTACCACGCTTTCAACGGCCTAAGTGCAGAGGAGATCCGGCACCAACTACCGGGCATCCGGAAGCTAGGATATGCACTAGATCAGGGCCATCTCGTAACTGGAATTTCATCACTAGCGTTGCCGATCCGACCGCCTGGCAGGGATGTCGTTGGGGCCTTGGCTATCAAGGCGACAACTGCACAGATGCCACAAGAGCGGATTCCGAAGCTCCTGAGGTGGATGAGGCGCGAGATTCAAACCATTCAGCAAATTGTGGTTTCTGCCCGCCCCAAGGAGCAGTAGCAATGAATGGTGCGATAGCATTCACACAGCCGAAGCTTGCCGGTCGCAGCATGAGCGACAAGCCTTGGCAAGTCCGTTCTTTCATGCTGGCCGCGAACAACCGCGTCCCTGCTATTGAGGATGCGATCACGCGCTGGCGCGCCTATCGAGAGCTTGGTCGAACTTGCCGATCGGCACGAGGCATTCATCGTCGTCGACCATGGTACGCCACTGGCATCTAGGCCCGTACGATCGCGGCCTTGCCACCGCGTTCGAGGGCAGCGACAACAGCGTCGCGCTTCATACTTGCGGCAAGGCGCGCGGTGCGTCCGGCGCACTCGAGCGCGAACCTATTGCGACTAGCTCGTCAACCGTTGCGGCCAAGATCAGCTGCGCGAGATCGCCACTGACCTCGATCCGCGAGGAGATACGAGCTGTGCAGGCTTATCTGGCGCCCCCTAGCTGACGGCGAAACCCCGCCACAGACCGCATTCGAACCGCCGAACCTGGCCGCGTTGTTGGCAAGCCTATCAAGCGCCTGGCACGCGAGCGAGATCGGTCCGACCTTCTCCATCGAAGCCAACTGCGTTACCTGTCTCGACACAACCCCTTACTGCGACACCCACCGCCGCCCGACCGCGATGCCTTCATTGAGACTGCCGAAGGTGTGCAAGGCGGGCGTCCGGTAATAAAGGGTCCGCGGCTCACCGTCAGCGCGATCCATGGTCGCCTCACCTCCGGCGACACGATCCAGACGCTCCTGGAGGACTATCCCGATATTCCGTGTCGGGCTTTCGAGGCGGCCGTGCTTTATGCGCAAACTAACCGCAGGTCGGCCGCCCCGTGCAGCGCCGCCGGGGATCGGCTGCGTGAGATTCTTCATCGATGTCATGACGCTGAACCTCACACCATAGGCCTCGCGTAATGTTTCAGCGGTCACGACCCCGCCTCGTGTCGCAGCCTGCCGTCTAATCACGCTGTTCCGCGGCGGAGGGACCGTCCTGTCGCTGGTGGATCGTCAGCGCGGACGGCCGGAGGGTCATCGTGTCCTGGACTATGAACGAGAGTAAATCGTCCGGACGACGATCAACGCATCCTACCTGAATCGCAACCGGCCGACGGTCTCGCAGCTGGTCCGCATGTCGGCTGGGCTGAAGTCGCCGCATAGGCGGACGATAGTGGCTCGCTTTGAGGACATCGACCTCCAGAAATGCGCAAAGCGACGCGGCAAACAGAGGATCGTGAAGGCGACAACGGCCGTTCCTAGATCGTTTGAGGTCTCCCGTCCCCTGGAGGTGGTCGAGATCGACCATACTCTTTGTCGTCGACGAGCAAACTCGGCAGCCGGTCGGTCGACCGTGGCTGACACTGGCGATGGACGTGTCCAGCCGGATGGTGACTGGGTTCTACCTTACGATGGAAGCAACGTCCCGGCTTTCGACCAGCGTTTGCCTGCTGCATTCTGTCTTCGACAAATCGGCATGGCTGAGAGAACGCAGATCACAAAACCATGGCCCGTTGCTGGCCTGCCGGATACGCTGCATGTCGACAACGGTCCTGACTTCCGCAGCCGAGCCTTCAAGAGAGGATGCCAGGATGTCGGCATTGCGATCGAATGGCGACCGCCGGGCGAGCTGCGCTTCGGCGGTCACATCGAGCGCCTTATCGGTACACAGATGGGGACTGGCCGTACTGGGTACCCGCATCGTTGATCTACTGCGGAATTTCTGCTCAACTCACCTCGTGAGTACCCGACCCTGTACCGCAAGCCCTTTTTCTCGCATTCTGAGAGTCGACAGCATCGCACGGCTAATCGGCTGACATTGCTTGCCCGGCTTCGACACGAAAGGCCAGTCCGATGAAAGATGTCCGCTGAAAGAACTGACCTTCCGCGTCTTTCACGTAAAGGTAGATCCTATGAGGAGGGTGGATAGCGACCTGCGCTGTGGTAAGGTGCGGTTGCTTAAACACAATCACCTTACCCCTTGGATACAAGCATGCCCGTTGCAGCTCACCGACCGAAAGCGCCGACCGCTATTCGCACCGATCTTGGCGCAATTTTCGTCTCATTGGAATTGAGCCGCTCGAAATGGCTGATCACCTCGCTGTCGCCAGGCGGCGGGGAGAAGATGTCGAAACATATGGTGGCGGCCGGCGCCGACATGCTGGCGCGCTTTGCCGAGCTCAACACAGGAAGGCACAGGCGCGCACCGGACGACGCTTTCCGATCATCGCAATCCAGGAGGCCGGGCTCGACGGCTTCTGGATCCATCGCGTGCTGCAGGCCGAAGGAATCGAAAGCCACGTTGTCGATCCGGCATTGATTGCAACCTCGCGCCGGCGGCGCCGGGCCAAGACCGACAAGATCGACGGTGAGGCGCTGGTCCCGCGCGTTGCTGGCCTACTAGCGAGGCGAGCCGCGGGTGTGTGCGATGCTCCGGGTGCGGGCGCCCGAAGAAGAGGACCGTCGGCGCATCTCGCGTGAGCGCAAGGCCTTGACGAACGAGCGCGTGCGACACGTCAATCGCGTCAAGGGCCTGCTGTTCGCCCAAGGCGTATCCGGCTACGAGCCGCTGCGCCGCGACCGGCGGAAGAGATTGGAGGTGCTCAAGACGGCGACGGCCGGCCCTTGCCGGCCCATCTGCAGGCGCAGGTCGGCCGGGAACTCGACTGGCTCGAACTGCTGCTCGAGCAGATCAAGGCGGTCGAGACCGAGCGCGATGCCATGCTCGCGGCCACGCAGGTTGTCTGCCGGCACCGGCGATGCTGCCTCGACCTGAAGGGCATCGGGCCGGAGTTTGCCGCTGTCCTGTGGTCGGAGCGACTGTCGCGTCACTTCGACAACCGGCGACAGGTCGCCGCCTATGCGGGCCTCGCGCCGTGACCCTGGCAGAGCGGCTCGGTCGATCACGACTAGGGGATATCGAAAGCCGGCAATCCAAGGGTGCGACGACGCTAATCCAGACGGCTTGGCTCTGGCATCGCCATCAACCGCGATCGGCGCTCACCTTGTGGTTCCCGGACCGGGTCAAACACAACGGCGGCCGCCTCAAGAAGGCGACGATTGTGGCGCTCGCTCGCAAGCTGCTCGTCGCGCTGTGGAAGTACGTCAGCGCCGGCGTCGTCATCGAAGGTGCAGTCATGAAGACCGCCTGATGCGTTAGCCGAACTGAATTCTGCAAATCTTCGGGGACCCGATCAGTCCTGTCGGATCCAGGTGGGACGAACCGGGAATATGCATGGCCCTGAAAATGGCCGTAAGCTAGACGTGAGCTGGACTAATCAGTCTCTCTTTCGTTGGGTTGGAAAGAAGTGTGGGGCGTTTCGCTGTTGACGAGACGTCTCAAACCGAAATAGTTAATTTTGAATAGTTGGCAGCCAATGAACGCCATCGTAACTTGCGAGACGCAATGCAATGACATCGACGCTCATCGCTCCCACTTATGAGTGGCTGCCGATCGGTAGCGACGCGGACTATGATTGCCTAGAAGTCCTGCTTGAACCTGAATTCGGTCCTAAGGAAGCATCCTCAAAGCTAAAGGGGTCAATATCGCCGGCGGTAAAGGGCATACTCATCGAGCGAGACTATGTCGACAAAGATTATCGCAGTACCTTTTACCACTTCTACACGAAGAAGGGACGGCGATACCGCGACGACTGCGTTCGGCTGCATTTGTTCGATGAAACCGTTTCTTTCGCAGCCGACAAGCTAGACTTGTACAGCACGGAAGGCACAATAGGTGATCACTATTTTGGCTATCTGGTTCTTCGACCGACTATCATCGGCACGATAGGCCGGTCGATCCTGTCGCCGGACGTTCGGATGGGTGCCAGCGGCATGGTGATTCAAGCAAGACACAATGTGAGCTTGCTCGGCCACGCCCTGACGGTCTGGGGCTTCCCGTCAATGGCGCAGCACACCGATATTTCAGTCTGCGCGCATGTGTCCTGCTGGGCCATCCTTCGGCACTATAGCCGGGTCTTCCCGCAACACCGCGAGATCCTTATCCATGAAGTCACAAAGATGGCGAGCGTCTTCGACCCGGGTGGGCTAACACCGGCCTTGGGACTCAACGTTCCCCAAGCCGAGCGCATCTTCCAGGCGGCCGGAGGCTACCCACTGACGGTCCGCAAATCTGTTTCGAATGAAGCCGAGTTCTATACGCAGATGCTGGCGTATTTGGAATCCGGCTTTCCCCTGTTCATCGCGATGAATGGGCAACAGCACGCCGTCGCTGCGGTAGGTCACGCTTGGCGCACCCCACCGTTGGCGGCGCCCCTGCTCAACAGACACGCCTGGAATCAGGTCGCCTCGATTGTCGTTGTTGACGACAATCAACTGCCCTACCAGGTGATTACAGTCAGCAACGCCGCCGATCCTTCGATAGGGTACACCACAGACAACTTCGACAGTTTCACCGTCTCGCTGCCAGACAAGATCTTCTATCCTGCCGATGCGGTTGCGCGACAGGCGGTCGCCGCGTCGAAATTGCTGGCCCCAATTTTTCCAATGCCCGTGCAAGACGAACTTGTCCTGCGCTATTTCGTGACGACGATATCGGACCTCAGGTCTTACGCGAGGGACAATCAGTCGCAGTTGGGCGATCAGCTGGTGGCTGCCATCATGCAGTTACGCACGGCGCAATATGTATGGGTAGTGGAATATGCATCCGCTGCTCAGTGGGCGGCGGGGCATATTGCCGCTCGCTCGATTTTGGACGCGACAGCCAGCCCAAGAGATGCAGTTCCTATGTGGATGGTGCATGGTCACGACAAGGCGATCTTTTTTGATCGCAGTTCAGCGGCTAGCGAAGCGAGCCTTATCGAACTCGCGCGGCCAGGCAGCAGCCCTTTGGGGCGGATGGAGCTAAATCTCCGCCCGGTCAGACCACATGTCTAGAATGCTACCGAGCTTGGAGGCGAAGCAGCGATGAAGGACCGATTGAAAGACTATTTGCTCAAGCAGGGCGCCAAGGCCGTCAAACCAGAACTCGTCGAAGACTATATCACGGAAATGAACGAACAGGTGATCCCTGAGATCGTCGAAGCAGTGCAGGAACGCGAACTGCTGGCAGCCGAGTTGCGATACTCTCCTACTGCGACGCAAGGCACGTCCCGCAAGGAGCCTGCCAACTAACTGGCTTTGTCCCGGCGGAAGCGAGCGTAAGCGGCACTAATGATAGCCTCCAGTGCTTCAGCTCCACTGGCATCGAGCTGGGGATCTTCCCGGAGCAGCTTTCCAACCATGGCCAGTGGCTCTGGTGTCGGCCTCTTTGTCCCCATGAAATCGACTGGATCAAGTCCTGACCAGGCCGACAGAGCCGTCAGACTGGCGGCGTCAGGTTGCCGCCCTGAGGCCATCCGGGACAGCGTCGACTGTGACACTCCTGTGCGCATGCTGACATCTTTCCAGTTCGTTTTCCGAGCAGCGACCGTAGCCGTCAGCGCCCGATAAAATGACTCAAAATCGAACCGATCCTTGTCCATCCGCAATTTTCTCCAAACATTTGCGATTTAGCAATTGCATTCCTAATTTGCAAATGCAATAAGATGATTGCTCATTCGCAATCGATTGTCAAAGGAGAATGACTATGGCGGAACAGGATCGGCCCGGGGCTTCTGCGCACCCCCAGGAGGCAAAGCCCTTTAAGACCATCGAAATCGAGGTAAACGGGCGGGAAATCACAATGTCGGATAAGGATGCGACAGGCATCGAGATCAAGCAGGCAGCGGTGGATAAGGGTGTCGCCATCCAGCTCAATTTCGTGCTGCAGCGCGAATTGCCCAACGGCTCAAGCATGATCGTTGGCGATGCCGACGTGGTGAAGCTGCACAAACACATGAGCTTTACCGCAATCGCGCCGGACGACAACTCGTAAGGCGCACGACCATGAACCAGGAAGTGGCGAGGGCAGTGGAACAGTTGCGAAAGGCCTTTCCATCATCGGTTGTCGAGGCAATCGATGATGGGCAAGGTGGTGCATATGTGTTTTTGTCCAATGTGGATCTCGGGGAGCGCTACGTCCCGCGGCATGCTTGGCTCGGCGCGCAAATTCCAGCGCTCTATCCTTATGCTGACATTTACCCAGTCTTCATAGATCCAGCGGTCGTGCGAGCGGACGGCACGCCGTTCGAGGCTCCGGTCACGCACGGCGCGAACTTTGCTGGTCGGACCGCTATCCAGATATCACGCCGCAATAATCACGCCCAGACCTATCCTCAGCCGGCCGTAGCCAAATTCCTAAAAGTGCTCGATTTTCTAGCGAGGCTGCCATGAAGTCGACTTGTGATCTGACCATAAGCCGTGAGGACTATGATCAGCTCCGCGCCCATCTGTTTCCAGGCGACGGCGACGAACATGGCGCTGTGTTGCGCGCCGGAGTGGTGCGGACGGGCGACAGGCTGCGTTTTGTCGTGCAGCATGTCGCCTTAGCCCAGTTTGGCACCGACTACGTCGCCGGCACGATTGGATATCGGGCACTTCATCCCACCTTTATCCATCGCCAGATCACCGCCTGCCGCGACCAAGGCCTCGCCTACCTTGCTGTGCACAATCACCACTCCGATAACTGCGTGAGCTTCAGCGATGTAGACGTCGCCTCGCACGAGCGCGGCTATCCGGCACTGCTCGACATTGGCAAGGGTGTGCCGGTCGGGGCGCTGGTATTTGGGCACCGCTCGGTCGAGGCCGACATCTGGTTGCCGGTTGGCGAACGCCGTTCCTTAGGCGAATGTCGGGTTATCGGTGGTACGCTTGAACGGCTTTACCCCCGGCCACTGGATACACACTCAGTCGACAAGGCCTTTGATCGGCAGGTTCGCATGTTTGGCGCAAGCGGACAGGCCTTGCTAAAGCGCAGCAAAGTGGCAGTCATCGGCCTTGGCGGGATTGGATCACTTGTTGCCGAATATCTTAGCCGGTTAGGGGTTGGAGAACTGGTGCTGGTCGATCCAGACGTGATTGAATACTCCAACATTTCACGGGTGGTTGGCGCGGCAGTGGCTGACCTGCAGGAGCCAGCGCTCAAGACCCAGATTGCCGCCCGTCACCTGCGCGAATCGCGCGGCGACCTTAGTATTGAGGCGATCCCGGATGACCTTGCCAAGCACGCCGTTTCGCTGCGGCTACGGGACTGCGACTACGTCTTCCTTGCTGCTGACTCGATGCGCGCGCGACTGGTTTTTAATGCCCTTGTGCATCAATACGGCATTCCTGGGGTGCAATTGGGTGCAAAGGTTCGGCCCGGTAAGGATGCACGGCTGGCGGAGGCAATGGCGGCCGTGCGCCATGTGCGGCCGGGCACTGGGTGCCTGTGGTGCAACCAGTTGATCGATCCCACGCAATTGGCGCTTGAGGCCAAGACTGATCAACAGCGACGTGATCAGGCCTACGGCATTTCCGAGCCTAACCCCAGTGTTATCACGCTCAACGCCGTTTCTGCCGCGCACGCGGTCAACGACTTTCTATTCTACTATCTCGGCCTCAAGCCTGGACCGACGATCGGTGATTTCCAGCACTTTCACTTTCTGACGGGAATGTCTCCCTACGTTGTACCGCGACGAGACGTGGATTGCGGAGAGTGTGGCCGTGAGGGACGATACGGAAGGGGTGACGCGATGGGACTGCCTGGCATCGGGGGCTAGCACTATTTTTTTACGGCTCAAGCCCAACGTGCACGCGCGGGAGCTTGAAGCCTGGCCACAACGACTATGTCCCCCAGCATGCCGCGATTCTCTACTAAGGACCGCGCTTGGCTTCCTTCGGAAGAGATCAGGCGAGGACGCTGAACCTGGGGTGCACGCCCGCATCCCCGTTATCTAATCGGGATAGCGCCTTGAAGTTCAAACAACCTCGCCTCTATCATGCTTAACAGAGACACGAAACAGCTCAAGCTGCGACAGCTCGATAACTGAAATAGACCTCGTCAGCGAGTTTACTAAACAGAGCTACGACTCCTTCTCATAGGCAGCGACTTGAAGGCGATTGAGTGCGCGTCGATCTCCATTTTGGCCACGCTAACGTTGAGACTGTCGGCCGCGTCGCGCACCAATCGCTCGTCGGCCCCGCTCACCCGCGAGCCGAGGAAAATCTTTGCTGCGGTCCTAAGATCGTCGTGGCGCGCCTCGCCCTGATCCACTTTGAACAGGCGCCACTCGCGCTCGCTGGCCCAGCGGACGGTCTTGCTGGACAGGCAGGTTCGCCGGCGAAGGCGGCGAGCGTTGAGACCAGGGCACCAGTGTCCGCGTCCCATACGTCGTCAGCGATGACGGACACCCCCGCACCCGTGACAGCCGATCAGACCGGAAATTCAAGCATGTACGGCGTTCTCAATATTGCGCATCAATGACTCATTGTATCCTGGTATATTTGCCGATGTCTGGATGGTCTTGTGCGAGATCCTGAGATCGACAAAGGGCGCGGCTCGACCGGCAACGCCGCATGAACCTGATGGACCAGCACTGCCTTCAAATGAGTCCGACCCTGCTGAGAGGCGTAGAAGGCCTTGGTATGGCCTTGGATCAAGACAGGGCCTCTGCGACCCACATTCAGCAGTCGCTCAAGATGACGTCTATCCGATAGACATCGAGACGGGCGAACTCATCGCGACCGAATTCGCGCTGATGAGCCCCGACCCGCCGGAAGCTGTTCGACAACGGCGTTGCGGCAATCCGCAAGTTCGTTGCCAGCGAGCGCGAGATCGTTGGGCGTGGTAACACCTCGTGATGCGGCATTGGCTCGATCGCGAACTGAGTGGTCGGCAGTTGCGAGCTTTCCGCGCCTATCTGTTCGGCAAGCCGCGCGCCTAGGCTATTGATGATGGGAGATCATCTTCGGCTGTGTAGATTCGGACGATCTCGGTCTCGTATTAAAAATCCTCGCCGACCATGCCACGCTCAGAGCTGATGACCTCAGATCCCATGGATTGGAGTAGAGCACGGCGCTTAGCCTCCACTTGTGCCCGGTTGGCAGTGGCGACCCCGCCCGCCATGCGCACTTGGACGCCGCGCCGGATCGCCGAAGCCAGCACGGGGAAGATAAACCATAACCAATAGGTCGAAGCGTCAGAAATCCAGATGGTCGAGCGAGCTTCGGCAAAAGCATGAACGTAGGCATACAGGCGTTCGTCAAAACCCTCGAACAGCTTTGCCACGCGGTGCGACCAACGTCTCGACGACATTGAGCGCATACTCTTTCGCGTTTTCGAACTGACTCGGTCGCGGCGATGCCTTAGATTTGAGTCGGAAGGCTAACGTCTTCTCCGAAAAGCGGCCCGGATGGCCTTTGCCGGCGGGAAACACAAACTTAGGAAGATTGCTGACCGCGCCGCCGTCGGACCAGGACGGAAGAGCCCACGGTCACCGGCTGGAAGTATACCGGGATCGCGCAGGAGGATTGCACTGCGAGTGCAACGGATTCATCGGGCGTCGCACCGCAGCTCCACAGCTTGGGCTGCTTCTGCGCGATATCCGTTGCAACAATATAGAGCGGCAGCGCCAAATCCTTGAAAGGGACCGGGCGGTCGGGCAGTTGCCGAGGTGCGCCGAACGCGCGGGAGGCAAAGGTGTCGCGTAGCCATCCACCGAACACACAATAGCGCACCCGGGTACGGGCAAGCTTCGCCAACAGGTCTCTAAGGCGCTGGCTCTCTGCGACGACCGATGCAAAAGCTTGGTCCGCCCAAGCGATTTGTATCGTGCCTTTCAGTAGCACTGGCGCCGTGTGGGTCCCCGGGACCACCAGCGTATCGATGCTGCCGATGCTCGGCATCTCCAAGCGGCTGAGTGCAGTTTGCGTTGCAAGAAGCTCCCTACCCGTCCGAAAAATGCCGACAAACACGGCAGCGCCTTCGCTGTCCACATGTACCTTCTGCCAGGTAGAGCAGCTATCCGCTACAGAATTGGAAGCGGCCGCATGCGGCAACGAATAGCCGCTTCCAAGTTTCAGCACAGAGGCATCCAACGACCTCAATCGGCGCAAAGCGGGCATCGTTCCATAGAGTCGTTATTGGTCAGAGGTCAAAGGCGTTCCTTGGGGGATATTTCGCATCCGAAGCAATCCCTCACCTGCCCCGTATCTGCGTTACGTGAGCTTCTGGACCAAGCCCAACGTACACATGCAGGAGTGTCTACCTGCCGGCGGTTCCATCAGGTCGGATCGATCGGGCGGCGAGCTCAGAAGCCGAAAGCTTGTTTCGTCGTTATAGCCGTGTAACAAATTGTGTAACAACGGTGCACGCCTGAAATCGAAAGATGCTCTCTTCGCCATCTTCAATTGGTGAGCGATCAGAGGTCGGGAAATCGGAGGCAGCGGACCTGCGATTTGCTCACGCACCATGGAATGCGATCGAGAGGGCTTATCTGACCAAACTCGAGTAGCGACAGCAATGGCCATTTGATATAAGGTTGGGACGCAATGGCATTGAGAGAATAGAGCGATATCTGGGAACCGAACCAATCCACAGAAATATTTTGTTGGTATTTTTGTTGGCTAGTCTCGCTATGGCGTGAGTCCTATCCATCTGAAACAGAGCGAGTTTTTCCATCGCTTGGATTCCGCCTCTGGGCACCATTTTCCATGGCAATTGCTTAACCGTCCGACAGACGTTTCGTTGGACTTTGCCGGAAAATGCTAACGGGCGCAGATAAAATTCGACTTTGGTCCAGGACACGGAAGGATAGTCGTGCCTTTTTGGAAATCGCACAAGAAATATAGCGCAGGAACGTGGGACGATCGGCTCGATGGATTATTTTCATGCGGGGTAAACTACTCCGGTAAGACGATCCTTGATGTTGGCTGCAATATGGGCATCGTCGCTTATGAAATCGCCAAACGCAGACCGGCCTACATCCACGGCATTGACATTCTGAAGCCACACACCCGCGTGGCGCGTTCCATCTTTCTAGGATCGAACGTAGAAAGTCGATTTGACGCCATGAACCTAGGCAGCCGAAAGCTTCAATCTGTTCTAAATGACAGTTACGATATCGTGCTTCTTCTCGCTGTGTACCAGCATGTCCGCAGGGGGTTGGGTCAGGAGGAGGCCGATCGCATCTTCACCGACATCATCAACCGCGCACAGACGATTGTGGCGCGAGTCCCCGACGAAGACGACATCCGGCTTCAGTCTTTGATCGAGGGTGCTGGGTTCACCTTATCTGATCGCCACAAATCGCCACGCGGCAGTACAGTTCTGGCGTATCATCGCCACTAGGCCGGGCGGATGGCGATTGCCTGCGCGACCTACGGACCAGACGTTGTGAGAGGACGGTCGCCGCTCGATAGTCAGGGCGGTGGAAGAGCTGAGGGTGCTGACCGGTGGATTTTGTGTCGCCGGATGATGCGATGGCGAACGCCCTTTCAGCGGTGGCACTCAAGCGCGGCTGCGCGGTTCTGTTCGACGAACAGGCGGGCGCCGATATCCTGCATCCGCTCTAGCGCAATTCCAAGAACGGTCTTCCGTCCGGAATTTAGCAGAAACGAACGGTTAGAGTCTTTTTGGCTTTGATTGAGACAGTTCTGCCCGGGGGAATTTCGAGGGCCTCGGTGCAGGTCGGCGTCGCAACCCGCCGGACTTTCGCATTTGCATAAAGTTTCTCAGATATAAATTAGCTCTTCGTTATATTTGGCAGTTATATGCGGAGGTGCGATTCAAAAGGAGGAATTATGACATCCCGAAAGACTCTTTTCGCCGCGTTTGCCGTGTTCGCGCTTCTGGCATCTCCGGCGCTGGCCGGTGGAGGCGGTAACGGCCATGGTGGCGGTAACGGCCATGGTGGCGGCAACGGCCATGGTGGCGGCAACGGTAACGGCGGCGGCGGCAACGGCAATGCTGGCGGCAATTCCGGCAATAGCGGTTCGCATGGCAAGTCGGCGTCAGCCAAGGGGCAGGTGGCCAAGGCCGAAACGGAGACTGTTGCAAGCGTTGACGACACTGAGCAGACCGCCCCTATGTCCAAGGAAAAGAATATCCATGCCAAGCTCGGCCGGTTGAACTCGCTGCAGCGCAACGTCAACGCCTATATGAACTCCAAGAGCAAGAGGTTCGCTGCCGTACAGGCCTTTGCGTTGGCGTCCGCGAACGCCCAGAACGCACAGGCCGCGGCTGACAAGGCGGCCGCGGCGGCGGTCGACGCTCAGGCCCAATTGGATGCCCTGAACGCGCAGCTCGACACGCTGAACGGGCTTACGCCTGACCAGATTGCAGCCATGACGCCCGAGGAACAGGCGGCCCTGCCGGGACAGATCGCGGATCTGGAAGCGCAGGTCGCGGCCCAGGAAACCACGGTCTCGGATGCCGAAGCAGCGGCTGCCGCAGCCCAGACGGCTGCCGACCAGGCCGCTGTCGGCACCGACGATGCATCGCTCGACGCGGCACTGGCCGACATGGCCAACAAGCCCGTCGACGCCGAGGTCACGGACTGGGCCAAGGGTGTGCTTGCCGACAAGATCGACCAGATGGCCGCCAAGCTGGCTCCGGCGCCGTAAAGCCGATCGCGGCTGAAACGGCCCAGTCGAACGATCAAGCCGCCGGGTTTCGCCCGGCGGCTTTTTTTGACGGCACGACGGAAGAGGGGCGCGCTGTCCCGCCAGCGCCAAAAGGTTCCTGTGGGCGTCACCTGCCCTAGGGTCGGCGTCACCACGCACCGAGGGCTATTGGCGTCATCGGCCGACGTGCTGCAGTCCGGCGGCGTTGCCAGTAGCGAAATTGGCCTCGCCGGATCGGAGAACGGCGCTGCGCCAGCCATCCATTTGAGCATTCCCTCTCGGCCCGGCTCTTTCAGAAAGGCCGCAGTGTCCTTGGCCGGGTCGATCGCCTTCAGAGCGGTCCGATCGGCGACATAAACCGGCACGTCGAGAAAATCGCGTGAGGCAGCGGGCAATCCTGCAAATTTGCAGTTTTGATCAGAAGTGGCCGTGCCAGCGCTGACCTTCCTGCGGCGCATCGGGGTTCTCGGTCCACATAACCGTTTCCTTCGGACGGCTCTGCGTCGTGGCTGTCCTCGTCGTCGCAGTTGTCAAGTTCGCGGTCATCGCACTGCCTGGACCGCGATCCGGCCAGCCTAACGAATGCTCGTCGTCAGCGCTGTCTTCTAGGTCGCAGTCGACCTCCATGAGATCCAGTGCCGTGATGGAGCGACATAGAACGCTCCAGGAGGTCGTTTAAGCTGCGTCTCGATGGCTTGGTGCCATGTGCGATGGCGGCGGGGCTGGCGTCAGGCTGAGCAGGAAGGCTTAGCAATGATCATCCGAATTTACAGGGGCACGGTTTTCGCCGGCAAGGAACACCTCTGGCAGGATCGCGTCGAAAGGCTTTCGATACCCTGGCTGAAGAAGCAAGCCGGATTGGTAGCATTCTATCCGGGCAAACCGATGGTTGAGAGCGGGAGCCGAACCTTTTGCATGTGCATGGTCTGGGAGAGCGTCGAGGCCATAGAGGCGGCCGTTGGACCAAGCTGGAATCAATCGATCTATATGGGCGATGAAAAGGCGTTAATTGAGTCGTCCTCTCTTGAGCACTTTGAGGTCTACCCGTAGGCATAAGGAAAGCGCGCGCCGGACTTGGTCCATAGTAGAGAATGGCGGCCTCGCCCGGCGAAACGACTTTGCTCGCATTGGGCGGATGACGGATTTGATTTGCTTGGTGATCCCCTATCCTTAGGGCAAACTGCCTGCTGGGGCTCGAGGAGGCGAAATGAGAGCACGCGCAGCAACGGTTGGAGATCTGGAAAATGTTTTCAGTGATCTGTCCAAGCGGATATCGGACGAGTACGTCGCGGCCGGCAAGGACAGCAAGATCGCCTACGACAATCTGATGATGAACTTGAAAGAAGGCCGTGCTCATGCGCTCGTGCAGGGCGAAAAAACGGTAGCGCTCATCGCGTGGCACGAGAATAGCGACGCTGCTGATACGCTGTTCGCCGCGCAGGAGGATTTCTTCAGCGCCGCGACCGTTCGCTTCTGCAAGCGGCACATTCGCCATATCCAGGCGCTCGCCGGCAACCTTCCCATTCACTCGCGCAGCTGGCTCCACAGACCGGACGTCGCAAAATGGTTCCGGATAATCGGCTATGTCGAGCGAGGCCAGGAGAACGGCGCCAACCTGTTCGAACTGCCGCCGGCTCGCTCCGCCTAAGAAATCTCGGCGTGCTGCGAAACCTGCCGTCGAGTTCCGGTGGCGCCGCGCTCATATCGGCGCGCCGATGGGTGAATCCAATCGTATCGCCGCTCCGATGCGCCAGCCAAAAAAGCCCGCCGCTCCATTTGCGAAGCGGCGGCCCCATATTTGGGGACGATTTCCGGGCTGTTGCCCGGCATTGCTTGCCGTGCAATTCACGTGCCAGACGACTGGCCCATAATGGGTCACCGCACCGGGAAGCGCGAACCATCCTCCGCGATCACACCACTGCCATACCGCGCAATTCCTGTTATATTTCCTTGCGGCGGACCTGATTTCCGCCTGGCCGGCGCCCATCAGGCAATCTACCCCAACGCCCCCCAAAGTGGCGCCGGCCGATCTTTGCCTCCGACCCAATCTTCGCCATCGGTATCGTCAAGCACGCCCTGCGAGCGGGAAACTCGCGGGCGATCGTCAGGCCGATAGCCAGGGGCAGCGATTCGAATGCGCCTCGAGAGCGGCGTGACTTTCAGGTCGAAATGCCCCAACTGGCATTCCAGTCCGACAGATCGCCTGGAACGGCAGCACCACCCGACATAAATCCAAAAAAACCGGTAGCAAGCCGCGGCCAGAAAGTGTTGAAGACCGTGCCGATCGCATTGAGCGCGGCGCGACCCGGTTGCGCTCGGCGAGGCTTGATGATTTGTTGCCGCTTCAAGGAGAATGAATGATGCGCGAGCCTGTCGGTCAAGACGAATATGGGTCGGCCAACCCCTTCGACCCGGACGACCTGACGACGTTGAACGTGATGGGTCCGGGGGTGGCCAGTAACGATTTCGAGAAATACGCGGTCGCCGTGATCATCGTGTTCGGCGCTCTCATCATTGGCGGCTTGATGGCCGCAACCCTGGCCTTGGGGCACCGTAACGGCTTCCTGTACGCGCTTGGCGGCGCCACCGCGGCGTGGATATCGGGAAATGCGCTTCTGCTCGATCGGCCGCGTATTTATGCGTTGTTCGTCGGCATCGCGGCGGTGATGCTGATTGCGTCCACCATCACGCTGGTCATCTGACGGGTCTGCCGATATTCAGGTGATGCCGGCCTGCGAATGGTGGTCCCTTGCGCTTCCGGTACTCACGTACCGAAAGTAGGCTCTGTTCCGGTTCTCGGAAACCACGCAGTCTGGTCGCTTCGCGGCCGTCCGGGCGCTCGAATTCTAATATCCGATCGCCTCGCCGGATGCGGCGCGGCTGTCGATGGCGCCGTTGTAGCGGGCGCCGCCGCCCTTTTCGATCTCGGCCAGGCTCTTGCCGCCGACCAGGATGCCGGCCGCCTGACCCCAGGTCGCATCGGTCACGTCGAGGCGATAGCCGATGCCGGCAAGCAGTTTTTTGGTATCGGGCGACAGGCCGAACGGTTCGATATAGACCGTGTCGGGCAGCCATTGGTGATGGATGCGCGGCGCGTCGATCGCCTCCTGGATGTTCATGCCGTGATCGACGACGTTGACGATCGCTTCCAGCGTGATGGTGATGATGCGCGAGCCGCCGGGACTGCCGATGACCATGAACGGCTTACCGTCTTTGGCGACGATGGTCGGGCTCATCGACGACAGCGGCGTCTTCCTCGGCGCGATCGCATTCGCCTCGCCCTGGACGAGGCCGTAGAGATTGGGCACGCCCGGCTTCTGGGTGAAATCGTCCATCTCGTTGTTGAGCAGGATGCCGGTGCCGACGGCGACGACGCCGGCGCCGAACGAGCCGTTCAGCGTGTAGGTCACCGCGACGGCGTTGCCGTCATTGTCGACGATCGAATAATGCGTCGTCTCCTGGCTCTCGCCAAAGCCCTTCGGCATCAACCGGGCAGACCACCGAGAACCAGATTCAGGAAATCGAAGCCGCAGGCTTCCACGTCGAGCCGCGCCGCATCATCACCGAGACGGTTTCCGGAAGCACGGCCATTGCGCAACGGCAGGGCTTCACGCGGCTTATCGATCGGCTGGAATCAGGGGACATACTGATCGTGACCAAGCTTGATCGTCTCGGCCGCGACGCCATCGACGTCAGTTCCACGGTCCGGACGCTGGCCGAAATGGGCGAGCGCGTTCATTGCCTCGCTCTTGGCGGCGTCGACCTTACCAGCTCGGCCGGGACGATGACCATGAACGTGCTCAATGCTGTCGCACAGTTCGAGCGGGATTTGCTGATCGAACGCACCCAGTCCGGCCTCAAACGCGCCAAGTCGGAAGGCAAGGCTCTCGGTCGCCCCTCGACCCTCAGCGAAAAGCAGAAGCAGGACGTGCGCGACGATCTGGCGACGGGAATGAGTGTTTCGGCCGCAGCCAGAAAGTTTGCGACCAGCCGGCAGACGATCATGCGCATTCGTGACGAAAGCTCACGATCCGTTCGACCTTAGCGTGTCTGGGGGGAACAGTTCTTATTCCGACCCCTCATAGAATCGATTTGCAACCCGGGCTAGCCAACATCAGGGCTTGGCAGCAATCAGAACATAACCCCGCGTACGGTTGGCATTGTCCGAGTCTTGCGTGTTCATCGCGTTAAATAGGTCGGCTGTCGTCACCCAGACGGGGGGATATTTGTAGCGGGCAACGTCGAGGATGAGGAAACGGTCGGTCTCGGCATCATAGGCGGCCAAGGGCGAGATGTGGCCGCCTTTTTCCTGGCCCATGGCTTTGCGCAAGTAATTGACGATGACAAACTGCTTTTTGGTCGCGAGATAGCCTCGGGCTTCCTTGCGGAAGGTGTCCAGGCTGCTGTCAGCAGCATGTCGCACTTGAACCTGCACGGGCTGCAAGGCAAGAAGGCCACCCAATTCATCTAAGGTCATGCCCTGCTTTTTGATTGTCTCAGCCGGAATGACCCGCTCGCTGCGGGCATCCAGAAGATTGTCCTGAGTGAAGGTGCTGTAGGGGTCGTACTCGGGCACTGGTGGGGCTGGAACGCCAATGGCATTCAGAACCATGACACTGCTGGCCACCCCACAAAAAGCTTGGTTCTTCTGGGTGACGAAATTTATGGCCAGCGGAAAATAGGCTTCCCGGGCATCGGCCTCGATCAGGAGCGTTTCACCGGCATCGGAAGCCGCCCCGATGAGATTTGCCGGCAGTGGCAACGTCTCGGCTCTGGCCTCCATCGAGGCCAATAACGTGGCAAACAGTGCGAGTCGAATGACATGCTTCATGAACATCGTCGCGCTCCTTGGCTGATCACCCTTCGGCTTGACAAACTTGCTCCTACGTTTCGCAACTGTCCAGAGGAGCTTCGGCGCAACGAGAGCCATCTGTGACCCCTGATGTGAGCGACCCAGGTGGTTTGCGGCGTTTCTCCGACAACGGAAGCTGGCACGGTTTACAGGCGGATCCTTCATTATCGGGAACGGGCCTCCTGGTCGTCATTGCGGCGGCATTTTTCCTCGCCTCGAAGGCTAGAGCCGGAGAACTGGACACCGCTTGCACCTTCCGCGAAGCTGCCAATTTCCCCGCGGGGGAAATTGGCTGGCAGGGTGCTGTCCCTCGACCTCTCAAGGCCTGGGTTCCTCGCCCGCCGCGAAGCGGGGGGATCGCGTCGACCATTGCGCTGGTCACTTAACTCAAGAGAATAACCTAATATCCGATGGCCTCGCCGGAAGCGGCGCGGCTGTCGATGGCGCCGTTGTAGCGGCCGCCGCCGCCCTTCTCGATTTCCGCCAGGCTCTTTCCGCCGACCAGAATGCCGGCCGCCTCACCCCAGCTCGCGTCGGCGAGATCGAGGTGGTAGCCCATGCTGGCAAGCAGTTTTTCGGTGTCCGGCGACAGGCCGAACGGCTCGATATAGACCGTGTCGGGCAGCCATTGGTGGTGGATGCGCGGCGCGTCGATCGCCTCCTGGATGTTCATGCCGTGGTCGACGACGTTGACGATCGCCTCCAGCGTGATGGTGATGATGCGCGAGCCGCCGGGGCTGCCTATGACCATGAACGGCTTGCCGTCCCTGGCGACGATGGTCGGGCTCATCGACGACAGCGGCGTCTTTTTCGGCACGATGGCATTCGCCTCGCCCTGGACGAGGCCGTAGAGATTGGGCACGCCCGGTTTCTGGGTGAAATCGTCCATCTCGTTGTTGAGCAGGATGCCGGTGCCGTCGGCGACGACGCCGGCGCCGAACGAACCGTTCAGCGTGTAGGTCACCGCGACGGCGTTGCCGTCATTGTCGATGATCGAATAATGCGTCGTCTCCTGGCTCTCGCCAAAACCCTTCCGCATCAATTCCTGCGAGACGCCGGCCCGGAACGGATCGATCTTTTCGCGGATTTCCTTCGCATAATTTTTGTCGAGCAGCTTTTCGACCGGGTTGTCGACGAAGTCGGGATCGCCGAGCGCCAAGTTGCGATCGACATAGGCGTGGCGCATCGCCTCGACCATGATCTGGACCGTCTGGGCAGAACCCGCGCCGAGATAGGACAGCGGGTAGAATTCCAGCACGTTGAGAATCTCGCAGATGATGACGCCGCCCGAGCTCGGCGGCGGCGAGGAGGTGATCTCATAGCCGCGGTAGTTGCAGGTCACCGGCTCGAGCTCGCGAACCGCGTAGGTCTCGAAATCGGCCTTGGTCAGAATGCCGCCCTTCTCCGCGCTCGCCTTGACGATGCCGTCGGCGATCGGTCCTTTGTAGAAGGCGTCGCGACCTCGCTCCGAAATGGCCGAGAGCGAGGCGGCGAGATCGGCCTGGACAAGGCGCTCGCCGACCGCATAAGGCTCGCCGTCAGGCTTCAGGAAGATGGCGGCCGCGGCCGGGTCCTTGGCGAGCCGCGCGGCGCCGCCTTCGAGCGAGGCGACATCGCCCTGCTCCAGCACGAAGCCGTCCTTGGCATAGCGGATTGCCGGCGCCATCAAGTCCTGCCGCGTCAGCGTGCCGTATTTTTCCCTCGCCGTCTCGAAGCCGGCCACCGAGCCCGGCACGCCGACCGCGAGATAGCCGTCGAGGCTGGCGCCTTTCACCGGCTTGCCATCCTTGTCGAGATACATGGTTTTCGTCGAGGCGAGCGGCGCGCGCTCGCGGAAATCGAGGAAAGTCGAGCGGCCGTCCTTGAAGCGGATGGTCATGAAGCCGCCACCGCCGATATTGCCGGCGTTCGGGTAGACCACAGCCAGTGCATAGCCGACGGCGACCGCCGCATCGACGGCATTGCCGCCCTTCTTCAGCACCTCGACGCCGACTTCCGACGCCAGATGCTGGGCGGTCACCACCATGCCGTGCTCGCCCTTCGCCGGCTGCGGCGAGGCGGCGAATGCGGCTGCCAGCGGCGCAAAGGTCAAGGTGAGGGAAAGACTGATCGCGATTAGGGTGCGGCGGTGCATGGCCGTTCTCCGAGGCATTGGATGCGCCTAGAAGACCCTGTCGGAGCGGGCGAGTCCATGGCTGTGAGGGAAAGATTCGGGATGCTGTCATGCGCCGTCGGCGAAGTTGTGTGCGTCAAGTTCTGCAAAAATGGCGTGGCATTCAGCGGTGACGTTGGCGTGTCCGCCGCGCAGCGGCCGGAGAGGGGGCATCGTAGAGCGCGGTCCCCCTCTCCGTCTCGGCTTCGCCGAGCCACCTCGCCCCCACTTTCGTGGGGGCGAGGAACCCAAGCTGGATGAAGCGGCGATCCTTCCCACCCCCTCTGTCCTGCCGGACATCTCCCCCGCAAGGGGGGAGATCGGATGTCGCTTCGGCTTTCGACAACCTCAAGGCTGAAGGCAAGCAAAGCTTGTTCTTGCTTTGTGCCGGCAATTATGCTAGTGATTTAAAGATAGTGCTGATTTGCGCCGCGACCCGCCTCAGGCGGGTTTTTTCGTTTCAGGCCGGTATCAAACAATCCCGCCGCTGCCACCCGCAACCGGCGGCCGTTCCGCCGCGACCTTGGCCCGATAGGCGGCGGCGCGGTAGGCGGCGACCGGATCGATGGCGCCGCCCGTGTTCAGCCGCGCCATGGCGAGGATTGGCTCGACATCGGTGCGATAGGCGGTTTTCAGCGTCTGCGTCGCCATCAGCGCGTCATTGGCGTCCTGATAGGCTTCCAGTGCCTTGCGATCGACCAGCAGCGCCTGCGCATAGGCGCGCTGGACCTCGACCGCCGACAGCATCAGGCTTTCGATCGGATCGGTGACGTTGTGGCTCTGGTCGAGCATGTGAGCCGGATCAAAACCTTCGGCACCGGAAAGCTCGGCATCGACCAGTTCGTTGAAGACGAGGAACAGTCGGTAGGGATCGATCGAGCCGGCGTCGAGATCGTCGTCGCCATATTTCGAATCGTTGAAATGGAAGCCGCCGAGCTTCTTGAACTGGATCAGCCGCGACACGATCATCTCGATGTTGACGTTGGGCGCGTGATGGCCGAGGTCGACCAGGCAGAACGCCTTGTCGCCGAGCTCTTTGGCGATGATGTAGTTGGTGCCCCAATCCTGCACGACCGTCGAATAGAAGGCCGGCTCGTACATCTTGTGCTCGGTGAACAGCTTCCAGTCGTCCGGCAGTCCGGCGTAGATCTCCTTCATCGCGTCGAGATAACGCTCGAACGCCTTGGCGAAATTGACCTGGCCGGGAAAATTCGAGCCGTCGCCGATCCACACCGTCAGCGCCTTCGAGCCCAGCGTCTTGCCGATCTCGATGCATTCGAGATTGTGCTCGACCGCCTGCCGGCGCGTTGCGGCATCGGCATGCGACAGCGAGCCGAATTTGTAGGAAAGTTTTTGGTCCCTGGCGTCGGAAAACGTGTTCGAATTCATGGCGTCGAAGCCGAGGCCGTAGCGGGATGCCGCCTGTTTCAGCCGGTTCGGGTCGGCCTTGTCCCACGGAATGTGCAGCGAGACTGTCGGCGTCGCCTGCGTCAACTGCCGGATCACGGCGCAGTCCTCGATCTTGTCGAAAATATCGCGCGGCTCGCCGGCGCCGGGAAAGCGGGCAAAGCGGGTGCCGCCGGTGCCGACGCCCCAGGACGGGATCGCCACGGCGAATTTTTCGACTTTGTCTCTGATAGCGTCGATGGCGATGCCGCGACGGTCGAGGCGTTCGCCGAGCGTGTCGTAATCGCGCTCGAGGTCGGCCGTGCGCGCGGCATTGTCCTTGTCGACTATGTCGGCGGAGATGATGGTTTCGGACACTGCGTTTCCTCCCAAATGCGTTCGGTTGGCGCTGCCCCTCATCCGCCTGCCGGCACCTTCTCCCCGTATAGAGACGGGGAGAAGGGAAGTGCTCCGGCGTTGGCGACCCCCTCTCCCCGTCCTTACGGGGAGAGGGTAAGGGTGAGGGGCAGCGCCGCCTTCAAACTATTATCGCGTAAAACTCTGCGCGTTGCCGGCGTCGACATTGACGATGTTGCCGGTCGACTTGGCCGACATGTCGGAGGCGAAGAAATAGATCGCCTCGGCGATGTCTTCGGGGAACACCGAACGCTTCAGCATCGAGCGCGAGCGGTAATGCTCCTCCAGATCGTCGGTCGACATCTTGTAGGCGGCGGCGCGCTGTTCCTTCCACTCGCCGGTCCAGATCTTCGAGCCGCGCAGCACGGCGTCGGGATTGACGACATTGACCCTGATCTGTGCTTCCGCGCCCTCCAGCGCCAGGCAGCGCGCCAGATGGATCTCGGCGGCCTTGGCCGTGCAATAGGCGGCGGCGTTGGGCGAGGCGGCAAGCCCGTTCTTGGAGGCGACGAAGACGACGTTGCCGCCGATATTCTGCGCCCGGAACAACCGGAATGCTTCCCGCGAAACCAGGAAATAGCCTGTCGACAAGATGTCCATGTTCTTGTTCCACAGCGCCAGCGTCGTCTCCTCGATCGGCGCCGAGGTTGCCAGGCCGGCATTCGACACCAGAATATCGATGCCGCCGAACTCGACCGCCGTCTCGGCGAAGCCGGAGATGACCTGGTCCTCTGACGTGACGTTGATCACCACCGGTCGCACGAAATCCTTGCCATAGGCTTTGGCCAACTCGTCATTGGCGCTGGCAAGGGCGGTTTCGTCGATATCGGCCAGCACGACGCAGGCGCCTTCGCGCAGCAGCCGGTTGGCCGTCGCCCGGCCGATGCCGCCGGCGCCACCGGTGACCAGCGCGATCTGGCCGGCAAGAGCCTTCGGTTTCGGCAGGCGCTGCAGCTTTGCCTCTTCGAGCAGCCAGTACTCGATGTCGAAGGCTTCCTGCTCGGGCAGTCCGACATAGGTCGACACCGTCGAGGCGCCGCGCATGACATTGATGGCATTGACGTAGAACTCGCCCGAGATGCGCGCCGTCGCCTTGTCGCCGGCGAAGGTGAACATGCCGACGCCAGGCATCAGATAGACCACGGCGTTCGGATCACGCACGGGCGGCGAATCCACGTGCTTGCACCTGTTGTAATAGGCCTGATAGCCAACGCGATACTCCGCCACATCGTCGGCGAGACGGGCGATGACGGCATCGACATCGGGATTGTTGGGATCGAATTCGATGACCAGCGGCCGGATCTTGGTGCGCAGGAAATGGTCCGGGCAGGATGTGCCGAGTGCCGCCAGCGGGCGCAAATCCTTCGAATTGACGAATTCGAGCACGGCGGGCGAATCGTCGAAATGGCCAGGCTTGTGGCTCTTCTCCGAAATCAGGCCGCGGATCCTCGGCATCAGCCTTGCGGCCACGGCGCGACGCGCCGGCGCGTCGAGCGATTTGACGACTTCGCCACCGAAGATCGGCTTGCCTTCAGACTTGCGCTCGAACCATTCGATCGCCTGGTTGATCACCGAGATCGTCGTCTCGTAGCATTCCCGAGGCGTCTCGCCCCAGGTGAACAGTCCATGGCTTGCCAGCACGACGCCCTTGGCCTCAGGGTTTTCAACGCAGAATTTTTCCAGCCACAAGCCGAGTTCGAAGCCCGGACGCTTCCATGGCAGCCAGCCGATCGTCTCGCCGAAGATCTCCTTGGTCAGCGCCTTCGAATCCCTGGCGGCGGCGATCGCAATGATCGCGTCGGGATGCATATGGTCGACATAGGGCTTCGGCACGAAGGCGTGCAGCGGCGTGTCGATCGAGGCCGCGCGTGGGTTAAGATTAAAGGTGCAGTGGGGCAGATAGCCGACCATCTCGTCTTCATGCTCGAGGCCGCGATAGAGACCCTTCAGCGCGCGCAGCTTGTCCATGTAGAGCGTGGCGAAGCCGTCGAGCTTGATCGAGGCGCTGTCGCCGCCCGAGCCCTTGACCCACAGCACTTCCACGCTCTCGCCGGTGAGCGGATCCCTTTGCCAGATCTTGGAAGAGGTGTTGCCGCCGCCATAGTTGGTGACGCGCTTGTCGGAGCCGAGAACATTCGAGCGATAGACGAGACGTTCCGGCTCGCTCATCCCCAGGGCTTTCGCCTCATCCCAGAGGTTGGCGAGGCGCGTGCCGGAGCGCTTGTCGAGCATAGGTAATCCTCCCGTGACGTGAGACGCGCAAAAAGGCGCGAGCCCTTTGGTCCGAATTTCTACGCAAGCGGCGGCGTTGTCAATCACAAACGATCAACATCGATCATATTGCACTGCACAATGGATTTATCTGATCGGAAATGATTGACACTGCGCGTTTTGAGTGCCTAGATGTGCTGGCAGGGAGGAACCATGCACGAGAAAGAGCGCCACAGGATCATTTTGTCCGCCGTCCAGGAAAAGCCTGTGGTGACGGTGCAGGAGATGGTCGACCTGACAGACTCGTCCGAGGCGACGATCCGGCGCGACATCGCCGCATTGCATGTGCAAAAGCGCCTGCGCCGCGTGCGTGGCGGCGCCGAAGCGATCACCCCACCGCAATTCATCGGTCTTGCCGGCCGGCCCTTTTCCGTCAACGAGACGATCAACGCGTCGCAGAAGCGGGCGATCGCGCGGGACGCCGTGGAACTGTGCAAGGACGGCGAGCCGATCATCATCAATGGCGGCACCACCACCTTCCAGATGGTGCATTTCCTGACCGGCCGCCGCATGCCGATCTTCACCAATTCCTTTCCGATCGCCGAGCACCTGCTCAAGCACTCCAAGAATACGGTGATGCTGTCGGGCGGCACCATCTACCGCGAGCAGAACATCATCCTGTCGCCATTCGACAATGACGTGACGCGTAATTTCTATGCGCGCCGCATGTTCATGGGCGCGCAAGGGCTCGGGCCGCTCGGCCTGATGGAAGGCGATCCGCTGCTGATCCAGGCCGAGCAGAAACTGATCGATCAGGCCGACGAACTGGTGGTGCTGGTCGATTCGTCGAAATTCCGCAAACGCTCGAGCCTGATCCTTTGCGGCCTGTCGCGCATCGCCACCGTCATCACCGACGACGGCATCGAGGATCGCGAGGCCAAGATGTTGGAGGCCGCCGGTGTGACGCTGGTCGTCGCCCGCACAACGCTAGGCAATAAGGAAGAATCTTCGCTGCAGGCCTGAGACGACCCGCAGCGGCGATGGAATGCAACGCTCAAGGGAGGATATTCGAATGAGCATCTTGAAGAAATTGATGGTGACGGCGGCGTTGTCGGCCGCCATGTTCGTGAATGCCGCCTATGCCGAGAACGTCAAGATCGCGCTGGTGGTGAAGTCGCTCGGCAACGGCTTCTTCGACGCCGCCAACAAGGGCGCCGAAGAGGCGGCCAAGGAACTCGGCGGTGTCGACATCATCTACACCGGCCCGACCAAGGCGACCGCCGAAGCCCAGATCGAGGTGATCAACTCGCTGATCGCCCAGAAGGTCAACGCCATCGCCATTTCGGCCAATGACGCCGACGCGCTGGTGCCGGCGCTGAAGAAGGCGATGGATCGCGGCATCACCGTCATCTCGTGGGATTCGGGCGTCGCTCCGGAAGGCCGCCAGCTCCACCTCAACCCCTCGGACACCAACCTGATCGGCGAGACCATCATCAAGCTTGCCGCCGACTACCTGCCGGAAGGCGGCGATGTCGCCATTCTGTCGGCTTCGTCCACCGCGACCAACCAGAACGCCTGGATCGACGCGGCCAAGAAGGTGCTGCCGGAGAAGTTCCCCAAGATCAACCTCGTCGCCACCGTCTATGGCGATGACGACTCGGCCAAGAGCACGGACGAGGCCAAGGGCCTGCTGAAATCCTATCCGAACCTCAAGGCGATCATCGCACCGACCACGGTCGGCGTCGTTGCCGCCGCGCAGGTGGTGACCGACCAGGGCCTGATCGGCAAGGTCAACGTCACCGGCCTGGCACTGCCGTCGGAGTTCAAGAAGTTCATCGACAACGGCGCCAGCCAAGCGGTTGCGCTGTGGAACCCGATCGATCTCGGCTACTCAGCCGTCTACCTCGCCCATGATCTGGCGGTGAAGAAGGAAGAAGCCAAGCCGGGTGCGACGCTGTCGATCGGCCGCGTTGGAAAAGTCACGCTCGACGACACCAATTCGGCTGCGATGGCTCCGCCCTTCAAGTTCGACAAGTCGAATATCGAAGAGTTCTCCAAGATCTATTGATCCTGGAGCCTTCAAGCCGGCGCGGCGGGGCAGAGGTTCCGCCGCGCCTTCAAACGAACCTTGCTTCAGGGCTTGATACGACTATGGACACGACAGCCCAACTCAGCCCGACGACCGAGCAGCCTCTGGCTCCGGTTCCGCGCCTGACCCTATCAGGCATTTCGAAGAGTTTTCCCGGCGTGCGCGCACTGCACGATGTCAGCCTGTCGCTTTACCCCGGCCAGGTGACCGCGCTGATCGGCGAGAACGGCGCCGGCAAGTCGACGCTGGTCAAGATCATGACCGGTATCTACCAGCCCGACGCGGGTACCATCAGCATCGATGGCCAGGCCGTCACACTGCCCAGCGCCCATGCCGCCTTCGGGCATGGCATCACCGCCATCCATCAGGAAACCGTGCTGTTCGACGATCTGACGGTGGCCGAGAACATCTTTCTCGGCCATGCGCCGCGATCGCGCTTCGGCATCATTGACTGGCGCACCATGCGCAGACAAGCCCGTGAAGTATTGGACACCATGGGCGCTGGCCACATCGACGCCGATGCGCGGCTGAAGGATCTCGGCATCGCCAACAAGCACCTCGTCGCCGTCGCCCGCGCCATGTCGATCGATGCGCAGATCGTCATCATGGACGAGCCGACCGCAGCCCTGTCGCTGAAGGAGATCGAGGAGCTCTTTTTGCTGGTCGAGTTCCTGAAGAGCGAAGGCAAGGCGATCCTGTTCATCAGCCACAAGTTCGATGAGATCTACCGCATCGCCGACCGCTATACGGTGTTCCGCGACGGCGAGATGGTTGGCGAAGGCCTGATCAGGGACGCCGGCCAGAGCCAGATCGTGCGCATGATGGTCGGCCGCGCCGTCGATCACATCTTTCCGCAGCGCAAGGCCGAGATCGGCGCGCCGGTACTCACTGTCTCCGGCCTGTCGCATCCGACCGAGTTCGACGACATCGGCTTCGAGCTGCATAAGGGCGAAATCCTCGGCTTTTACGGCCTCGTCGGCGCCGGCCGCAGCGAGGTCATGCAGGCAATATCAGGCATCACCCGCACCAGCAGCGGCACGATCACGCTGGAAGGCAAGGCGATCGTACCGAAATCGGCGGCGGATTCGATCGACGCCGGCATCGTCTACGTGCCGGAAGAACGCGGCAAGCAAGGCGTGGTGATCGACCTGCCGATCTTCCAGAACATCTCGCTGCCCTCGCTCAAGCGCACGTCCAAATCAGGCATGTTGCGGCTGGCGGAGGAGTTCGCGCTGGCCCGCTCCTATACCGAGCGGCTCGATTTGCGCGCCTCGTCGCTGAGCCAGGATGTCGGCACGCTTTCGGGCGGCAACCAGCAGAAGATCGTCATCGCCAAATGGCTGGCGACAGCGCCCAAGGTGATCATCCTCGACGAGCCGACCAAAGGCATCGATATCGGCTCGAAAGCCGCTGTGCACGGCTTTATGGCCGAGCTCGTCGCACAAGGCCTGTCGGTGATCATGGTGTCGTCCGAACTGCCCGAAATCCTCGGCATGTCCGACCGCGTCGTCGTCATGCGCGAGGGCCGCATCGCCGCGGTCTATGACAACAAGGGGCTCGACGCCGAGACGCTGGTCAAGACAGCAGCGGGGATCGCAGCATGAAGGTCTTCCTCAAGTATCGCGAAGTCTGGCTGCTCGCCGCAATCGTCGTGCTGATCGGGCTGATCTCGATGCGCTTTCCGGGTTTTGCCAATCCGGCCAATCTGCGCCAAGTGTTCAACGACACCTCGATCCTGATGATCCTGGCGCTGGGGCAGATGGTGGTGATCCTGACTCGCTCGATCGACCTGTCGATGGCGTCCAACCTCTGCTTCACCGGCATGGTGGTGGCAATGCTGAACGCCGCGCATCCGGCAATCCCGATCCCGCTGCTGATCGTCATCGCCCTGCTGGTCGGACTGGTGCTGGGCGCCATCAACGGCCTGCTGGTATGGCGGCTGAACATCCCGTCGATCGTGGTGACGCTCGGCACGCTCACCATCTACCGTGGCGCCACCTTCGTCATATCAGGCGGCGCCTGGGTCAATGCCGACCAGATGAGCCCTGATTTCATCGGCCTGCAGCGTGCGGCTTTCCTCGGCATTCCGGTCCTGTCGTGGATTGCCATACTGGCCATCGCCTTGTTCTTCCTGTTGATGACGCGCACCGCGCTTGGCCGCTCGATCTACGCCATCGGCGTCAACCCGACCGCGTCGGTCTATGCCGGCATCGATGTCGGCCGGACCAAATTCATCGTCTTCTGCATCTCGGGGATGATCGGCGGTCTCTGCGGTTATCTCTGGATTTCGCGCTACGTCATCGCCTCGGTCGAGGTCGCCAACGGCTACGAGCTCAACATCATCGCCGCCTGCGTTATCGGCGGCATTTCGATCGCCGGCGGCATCGGCTCGGTCGGCGGCGCGGTGCTCGGTGCGCTGTTCCTCGGCATCATCTCCAATGCGCTGCCGGTCATCAACATCTCACCCTTCTGGCAGATGGCGATTTCGGGCAGCGCCATCATCCTGGCCGTGGTGCTCAACGCGCGCGGCGAACGCCGGCAAGGTCGCATCATCCTCAAAAAGGCGGAAGCGGCATGACCGACACTCCTGCTCCACGCCACATTCCCGACCGGCTCGACAAGCCGCTGAACTCGGCGATCTTCTCATGGGAGGCGCTGCTGGTCGCTGTGGCGGTCGCCATCTTTGCCGTCAACAGCTTCGCCTCGCCCTATTTCCTCGACGCGTGGTCGCTGTCGGACCTGACCTTCAACTTCACTGAAAAGGCGCTGATCGCGCTCGCCATGGCGCTGCTGATCATTTCCGGCGAGATCGACCTGTCGGTCGCCGCCATCATTGCGCTTGCCTCGACGATGATGGGCATGGCGGTGCAGGCTGGCGCCGGCACGCCGGTGCTGGCGGCGATCGGCATCGTTGTCGGGCTCGGCTGCGGCGCCTTCAACGGGCTGCTCGTCACAAGGCTGGGATTGCCGTCGATCGTCGTCACCATCGGCACGATGAGCCTGTTTCGCGGCATCGCCTTCATCGTCCTCGGCGACCAGGCCTACAAGGGCTATCCCTCGAGCTTCGCGTTCTTCGGCCAGGGCTATGTCTGGTGGGTGGTGTCGTTCGAACTGACGCTGTTCCTTGTCGCGGCCGTCATCTACTGGCTCCTTCTGCACAGGACGAGCTTCGGCCGCCGCGTCTTCGCCATCGGCAACAATCCGGTTGCGGCGCAGTTTTCCGGCGTACGGGTCGGCCGCATCAAGTTTACCCTGTTCTGCCTGACCGGCTTAATGGCGGGCATCGCCTCTGTGCTGATCACCTCGCGGCTCGGCTCGACCCGGCCATCGATCGCGCAAGGCTATGAATTGGAAGTCATCACCATGGTGGTGCTCGGCGGCGTCAGCATCCTGGGCGGCGCCGGCAGTATAGTGGGCGTGGTGCTCGCCGCCTTCATCATGGGGCTGGTGACTTTTGGCTTGGGGCTGCTCAATGTGCCAGGGATCGTTATGTCGATCTTCATCGGCCTGCTGCTGATCATCGTCATCGCGCTGCCCATCGTCTGGCGGCGGGTGCGGCGGGAGCGTTTTACCTGATGGCCGAGAAATACGCGTTCAAGATGAAGCTCAATCCCGGCATGAAGGCCGAATACAAAAGGCGCCATGACGACATCTGGCCGTCGCTGGTCGCACTGCTGAAACAGGCCGGCGTTTCCGACTATTCGATCCATCTCGACGAAGAGACCAACATACTGTTCGGCGTGCTGTGGCGGCTCGACGACCACGGCATGGACGAATTGCCGAAGCACCCGGTGATGCAGCGCTGGTGGGCCGAGATGGCCGACATCATGGAAACCAAGCCTGATAACGAGCCGGTGGCGGTGCCGCTGGAAACAATGTTCCATATGGAATGACCCGTCACGTCGCCGTCATCGATATCGGCAAGACCAATGCCAAGGTGGCGCTGGTCGATCTTGCCGGCATGCGCGAAGTCGCGCTGCGCCGTATGGCGAACGCACCCGTTGCCGACGGTCCCTACCCGCATCATGATGTCGAGCTTCTGTGGTCGTTCACCCTCGACAGCCTCGCCGGGATCAATCGCGAACAGCGCATCGATGCGATATCGATCACCACCCATGGCGCGACGGGCGTGCTGGTGGACGCTGCCGGTGAGCTGGCGCTGCCGGTGCTCGACTATGAATTCACCGGGCCCGACGCGCTCGCCACGGACTATGACGCGATCCGCCCAGCCTTCGCCGAGACGGGCACGCCGCGCCTGCCGGTCGGTCTCAATCTCGGCGCACAGTTCTTCTGGCAGCAGAAGCGCTTCCCGCTGGAGTTCGGCAAGGCCGCCGCGATCCTGACGTACCCGCAATACTGGGCCTTGCGCCTGACCGGCGTCGCCGCCAATGAAGTGACCTCGCTGGGCTGCCACACGGATCTGTGGAACCCGTGGAAAGCGGATTTTTCGTCGCTGGTCGACAAAATGGAGTGGCGCCGGCTGATGGCGCCCGTGCGGCCGGCGAAGGATCGCCTCGGCCCGATCCTGCCCGCCCTTGCCAAGCTAACCGGGCTCGATCCGCAAACGCCGGTGTTGTGCGGCCTGCACGATTCCAATGCCTCGCTGCTGCCGCATCTCCTGTCGGACAGACCGCCTTTCTCCGTCGTCTCGACCGGCACCTGGGTGGTGTCGATGGCGGTCGGCGGCAACAAGATCGCGCTCGACCCGGCCCGCGACACATTGGTCAACGTCAACGCGCTCGGTGATCCCGTGCCCTCGGCGCGTTTCATGGGCGGCCGCGAGTTTTCGCTGCTGACGGAAGGCCAATCGGAAGACTGGACCGACGAGGATATTGGGACGGTATTCGCCAGGACAACCCTGCTGCTGCCTTCGACCCAACAGGGTTCGGGGCCGTTTCCGCATCACACCGCCGCGTGGCTAAACGCCGACGGCATCAATAATGGCCAGCGCTTTGCCACCGTCTCTTTCTACCTGGCGCTGATGACCGCGACCTGCCTCGATCTGATCGGCGCCGACGGCCCGGCCATCGTCGAGGGCCCTTTCGCCCGCAACCGGCTTTTCACGCGCATGCTGGCTGCGGCCACGGCGCGTGCCGTCATGGCATCCGAGGCAGCCACCGGCACCAGCATCGGCGCTGCCTTGCTGGCGTCGGACCAAGGAAAAATCCAAGGCAAAGGCGAAAGGGTCGAACCGCCAGCCGACCCAGCCTGGACAAACTATGCGCGCTCGTGGCGTGCGGCGGTCGAGGCGCGAGGCTGATCACAAAATCCGCTTGCCGAAGGCCGACATGACGAAGTTGACGGTGTCTAACGCAATCCGCGGTTCCAAACCTGATGTCAGGCCGGAGACATCCATCGACAACAGCCCGCCGGACAGCGCGATCGCCTCCATCGCCTGATGCGTTTCGCGCACGGTGATGCCGCCGGAGCCCGCCGCCCAGCCGGCGAATTCGGTCACCTCAGGCGAATAGCTGACATGAAAGCCCTGCGTGCCGGAGGTGGCGATGCGGATCGCCTCGTGCATCAGGTCGCGCATGCCCATGGCGTCGATGTCGGTCATGGTGAAGGCGGAGACGCGCGAATCCTTCAGCACCCGGGCCTCGGCCGGATCGGCATGGCGCAGCCCGACGATGACGACGTTCTCCGGCGACAGCTGCGGCTGCAGCGCGCCGGGCTTGTGATCGAGACCCAGCGCCCGCGCCAGCACCGAACGTTCCGGCAGGTCGATGCCATCCTCTTCCTCGGGCATGAGCGCGGCGATGGAATCGATCCAGATCAGGCCAAACGAGTGCGTCGCCCGCGCGGTCGTCGTCAGCGCCTTGTGGGCGATGCGCCGGTCACTGCCGGCGGTGAGCCGGACCAGGCCGGATGGCGGCCGCTCGATATCGGCCAACTCGATGACGTCGAAATTCATCGCCTCCAGCCGGGCGCCGGTCGCTTCCCTGGCCAGAATACCGGCGGCCGCCGGTTCGGCTGATATCGACACCATCTTGCGGCCGGAGAAATCCTCGACGTCGTGCATCGGCGCCTTTTCGACATATTCCGAGGTCATCGCCAGCAGCATGGCGCCATAGCTCATGCGGAAGGCGACACGGTCGCCGACGGCGGGTGGCGGCTCTGCGTCGGTCACGTCGAGCAGCAGATGATCGCTGGAGGCGCCGAGCACCCGCACGCCCTTGGCGATTGGCGTCAAACCTTCGATCAACACGTCCTCGCGGCCGATATTGGCGATGGCGCGCAACCTGTCACCATCGTCGGCAAATACCGGCTGGTTGCCGAAAGCGTCGTAGCCGGATTGGCCGATCGGCCGCGACGGCTTCAGCTTGACCTCGATGATGTCGCTGGTCAGCCGGCAGGCATCGGGCTCCAGTTCGGCCCACGGCGTCTCGCGGAAGGTCTCGACGCCACCCTGCAGGATTGCCTCGCCGACCCGCAGATTGTTGATGCCGGCGGGCAGCCTGCCTTCGAGCAGCAGCGTCAGCGACGATGACGCCCCGCCCGATATCCAGTCGAGCCTGGCGCCGGACAGGCGCTCGGTCTTGTAGGCATGGGCGACAAGTTGCCCGAGATTTTCCTCCGTCGGCATAATGGCGCCGAAGCAGCCGAGATTGGTGCCGATGCCGGCGATGCGTACGCCCCTGAGTGCCAATATCTGCTCGACCGTCGGGATGAGATCGTTCGGCCAGATGCCTTCCCTGAGGTCGCCAAGGTCGATCATCAGCATGACGTCGTGGACGCGGCCCATGCGCTCGGCGATGCGTGATAGCTCGCGGATGGTGGCGAGTTCGGATTGCAGGCTGATATCGACGGTGCGCACCACCTCCTCGATGCGTGCCATCGGCGGGCTGCGCAGCAGCATGATCGGCGCATTTATGCCGCTGTCGCGCAGCCGGCGGATGTTTTCGAAGCGCGATTCGGCGATGCCGGCGACGCCGCCACGCAGCATGGCGCGCGCCACCTGCGGCATGCCGCAAGTTCCCTTGGTGACGCCGAAGACCTTGATGCCGGACAGGGCGCAGCGGTCGACGATCGTGCGCGCATTGCGCTCGATACGGCCAAGGTCGATGGCGACTTGCGGTCCGGACATGATCTAGCCTTTGTAGACCAGACCTTGCGGATCGATCTCCGGCTTGCGGCCGGCGACCACATCGGCGAGGAATTTTCCGGAACCGCAGGCCATTGTCCAGCCGACATGGCCGTGGCCGGTATCGAGGTAGAGATTTTTGTAACGGGCCCTGCCGATGACCGGCACCGAGTTCGGCATCATCGGCCGCAAGCCGGCCCAGAGCTCGGCCTTGTTCTCGTCGAAGGCGCCCGGGAAAAGCTCCTTGCCGGTCCTGAACATGGCGGCGAAATCGCTCGGCTTGTGGGTGCGGTCGAAGCCGGTGAACTCGGCGGTCGAAGCGAGCCGCAGCCGGTTGCCGAGCCTGGAATAGGCGATGAGCTGATCCTCGTCGGCACCGCCCATGGTCGGACCCTTGCTCTCGTCCTCCAGCGGCACGGTCGCGGTGTAGCCCTTGACCGGATAGACCGGCAGGTCGATCCCGTAGCGGCGACCGAGCAGGCCGCTTTCCGGTCCCATCGACATGACCACGGCGTCGCCTGTTATCGGACCGACCGAGGTCATCACCGCACGCACCCGATCGCCTTCGATGTCGAGGCCTTCGACCATCGTGCCGTAGCGGAATTGGACGCCGAGTTTCTCGGCGGCATAGACAGCGAGGTTTTGGGTGAACCGGCTGGAGTCGCCGGTCTGGTCGATCGGCGAATAGACGCCGCCAGCGATCTTGTCCCTGGCCCCGGCAAGGCCTGGCTCGAGCTCGACCAGCCGGTCGCGGCCGACGATCTCGATCGGCAGACCGTGCTCGGCGAGATAGCGGTAATTGTCGGTGCCGGTGTCAAGACTCTGCTGTGAGCGGAAGAAATAGAGAATGCCCTTCTTGCGCTCGTCATAGTGAATGCCGGTGTCGGCCGAAATGGCATTGATGCAGTCGCGCGAATAAAGCGCCAGGCGCAGCTTGATGTCGGTGTTGGCACGCAAACGCGCTTGCGTGCACTGGCGCAGGAAGCGCAAGCTCCAGGCGAAGAAATAGGGATCGAAGCGCAGCCGCACTTTGATGCCGAGATCATGGTTGTAAAGCGCGCGCAGGAACGTCTTCAGCGCAGCGGGCGAGGCCCAGGCGGTGGCGTCGCCGGGCGACACCAGCCCGGCATTCGATTGGCTGGTGCCGCGCGCCGCCATCGGATGGCGCTCGATCACGGTCACCTCGTGGCCGTCGCTCGCCAGATAATAGGCGGCGGCCGTGCCGACGACGCCAGCGCCAAGGACCAATATCTTCATGCCGCCCCCAAGGGATCAAATACGGCCGACCTCCACGTTTCAGCCGCGCAGCTCCTTCAATAGCGCTTCTACGCTCGATCTACGAGCCCACGGAGGGAAAAGCGGGGCTTCAGCTCCGCGCCGAATTCTTGCCGGTCAGGATGCGCTCCCAGGCCAGCGCGTCGGCGACAATCTGGTCGAGGTCGTCGTGCTGCGGGGTCCAGCCGAGTTCGCTGCGCGCCAGCTCGGAATTGGCGACCACCGCGGCGGCGTCGCCCGCACGGCGTTCGCCGATCCGCACGTCGAAATCATGGCCAAAGACGCGCCGCACGCTGTCGATCACCTCGAGCACCGAATAGCCGTGGCTGTAGCCGCAATTGGCGACGAGGCTTGCCCCACCGGCGCGCAGCCGTTCCAGCGCCAGCCGATGCGCCGCCGCCAGATCGCTGACATGGATGTAGTCGCGCATGCAGGTGCCGTCCGGTGTCGGATAGTCGGTGCCGAACACCTGCATGAACGGTCGCTTGCCGAGCGCCGTCTCGGCGGCAACCTTGATCAAATGCGTGGCGCCCGGCGTCGACTGGCCGGTGCGGCCCCTCGGATCGGCGCCGGCGACGTTGAAGTAGCGCAGCGCCGTATATCGCAAACCATAGGCAATTGCGGCGTCGCGCAGCATCCATTCGCTCATCAGCTTGGACAGGCCGTAGGGGGATTCCGGTGCAAGGCGCGCATCCTCGCGCACCGGCTCCAGCCCGGCGCCGCCATAGACGGCGGCGGTCGAGGAAAAGATGAAATTGGGCACGCCTTCGCGCACCGCGGTCTCGATCAGCGTGCGCGTCTTGCAGGTGTTGTTCTCGTAGTAGCCGAGCGGGTCGGCGACCGATTCGGGAACCACGATGGAGCCGGCAAAATGGATGATCGCATCGACATGATTGTCGCGGATGATCGAACCGACCAATTCCCTGTCGGCGACATCGCCGACGACCAGCTTTGCCTCGGGCGCCACGGCCCACTCGAAGCCGGTCGAAAGCCGGTCGAGGACGACGACGCTGTCGCCCGCGTCCAGCAGCTCCCAGACCATATGGCTGCCGATATAGCCGGCACCGCCTGTCACCAAAACCGTCATCCGTGTCCTCGCTGCTCAGGATTTATCGGAACTTGTCTCAACACCCGCCTTACTGGAAAGCCTGCCACTAGGCCATTAGTACCATTAGTGTCTGCGGTAACCGGTCTCATCGGCGCATGGCATCGTCCTGAAACAAAATTGATCCACATCAAGGGAATAGGCCATGATCCGTGGTCGTTAGGAACAGGCTTGGGGCGTGGCATTTTGACCAAAAAGGCCAAGTAGACGTCGATTAGGGCAATGATTATGATCCCACGCAAAAATTGGGAAGCCGAAATGAACTATCAGCGGTTCTTCGAAGACGCGATCGACCAGCTCCACGCAGAGCGTCGCTATCGCATCTTCGCCGACCTCGAGCGCATCGTGGGGAAATTCCCACGCGCCATCTGGCGCGCCAACGGCCGCGCCCAGGAAATCACCGTCTGGTGCTCCAACGACTATCTCGGCATGGGCCAGCATCCAGACGTCATCGCCGCGATGCAGAACGCTG
The DNA here is from genome assembly GCF_055811615.1 of Mesorhizobium sp. WSM4807. Lineage (NCBI taxonomy): Bacteria > Pseudomonadati > Pseudomonadota > Alphaproteobacteria > Hyphomicrobiales > Phyllobacteriaceae > Mesorhizobium > Mesorhizobium sp. WSM4807. The sequence goes on from NZ_JBVVQY010000008.1 coordinate 257,523, forward strand.
CCGGCAAGATGGGATCTGGCGCCGGTGGCACCCGCAACATCTCCGGCACCAGCAACCCGCTGGTCGAGCTCGAACTGGAACTGGCCGACCTGCACGACAAGGAAGCCGCACTCGTCTTCACCTCCGGCTTCGTCTCCAACGAAGCCTCGATCTCGACCATTGCGCGGCTTCTGCCCAACTGCCTGATCGTCTCGGACGAGTTGAACCACGCCTCGATGATCGAAGGCGTGCGGCGTTCGGGCGCCGAGAAGAAGATCTTCCGCCACAACGACGTTGCGCATCTCGAAAGCCTGCTGCAGGCGGCGGGCCGCGAACGCGCCAAGCTGATCGTCTTCGAGAGCGTCTATTCGATGGATGGCGACATCGCGCCGATCAAGCAGATCGTCGATCTCGCCGAACGCTATAACGCCATGACCTATATCGACGAGGTCCATGCCGTTGGCATGTACGGGCCGCGCGGTGGCGGCATCACCGAGCGCGAAGGACTGGCCGACCGTATCGACATCATCGAAGGCACGCTGGCCAAGGCGTTCGGCACGCTCGGCGGCTATATCACCGGCACAAGTGCCGTGATCGATGCCGTGCGCTCCTATGCGCCGGGCTTCATTTTCACCACGGCGCTGCCGCCGGCCATCGCCGCCGCGGCGACCACGTCGATCCGCCATCTGAAGCGCTCGCAGGCCGAACGCGACGCGCAGCAGCGCCAGGCGTCGCGGACCAAGCAGGTTCTTACCGCCGCCGGCCTGCCGGTGATGGACTCCGCTACCCATATCGTGCCGCTGCTGGTCGGCGATCCCGAGCTCTGCAAGATGGCCAGCGACCGCCTGCTCGGCGTCCACGGCATCTACATCCAGCCGATCAACTACCCGACCGTGCCGCGTGGCACCGAACGGCTACGGATCACACCGACGCCGTTCCATTCGGATCAACTGATCGCGGAACTTCAGAACGCTCTAGTCGAGACCTGGGATGCTTTGGGTATCTCTTACGGTTCTGCGGGCCGGCCGGCGGTGAGGGAAAGCGACCGCGTCATTCCGCTGCTGGTGCCGAAGTCGGGCGGTTGAAGGTCGCCTCAGGCTCAGGCACCTTCAAACAGTTCTCATCCACTTCGCCAGCCGGTGTGCGGCTTCCTCGAGCTGGTCGAGGCGGCGGTGGAAGCACAGCCTGAGGAAGGCTTCGCCGCCGGGGCCGAATGCGGTTCCGGGCGCCAGGCCGACATTGGCGCGGTCGACGATGTCGAATGCGGCGGCGCGTGAATCGGTGATGCCGTCGACCGCGAAGAACAGATAGAAGGCTCCCTGCGGCACGGTGAAGCGTGCCCTCCCGGTCGCAGCCAGGATGCCGCAGACCAGGTCACGCGCCGCCCTCGCCCGCTCCACCTGCTCGACGATGAAGGCATCGCCGTCGTCGAGCGCCACGACCGCGCCGCGCTGCATGAACTGGGCAACGCCGGAGGTCGAATACTGGACCAGGTTTTCGAACACCTGCTGCAGCGAAGGATGGGTCTTGATCCAGCCGACCCGCCAGCCGGTCATCGCCCAGTTCTTGGAAAAACTGTTGACGAACAGAATGCGATCCTCGTCGGCCATGATGTCGATGAAGGACGGCGCGCGACCATCGCCGTAATGGAACAGCGAATAGATCTCGTCCGCGATGATCCACAGCCCCCTTTCGCGGGCAAGGTCGAGGATCGCCTGCAGCGTCTCCCTGTCGGCGGTCCAGCCGGTCGGGTTGGACGGCGAGTTGACGAACAGCGCCTTTGTCCTTGGCGTGATCGCCGCCTCGATCTTGCCGACGTCGCAGGACCAGCCATTGCCGGACTGGTCGAGCGTGACAGCGACCGGGACCGCGCCCGCCACGCCGGCGGCTGCGGCGAAGTTCGGCCAGGCCGGCGACAGATAGACGAGTTCGTCCCCCTTCCCGGCGACGGCATCGATCGCCAGCTGGATGGCATGCATGCCTGAACCGGTGACGATGAATTCTTCCTCGGCGAAGCTCCTGCCGAAATGTCTGACATAATAGCGGGCGAGCGCCTGCCGCAGCTCGGGGATGCCTTTCTGCCAGGTATAGAAGGTCTCGCCGCCGGCCAGTGCACGGGCAGCGGCATCGGTAATGAACGTGGGCGTCGGCAGGTCGCCCTCGCCGGCCCAGAGCGGGATCATGCCGTCGCGGTCGCGGCCGCGGTTCATGACGGCGACAATGCCGCTTTCCGGCGCGGCCCGGGCCTCGGCGCGCAAATTCTCGATCAGGGTCATGGATAGATCCGTTTTCGTCTGCTGGACTGCTAGCGTGTTTTGCAACAGGCGAAAATAGAAAACCCGGCCGAAACCGACCGGGGTTTTGGTCCAGGGAATCTGTCTTCTGACTATTTTCTGGCGAGGAGATCGCGAATTTCGGTGAGCAGCGCAACATCGGCCGGCGGAGCGGCCGGGGCGGCGGGCTCTTCCCGTTGCAGCCGCCGACGCAGATTATTCACCGCCTTGACCATCAGGAAGATGATGAAGGCGAGGATGATGAAGTTCAGCGCCACGGTGATGAAACTGCCATAGGCGAAGACCGCGCCCTGCCTTTTGGCTTCCGCCAGCGATGTGGCGTTGACGGCTGAGGACAAGGGCAGGAAATAATTGTTGAAGTCGAGTCCGCCGAAAATCGCCCCGATTATCGGCATGATGATGTCGCTGACCAGTGAATCGACGATCTTGCTGAAGGCAGCGCCGATGATCACGGCGACGGCCAGGTCCATGACATTACCCCGGGAAATGAATTCCTGGAATTCTTTCAGCATTCGACCCTCCTTGTTCTGACGGGCCAGGCCGCCGCCTCTGCCCGCTTCGTTCGCCCCACTGGCACAATAGCAAAAACCTGCGGTTGCAGCATGGACAAAAGATCGTCTCCGCCGGCCAAAATTCCCGAAGCCGCAGCCATCCTGCGGCGAAAGCCGCGATGGACTTGATCGCCAAGCTGTGATTGCGTCTCAGCAGGCCGGATGGAAAACCGGCAAGGGAGGATTGTCAGGCCGTGCAGGGCTGGTTCGTCGTCATCATCGCGATTGCCTACGTGACGCTGCTGTTCGCCATCGCCAGCCTCGGCGACCGGCGCTCAACGACATCCGGGCCTGACCGGGCCCGGCCCTTCATCTATGCGCTCAGCCTGGCGATCTACTGCACCTCCTGGACGTTCTTCGGTTCGGTCGGCCTTTCCTCCGAGCGCGGCCTCGAATTCCTCGGCATTTATATCGGCCCAGTGCTGGTGTTCGTATTCGGCTTTCCGCTGCTTCGGCGCATCGTCAGGCTGGCCAAGACAGAGAAGATCACTTCGATCGCCGATTTCCTCGGCGCCCGCTATGGCAAGAGTTTTGCCGTAGCAGCGATCGCCACGCTGATCGCGACGATCGGCGCGGTGCCTTACATGGCGCTGCAGTTGAAGGCGATTTCCGGCTCGGTCAGCCTGATGGTCGAGCATTATACCGGCTCGCCGCCTTCCTTCGATCCGTTCGTCAGCGACATCTCGCTGGTCGTCGCCATGCTGCTGGCGCTGTTTGCGGTGCTGTTCGGCACGCGCCATGCCGACGCCACCGAACACCAGGATGGGCTGGTGCTGGCGGTAGCGGTGGAAACCGTGGTCAAGCTCGCCGCTTTTCTGGCGATCGGCCTGATGGTCACCTTCCTGATCTTCGGCGGCCCAGGCGATATGGTCGACAAGCTCGCCCAGAATTCGCAAGTTCAGCAAGCAATGGGCTACCGCACGTCGCTCGCCACCTGGCTGGTGCTGACATGTTTGAGCGGTTTCGCCATCATCATGCTGCCGCGCCAGTTCTACGTCACCATCGTCGAGAACCGCAGCGAGGCCGAACTGCGCACCGCGACATGGGTGTTTCCGCTCTATCTGGTGGCGATCAACCTTTTCGTGCTGCCGATCGCGCTCGCCGGCCTGGCGCTGGTCGGCACCAGAACCAGCAGCGATCTCTATGTCCTGTCGCTGCCGCTGCTCAGCGGTCACGATGTGTTGGCCATGGCGGCGTTCATCGGCGGCCTGTCGGCGGCGACCGCGATGGTGATCGTCGAAAGCGTCGCACTGTCGATCATGATCTCCAACGACCTCGTCATTCCGCTGTTTGTGCGCCGCCTGCTCAAGACCACGACGTCCGAGAACGAGGACTGGTCAGCGCTCATCCTCAACGTGCGACGTGCGGCGATCTTCATCATGCTGTTCATCGCCTTCCTCTACTATCGCGAGAGCACCGACAGCGCGCGGCTCTCCTCGATCGGCCTGATGTCCTTCGCCGCGATCGCGCAGTTCGCGCCGGCCCTGATCGGCGGACTGATCTGGCGCGGCGCCAACGGCAGGGGGGCGGCGCTCGGCATGGTCGCCGGCATCGTCGTCTGGAGCTATACGCTGCTGCTTCCTTCGCTTGCCTCGTCCGATACCGGCATTGTTGTCCACGGCCTGTTCGGCTTCGAGGCATTGCGGCCGCAAGCGCTGTTCGGCACCATCGCCGAGCCGCTGAACCACGGCGTCTTGTGGAGCCTGTCGGTCAACACGCTGTTCTTCGTGCTCGGCTCGCTGTCGCGCGCGTCGGTGCCGCTGGAACGCATCCAGGCGTCGATCTTCGTGCCGCGCGAGGCGAGCCCGATGCCGAGCCTGCGCCGCTTCCGCACCACCGTCACCGTCAACGATCTCAAGGACACCATCGCGCGCTATCTTGGCGTCGAACGCACTGAACGGTCCTTTCAGTCGTTCGAAACGAGCAACGGCGCTTCGCTGCACGGCAACGAGCAGGCCAGCATGGACGTCATCCGCTTCTCCGAGCAGCTTCTGGCAAGTGCCGTCGGCTCCTCCTCGGCGCGGCTGATCCTGTCGCTGCTGCTGCGCCGCAACGATCGCGAATCCAAGGACGCCTTCCGCCTGCTCGACGACGCCACCGAGGCGCTCCAGCACAACCGCGACCTGCTGCAGATCGCGCTCGACCAGATGGAACAAGGCATCACCGTCTTCGACAGGGATTTCCGGCTGATCTGCTGGAATCGCCAATATCGGGCGCTGTTCGACCTGCCCGACGAGATGGGCCAGGTCGGCGTCTCGCTCGACCGCATCCTGCGCCACCTGGCCGAGCGCGGCGACATTCCGGCCGACCAGCGGGTGGCGATGCTCAACCGCCTCACCAGCTTCGTCAGCCCCTGGCAGATGGAGCTGAAGACCAGCGGCCGCATCCTGGAGTTGCGCTCCAACCCAATGCCAGATGGCGGCATCGTCGCCACCTATGCCGACATCTCAGGACGCGTCGAGCAGGATCTGGCGCTCAAACGCGCCAATGAATCGCTGGAACAACGCGTCAAGGACCGCACCGTCGAACTGACCCGCGTCAACGAGGAACTGGCACAGGCGCAGATGCTGGCCGAGGAGGCCAATCTCGGCAAGACGCGGTTCCTTGCCGCCGCCGGCCACGATATCCTGCAGCCCCTGAACGCCGCCCGCCTCTATTGCTCGTCGCTGATCGAAAAAGCCGGCAGGGGCCCGACCGGCAAGGCCGCAAACAACATCGAATCTTCGCTGGAATCGGTCGAGACCATTCTCGGTGCGGTGCTCGACATCTCCCGCCTCGATGCCGGCGCGATGAAACCGGACGACACCGTCTTCAGCCTGGACGAGCTGCTGCGGCAGATCGGCAACGACTTCCAGCCGCTTGCCGCCGAGAGGAAGCTCGGCCTGACGATCATGCCGTCGTCACTCAGCGTGATGACGGATCGCAATCTGCTACGCCGCCTGATCCAGAACCTGGTGTCCAACGCCATCAAATACACGCGCCACGGCCGCGTCCTGGTCGGCGTGCGGCGGCGCGGCGAACTGGTCGAGATCCAGGTGATCGATACCGGCATCGGCATTGCCGGCGACAAGCTAAACACGGTTTTTCACGAATTCACCCGGCTCGATGAGGGCGCACGCGAAGCTGAAGGCCTCGGCCTCGGGCTCTCCATCGTCGACCGCATCGCTCGCGTCTTGCGCCTCGAAATCCGGATCTTTTCAAGCCCGGGCAAAGGCACGCGCTTTTCCGTCATCCTGCCGGTCGCGGCAGCGCAGGAGCCACGGCGCGTGGTCACGGCGAAAGCGCCGGTCCGCACTGCTGCTTCGCTTGCCGGGCTTCGCGTGCTCTGCATCGACAACGATGCCCGTATCCTCGGCGGCATGCGACTGCTGCTCGAAGGCTGGGGCTGCAGCGTCGAGACGTTTTCCGGCTCGGAAGAACTCGATGGGTCCGGCATGCATCGACCCGACATCGTGCTTGCCGATTATCATCTCGACGGCGAGACCGGTCTCGAAATGATCGCCAAATTGCGCGCGATCCACGGCCAGGACATGCCGGCAGTGCTGGTCACCGCCGACCGCTCGAGCGAGGTGCGCGCCAGCGCCGGCAGGCTCGACGTGCCGGTGATCAACAAGCCCCTCAAACCAGCGGTGCTGCGCTCGATGATGGCTAGGGTCAGGCCGCTGGCGTCGGCGGCAGAGTAGAGCCGGAAGGGGTCAACCCGTCGCCTGCAGCGGATCGCTGCCGATCTTCGACAGCAGGATCACCGCCTGGGTGCGGCTGTCGACGCCAAGCTTCTGCAGGATGGCCGAGACATGCGCCTTGATCGTCGCCTCGGAGACGCCGAGTTCGTAAGCGATCTGCTTGTTGAGCAGCCCTTCCGCCAACATGCCGAGCACGCGCGTCTGCTGCGGCGTCAGCGTCTGCAGCCGCTTGATCAGATCGGAGATCTCGGGATCGCGCTCGACGCCGAGATCGATTCCCGCGGGCGCGGCGATGTCACCGGCAAGCACCGACTGCACGGCGCTGCGGATCTCCTCCATGCTGGCCGATTTGGAGATGAAACCCGAAGCGCCGAGATCGAGCGCGCGCCGGATGGTCACCGGGTCGTCATGTGCCGACACCACCACCAGCGGCACCGTCGGATGGATGCCGCGCAGCGAGATCAGACCGGATAGGCCGCTCGCGCCGGGCATGGACAGGTCGAGCAGCACCAGATCGACGTCCTCATTGGCCACGACCAGCGCCTTGGCGCTTTCGAAATCGCCGGCCTCGTGAATGCCGGCGACGTTGCCAATGCCGGCAAGCGCTTCTCTCAGCGCGCCGCGAAAAAGCGGATGATCGTCGGCGATGACGAATGTGTAGCCCGACGGCACGTGGCCCTCCCCAAATCCCATTGATGATTGTCTGCTTCTTACGGGATCAGTCGAACGATTATGCGGCGATATCAGCCGTTTTCAAGCGGCAAAGCTATGCGCCGGGTCTCCCCGGCGAACGGTTGCTCAGGTTTTTTGCGGATTGGGCTTGGCGGCATCCTCGCCGCTATCCTTTTCCATGTCCTTGACGATGCCGATGAAGCTGCGCAGGAAGCGCTCCATATAGCTCATCGTCTTGTTGAAATCCTCCTCGCTGGGCAATGTCGACTCAAAGCGGGCGGCAAGCGAGTTTTCGAGCTTGACGACGCGCTGGTCGAGCGCCTTCACCGAATTTTCCAGCCGGTCGATCTCGTCCTGGAAGGCGGCGCGTTCATCGGCCGCCATTTTGCAGACGAGCTGGCCGGAACGCTCCTCGCAGATCGACATCGCACCGGTCTGCGTGTCCATGCGAACATAGCCGGTGGCCGACTTTTCCAGTCGGTAGCGGTCGGTTTCCTCGGAAAAAGCCGATGCCGCGACGAGCGAGACGAGCGCTGCGGGGATCAAGACGTGCTGCGGTCGCATATTGTCCTCCATAGGCCAGTAAGTGCAATTTATCGCATGTTTGCGCCGGAAATGGGGAAGAACCCTGGCCCGCCCTTTCCCGTATGGCTGGTTCGGACTATAGCGCAACCATGTCTCAGATTATCTACAAGATAGTGCCTGAGCCGCTGTGGCGCGAGGCCGAAAGAAATGGCCGCTTCACCGGCGCGCCGATCGATGTCGCCGACGGCTTCATTCATTTTTCCACCGCCGGCCAGGCCAGGGAAACGGCGGCAAAACACTTTGCCGGCCAGACCGGGCTGCTGCTGGTCGCCGTCGATGGCGCCAGACTCGGCGATGCGCTGAAATACGAGGTCTCGCGCGGCGGCGCGCTGTTCCCGCATCTTTACGGCCCGCTCGACCTCAAGGCCGTCGTCTGGGTCCAATCATTGCCGCTCGGCACCGATGGCCTGCACCAATTCCCGACGCTGGAGGCCGAATGAGCGTGCTCGACCGGCTCGGCCAGAGGTTCCTGTTTGCATTCGATCCGGAGGCCGCCCACGGCCTGTCGATCGCCGCGCTGAAATGCGGGCTGCCGGTCGCCCGGCGCCCTGTGCGCGACGAAAGGCTGAAAGTCAGCGTCTGCGGCATCGATTTCCCCAATCCGCTCGGCATGGCTGCCGGTTACGACAAGAACGCCGAGGTTCCCGATGCGCTGCTTGGCCTCGGCTTTGGCTTTACCGAGGTCGGCACGATCACGCCGCTGCCGCAGGCCGGCAACCCGAAGCCGCGCATCTTCCGGCTGACATCGGACGAAGCGGTGATCAACCGGCTGGGCTTCAACAATGAGGGTCACGAGGCCGCCGAACAACGGCTTGCCGCCCGCAAGGGCCGCGCCGGCATCGTCGGCGTCAATATCGGAGCCAACAAGGACAGCACCGACCGCTGCAGTGACTATGAACGAGGCGTTGTCAGGTTTGCGCCATACGCCAGCTATCTGACGGTCAACATCTCCTCGCCGAACACGCCGGATCTGCGCAACATGCAGGCCCGTGAACAGCTTGGCGAACTCCTATCGCGCGTCACGGCCGCACGTACGGCGGCTGCAGCGCAGCCGCCCGTCTTCCTCAAGATCGCGCCGGATCTTGTCGAGGCCGAACTGGAGGATATCGCCGCCGAGGTCACCGAGAAGGCAATAGACGGTGTCATCGTCTCCAACACCACCATCGCGCGACCGGGGCTGCGCAGCGCCGATCTTGCCGGCGAGACAGGCGGGCTTTCGGGAAAACCGCTGTTCGAGCGCTCGACCATCGTGCTGGCCAAGATCCGCAAACTGCTTGGCCCGGACCGCGCCATCATCGGCGTCGGCGGCGTCGATTCCGCTGAGACGGCACTTGAAAAGATCCGCGCCGGCGCCGATCTCGTCCAGCTCTACACCGGCATGATCTATGCCGGGCCGGCACTGCCGGGCCGCATTCTTGCGGGGATGGCGCGTTTTGCGGATATGCAACGGCTCAAGTCGCTGCGCGAGTTGCGCGATAGCAGCCTCGATCAATGGTCGTCCAAGCCGCTCTGACCCGAAGTCGCTCTAAAACGCCGTCCGCATCCGCACACGCAAAATGATAAGCAGGCTGAAGCCGCGCACCAGCAGAAAGACGTGCAGCGCCGCCCACAGGCCGTGATTGCCGAAGGCCGGCGCCAGGATGAGCAAGGCCGCGCTGAACACAAGGAACGACAAAAGCATCATGTTGCGCATGTCGCGCGACCAGGTCGCGCCGATGAAGACACCATCCATCTGAAACGCCAGCACGCCGCTGAGCGCGGTGAACGCTGCCCAGGACAGATAGATGTCAGCAATGGCGCGAACATCCTGTGACGTCGTGATCAGGGCGACCAGATCAGTTCCGCCCAGCAAAAGGACAAGCGTCGCCGTGGCGGCCAGCCCGAAGCCCCACAACAGGGTCAGCCGAACCGCCTGCCGGAATTGCATGGCGGCACGCGCACCGACGGCCCGCCCGGCGAGCTGTTCGGCTGCCGTGGCGAAACCATCGAGGAAATAGCCGGCGATGAGGAAGACGTTCATCAGCACGGCGTTGGCGGCCAGCGTCACCGTGCCGAACTGTGCGCCCTGGCGGGTGAGCAGCGCGAAAGCGGCGAGCAGCGAGAACGACCGGATCATGATGTCACGGTTGAGCGACATCATGCGCAGGAATGCCGACAGGTCGAGGATGCGATGGCGCGGCAGCCGGGGCGCTGCCCAGAAACGCCGGCCGATGATCGCCAGACCAAGCAGCATGGCGACGAATTCACCGGTGACGGTCGCCCAGGCGACGCCGGCAACGCCCCAGCCGAGTTCCAGCCCCAGCAGGATGCAGAGCGCAATGTTGATGCCGTTCAGCACCAATTGCAGCATCAGTCCCAGCCCGCCCTCGCCACGCCCCAGCACATAGCCGAGGATGGCGTAGTTGATCAGCGAGAACGGTGCTGCAAGCAGCCTGATGCGGATGTAGACGGCCATCGCTTCGCTGACGCGCGGCTCGGCGCTCATGAACCATTGTCCGGCGATGGCGACCAGTGGCGCAAGCGCGGCAAGCACGATGCCGGCGACGACCGCGATCAGCACGGCACGCCAGAACACCGCCTGTTCCTCCAGTTCGTCGCCGCGTCCGACAGCCTGGGCGACGAGGCCTGTGGTGCCGGAGCGCAGGAAATTGAAGGAGGTGAAGACGACATCGAAGACCAGGGCGCCAGCCGCCAGGCCGCCGAGAAGGGCAGCGTCGCCCAACTGCCCGACCACCGCAGTGTCGACGATGCCGAGCAGCGGCGTCGTCAGATAGGCGAGCGTCATCGGCACCGCGATGGCGAGCACCGAGCGATTGGTGACGACGAAAGACCGGCTGTTGGCCGTTGCTGACACCTGATCCAGGATCCCGCTTCCCCATTGCGGCTTGATCGAACAGCCGATGTGCCCCAATTTCCGGACGCCGCGCAACCACTCATCCCAGTACGGCCAACCGAAACCCGCCTCTGGCTCACCTGCCGCTCATGCCCCTGCAGATCGTTCATCATCCCGACTACGACGCCGGCTTCGCCGTCAACCATCGCTTCCCGATGAGCAAATACAAGCTGCTGATGGAAGCCTTGGGCGCGCGCGGACTGACCGGCCCCGCCGCGCTCAACGTGCCCGAACCGGCGCCGGCATCATGGCTGAAGCTTGCCCATGACACCGGCTATGTCGACCAGGTGCTGGCCTGCGAAGTGCCTGAAAAAATCGAGCGCGAGATCGGCTTTCCGGTGAGCCCGCGCGTCTCGCTCAGGGCGCAGCTCGCAACGGGTGGCACCGTGCTGGCGGCGCGGCTGGCATTGCTGGACGGCATCGCCTGCAACACCGCCGGCGGCAGCCATCATGCGCGGCGCGCGCAAGGCGCCGGCTTCTGCACCTTCAACGATGTTGCGGTGGCTTCACTGGTGCTGCTTGCGGAAGCTGCCGCCCGCAATATCCTGATCGTCGATCTCGACGTGCATCAGGGCGACGGCACGGCGGACATTCTCGGCGACGAGCGGCGCGTGTTCACCTTTTCCATGCATGGCGACCGCAACTATCCGACACGAAAGATCGCTTCCGACCTCGACATCGCCCTGCCCGACCGCAGCGGCGATGCGGCCTATCTCGAAAGGTTGGTCGGCATCCTGCCGGAACTCACCGCCAGAGCGCGCTGGGACATCGTTTTCTACAATGCAGGGGTCGACGTTCATGCCGAGGACCGGCTTGGCAGGTTGTCGCTGTCGAACGAGGGGCTGCGTGCCCGCGACGACATTGTGATCCGTCATTTCCGCGCGCTCGGCATCCCGGTCTGCGGCGTTATCGGCGGTGGCTATTCGACTGACGTGGCGGCCCTCGCCGCGCGCCATGCCATCCTGTTCGAAGTGGCTTCGGACTACGCTTAGATCGTGGGGACGGATTTGAGCAAGATGAAAGCCTGCGGCGAGAGCGACGAAGGAGGCGAAGTTCCGCTTTGTCTTCTCAGCCCAGGCCCACGTCGATGCCTCAGTGGATGGCTGCCCAGCCGGTCACGACAACAAGAACTAGGGTGACCAGTGCCCCCGAGACATAGAGAATGGTTCTGACGCTACCACCTTTGGCGGCGTTGCCGCCGCGCAAATAGACCACAAAATGAATCAGCCGGATTACGATGTGGGCCCACACTAGCACTGCCAGGGTGGTCGCCCCAACACCTACCATCATCGCCAGCACGGCCGGCACAACGAAAGGTGCCAGCGCCTCCACAGAGTTCATGTGCACACGGTCGATGCGGTAGAGCAGGTTGTCGTCGTCGGCCGGGACCACTGGACCGGAGAGCGCTCCGGCACGGCCTTTGGACGATCCCGAATAGATCGCCAAAAGAATGGATAGAAGACAGAGCGCGAGCACCCCGACGAAGCTGAGGGTGTAGGCTTCCATGCTGATCTCCGCTCCTTAGGATCACAGTGAGAACGGGACGGAGGCAATCCCGGTGGGTGAGATGTCCCCGTCTTAGGGCATCCCAACGCTCCGCCGTCAGGCCTTGCAGGCCAGCAGATCGGCGAACCGCTTGAGGTACAGCGGCCAGCCCTGATCGCTGGCGACACCATCGCGCTCGCTTTCCCAGCCTTGGCCGTGACGTTCCAGGTTTCGATGCTCGAGCTCGACGCGAGTCCTCTCAGCCGTCTCAGAGGTGAACCGCACCTCCCATTCACTGGTCTTGTCCGGATCGGTCTCGATCTGCCATTGCGGGCTGATATCCCAGCTGAGCAGCACCCGGTTGGGCGGCTCATAGGCCAACACGCGCGCCCAGCGGCACTCGCTGCCGTCGGTGCCACGATCGTAGAGGTAGCCGCCGACCCGACGCTCGAACACAGTCTCGGCTATCGGGACGGCGAGCATGTTGTGCTCGGGCGGCTTGAAGCTGCCGAATTCTTCGGTGAAAACCTTGAATGCGCGTTCGATCGGCGCCTCGACCACGATGGACTGTTTCACGGACGTAACTGGTACATGAGTGTTCATTGTGACTCCTCTGGCGGTTGCTCGACGGCCACCTTGTAGGCCGACAGGGTCTTGCTCCAGAACCGGTCGAGCCAGGCACGCATCTGGCCAAGCCCAGCCGGATCGATGTGGTAGACGTTGCTGGCACCCTTCGGCTCGGCCCGAACCAGGCGCGATTCGCGCAACACCTTGAGATGCTGAGAGACGGCCGATTGGGAGACCGTCACCTCCCGCGTGATTTCAGCCACCGAACGCGGGCGTGCCGCGATCAGCTCGACGATCGCGCGGCGCGTCGGGTCGCCAAGCGCAGCAAACTGGGCACTACCAACAGTCATGACTTATGATTAGTGCAAACTGATGATTATGTCAAACAGCGTTGATCAACGGCGCGGATCGTCAGTCCGGCCCTGTGCTGCCATTCCTGCAACAGAACCCTTCCTGATGAAGCTGCATCACGGTCCGAAGCACGGGAATCCTTCATATTGGGATGCTAGGCTATAGGCTAGCTGTCGGCTCATTTCCGATAGTTGGCGATCCTGAGCAGGATGAAGACCGGAATGACGATCGCCGCGCCCAGCAGGATATAACCGAGAAAACGGTCAATAGCCCGGAAGCCCAGATTCCAGAGATCGACGAAGAAATTCCGGATGCCGTAGAGCACATCCATCGGCGACCAGCCGAATGCGTTCATGACCAGCCCGACGAGGAACGATACCACCAGCAGCTTCAGGAAAACCCGGAGCGGCGTATCGCCGAGAAAGCGCGTTAGTGCGGACAAGGCGTGTCTCCAGATTCGGTTACAGGTCCAGAAATACGCACTTGCCGCGCTGGCATCAAGGCGGTCACCAACTCCAGTTGCGCCGGACAGCGGGTTGGCCGGATTGTCTGCTCGCCAGTCTTGACACCGATGCTGCAGTGCAGCAAAATTAGGCGACAGAGGGTGACCCGTTGATATCGATCTGCCAGACCCACTCGTATCGCCCGGTGATGGACGGACTGCGCCGTCTCGCCGTGACCTGCGAACACAGGACTTTTTGAATGAAGTACAGGCGCGATATCGATGGTCTTCGGGCCGTTGCGGTCCTGCCGGTTGTACTCTTCCATTTCGGAATCTCGGCAATTCCAGGCGGCTTTACCGGCGTCGATATCTTCTTCGTCATATCCGGCTACCTGATCACCGGAAGCCTTCTGGACGACCTTGAACGCGGCCAGTTTTCGATCATCAGCTTCTATTGGCGCCGTGCCCGGCGCATCCTGCCGGCTCTGATCTTTGTCACGCTTCTCAGCTGCATTGCGGCATTGTTCATTCTTCTGCCGTCAGATCTGCACGAATTCAGTCTCAGCGTCATAGCGGCCTCGACTTTCTGGTCGAACATCTATTTTTGGAAGACGTCAAATTACTTCTCCATCGATGCCGAGCTCCGACCGCTGTTGCACACCTGGTCGCTTTCGGTCGAGGAGCAGTACTATATCTTTGCCCCAATCCTGATGTTCCTGATCTATCGCTATTTTGCCAAGCGCTGGCTGACGATACTCCTGCCGATCATTCTCGGCAGCTTCGTGCTGGCGGTCATGGCGACATGGCTGGCGCCAAACGCGGGATTCTACCTGCTGCCGACACGAGTCTGGGAACTCATGCTGGGCGCGGTGCTCATGCTGAAACGGCCCCCGCCCTTGAGCAACCGGTTCCTTATGGAACTGGTCGGGCTGGCCGGATTTGGCCTTCTCGCCATCGGGTTCTTTGCGATCTCGGAGAGCGACCCGTTCCCGGGCTACAACGCTTTGTATCCTTGCCTCGGAACGGCCCTCCTTATCTATGTCGGCCAAAATAGCCCCTCGACGATCGCCAGCCGCATACTCGAAATTCGGCCGCTGGTCTGGATCGGCCTCATCTCCTATTCGCTGTATCTTGTTCACTGGCCGATCAATGCGTTCGCGCACTATCTTTCGTTACAAAAACTCGACCTGTCGATGACCGTTGCGATGACGGTTGCAAGCTTCGCATTGGCTGCATTTTCCTGGAAGTACATCGAGCAGCCGTTTCGGCAGAAAAGGAGCTTCACCGCCCCGGTGCCGATCTTCGCCTTTTCAGCGGGCGCAATCGCTCTTCTTTGCGTTGGCGGGGCGGCCGGGGCGCTCGGCAACGGCTTTCCGCAACGGTTTCCGGACTATGCCCAACAGCGGATTTCTGTCGGGGACTGGGGCAATGGCACCTGTTTCAACGAGGGCTCCAGCCGGATCGAAAGCTGGAATATCGAGGATTGCACGCGCACTCGCGGCTTCCCAACAACCGTTTTGTTGTGGGGCGACTCGTTCGCCGCCCACTATGTTTCAGGCCTGGACGCCAACATAAATCAGCTCCAGGCCAACATCGTGGAGTATACTTACGCAGGCTGTCCACCGATCCTCTCTTACTTCTCCTATGCACGCCCGGATTGCATGCCGTTCAATCAGCAAGCCCTGAAGATCGTCCAGGACGCCGGCATCAAGACGGTTGTACTCAGCGGTCGGTGGACCGACTACGAGGCCAGAAGTTTCGACGGTCTCCAGCAAACGATCGATACGCTTCGTGGTCTGGGCGTGCGCGTGTTTGTCATCGGCCAGTCCCCGCAGTTCATAACCGATGTTCGAAAAATCGCGTTCTTCGCAAAGCGCGAAAATCTCGATGATACATCGTGGCCAATGGCCATGGATCCCGACATCAACAACCGTGTGCGCGCATTTACCAAAGGCGCCACCTTTATCGATCCGCTGAATTTCCTCTGTAGTGCAGGACGCTGCTCCTACGCCGACGCAGGCCAGTTTCTTTATTTCGACTATGGCCATTTCTCTTCAATCGGGGCCACGCTGGCAATTTCGAAATACTGGCCGGCTTTTGCCGCAGACGATGCCCTTGCCACGACGGAGTAACAGTCGGGCGGCTGGCAAGGCACGAGTGCACGCTTAACCATTGCCCGAACGCCGGCTTGCGTGGTAACGAGGCTGCTGCGCGGGTATGATGTAATGGTAGCTTGTCAGCTTCCCAAGCTGAACGCGCGGGTTCGATTCCCGCTACCCGCTCCAGGTTGTTCCGCAAAGGTTTGTGCCTGATTTAGCAAGAGCTGAAACCCACCAGTTTTACAGGCAGTTTTACGGTTTTAGTTTTGCTTCGGTTCCTGGAATCGCCGTCGGCGCTTCGGCGAGATCGCATGTCCACCCTTGCGCGCCTTCAGGTGCACACGATCAAACGACCGCTCACCCGTTCCGGTCGTCATGCGGATGGGCCATTATCGTCGCCCGCGAGCGGACTTATGCGAGTTGCACCGTTAGTCATGAGGCGAAACGATCTTCTCGAACCTGACGGTGTGAATGCAGTCGCGACCGTCAAGGGGGTTTTTCGCTGGGGCTGATTTGTAAGTCAGCATTCGACTGTCCGTATCGACGAAACGAACTTGCTGGGTGCCCTCCCACGTCGCGTTCCAGCTCATGTCAATATGGTGATTAACTCGATCATCTTCGACCGTGTATGTCCCTGCATAGGCAAACATCGAATCGTAGAGTTCGATCTTTTCTTCAGGCGTAGGGACAAGGTCGTTGGGTGTAATGCGATCTTCATTAAGCACGAGGACCATCACTCGGCCATCCGCAGCATAGGTGATAACGCCTCTGGGATTCTTTCCCAAAGCGTCTCTGACTTCGCCGGATTCAAGGACCTCATAAGTCCAGGAAATCATCCTCCACGATCCCAGCAGCAAAGTTGCCAATTGCGACACGGCACTGACCTCCACGAAGGGTGGATCAAATTAGCATGAAGCCTGACCCTGCCAAAGTTCCGGTGGAACTCGATCCGATTGGCGACATGGCAAGGCAGACTGCTGCAAACCACCAACAGCGGACTTTCCTCGATCGAATTCTCTTCCCGAAGTCGATGTTCAATGGATCTGGAACTCCCGACTCAATCCCTTTCGACTTGGCATCTCGAGGGTGGCCAATCCATATTGCTACGGAGCAAGCTCGTCGACGGCGTGGGCGATCTCGTTCTTGAACTCGACTTTCGTGCCCGGCTGCACGATGGAGCCGAGATCTTCGGCATCCCAATTGGTCAGTCGGATGCAGCCATGCGAGAAGGTCGTGCCGATCTTGCCCGGGTCGGGCGTACCGTGGATGCCGTAGCTTTCGATCGAGAGATCGATCCAGACCGATCCCACGGGATTGTTCGGCCCGGCAGCGATGGTGAAGGGCCGCTTGGTCCTGACACCCTTGAAGGCGAAGTCCGGATCGTAGTGATAGGTGGGGTTGCGCACCACGCGCTTGACCTCCGCCATGCCGCTTGGCGCCGGGTTTTCATCGCTGCCAATCGAGGCGGGGTAGACTGCGAGCCATTTGCCGGAAGAATCGAGCACGCGCACCAGGCGAGCGCCCTTGTCGACCTCGATGCGGGCTACGCCAGCGGGAGGATCGCCCCGGCCAACATCAGGCACCACCAGGGTCGTGCCGGCCTTCCTGAAGCCGATGCCCGGATTGAGCATCCTGAGCAACTGTTCGCTGATATGGAAGCGCTCCGCCAGCTTCTCCGCCGCGGTGCGATAGCCGAGCCGCCGCAGACGGGCCATCCTCTCCATCCGAGCAGGGATACGCCTGGTGAAGGGTCCGCGCACATCCTTGCGCGTCACCTCATAGGTGACCAGCACCGGCTCGGCGGAGGTTGCCGTGAGCTTGCTCCAGGTCTCCGGAGTGAGCTTGCCATCGGATGGGAGTCCGTTCGCCAGCTGAAAGGCGCCGACCGCCTTGGCGAAGTTCGCTGAAAGGCGACCGTCAATCAGGCCCGGCGAGAAGCGGGCGCGATCCAAAAGAATCTGCGCCTTCAGCACGGTCGGATCGACACCCTTCGGTTCGCCGGCGGCGAACTGGGCTTGATTGACGGTGGTTAGGTCCAGCTTGGCCGCCCGCGCCCCGCCGCATGCCAGGGCTAGCACCGCGGCGAAAACGAGGAGGAGCCTGATCATCGATAGCCTCGCTGGGGCTGCAACAGGAGCCCGCTTCTATGACGCGGCACCGCCCTGTGTGGTTCCTTCGCTCGAGCGATATTCTGAATTGAAGCGACATGACCGAAGAGCCGTGCGATAGCTATGCAGTGGATCTGCAATGGATTGCTTGATTCAACGCTGTCAGCCTACCTCTCTCAAAATGAAGTCGTGCAGCATCTTGGCTGCCGGCGACAGCGCGCGATTTTTTACGGTGATCAGGCTGTAAGGCCTGACCTCGATGTCGAACTCGGTCTGGACGACGTCGATGGCGCCGGCCAGCCCCTCGGGGTTCTGAATGAATTTCGCCACCTGGATCGACACCGGCGCGATGGCGTCCGACTGCGCGACCATGACCAGGGTCAGGAGCAGCGAGCTGGTGTTGAGGATGCGGTCCGGCAGCGCGATGTTGCGGTTCAGGAAATTGCTCTCCATCGCCTGGCGCAGCGGCGAGCCGCCCGACTGGAAAACCCAGTCGTAGGTGGCGGTCTCCTCGAGCCGCACCGCCTTGCCCTTAGCCAGCGGGTGGCCGCGGCGCACGATCAGGCAGGCTTTTTCGACGCCGATGACGCGGGCCTCGAACAGCCGTGGATTAAGGTCGTCGGGGATGCGCGCGATGATAAAATCGTGACGTGTGGCGATCAGCTCGCGCGCCAGCACATTGGAGGTCTCGACCTGCATGGTGATCTCGATACGTGGATAGATGCGCCGGATTTCGCGGATCGCCGGCACGGCAAGCTCGATCGCAGGGGCCGTCACCGCGCCGAGGAACACCGAGCCGCCCTTGCCAGCCTTGAGCTCGGATATCTCACGGTCGACTTCACGCATCTCGAGCAGGATCGAACGCGCGCGCCTCGCCAACGCCTTGCCGTAGGGCGTCAGCGTGATGCCGCGCGGCAGCCTTTCGCACAGCTTGACATCGAGCACCGCCTCCATCTCGGCGATCATCCGCGAGGCGGCGGGCTGGGAAATGTTCATGACCTGGGCTGCCGCGCTGACCCGGCCATGGTCATCGAGGGCTGCGATCATACGCATGTGGCGAAGACTGAGGCCGCTGCGCAGTAGGGTCTCACTCCTGCCGGGACTTTCGCCATAACCATCTGAAAGTCCAGTAGGATCCCGTAGCGCCGCCATGATCTCCGTTTGCTCCTCGCTCGTGGCCGGCCGGCAATCCGGCCAGATCTTTTGTCCACTTTCAGTATATCAGTTTGGGTATAGCAACCACCAAAGATCGCATTTGACAGTTATGGCAAAGAGCCACACCCTTGGCGCGTCCTGAGGCTTGACCGCCGCGAGCGAGAAAAATCGCATCGACTGGAAGCAGAGTCTCAGGGCCGATTGGGAGGATACCGGAGATCGATATGGCGGCAGCGGCGCGTTTTGGCGCTCCTGCACGATCGCGCGGCCCACGAAACCCAGGGTGCGCGTCCATCAACCAGGGAGAGTTAATGTGAAGATCATCAAGACACTGGCCGCCGTCGCGGCCCTTAGCATCGCGGCCATGACGGTCCCAGTGCAGGCAGGCGAAGGCCTCATCGGCGTGCTGATGCCGACCAAGACCTCGCAGCGCTGGATCAACGACGGCGACGCCGTCAAGTCCCAGCTCGAGGCTCTGGGCTACACTGTCGACCTGCAATATGCGCAGGACGATATCCCCAATCAGCTCAGCCAGCTGGAAAATGAAATCACCAAGGGCCCGAAGGCACTGATCATCGCCTCGATCGACGGCACCACGATGTCGGACGCGCTGCAGAAAGCGGCTGACGCCGGCGTCGTCGTCGTCGCCTATGACCGGCTGATCAAGAAGACCGCGAATGTCGACTACTACACCACGTTCGACAATTTCGGCGTCGGCGTCATCCAGGCGAAATCGCTGCTCAAGGGCCTCGGCTATCCCGAAAACAAGGGTCCATTCAATATCGAGCTGTTCGGCGGTTCGCCGGACGACAACAACGCCTTCTTCTTCTACGACGGCGCGATGTCCGTTCTGCAGCCGCTGATCGACGACAAGACCCTCGTGGTGAAGTCCGGCCAGATGGGCATGGACAAGGTCGGCACGCTCCGCTGGCTGGCAGCGACCGCCCAGGCCCGCATGGACAATCTGCTCTCCGCCAACTACTCGGATGGCAGCCGCGTCGATGGCGTGCTCTCGCCGTATGACGGTCTGTCGCGCGGTATCATCGCCTCGCTGCGCGCCGTCGGTTACGGCACGGCCGATCAGCGCTGGCCAATCGTCACCGGCCAGGACGCCGAAACCGCTTCGGTCAAGGCGATCATCGCCGGCGAGCAGTACTCGACGGTGTTCAAGGACACCCGCGAACTCGCCAAGGCGACGGTCGAACTCGTCGACAAGGTGCTCTCGGGCGGCAAGCCGGAAGGCCTCGACACCACGACCTACAACAACGACGTCAAGGTCGTCCCCTCGATCCTGCTGACGCCGCATGAGGTCGACAAGTCGAACTACCAGGCGCTGGTGGTCGATTCCGGCTACATCAAGGCCGAAGAGCTGAAGTAACCGCAGTTGTAAAAACCGGGGTCCTGCGCAGCGCAGGACCCCTTTTCGTTAGCGAGCGACACCGGTATTGTTTGCGGACCTCGGAGGAGTGGTATTCCTGATGGCCTCGACGATTTTGGAGATGCGTGACATCACCAAGACGTTTCCCGGCGTCAAGGCGCTGTCGAATGTCAACCTCAGCGTCGAGGAAGGCGAGATCCACGCCGTTGTCGGCGAGAACGGCGCCGGCAAGTCGACGCTGATGAAGGTGCTGTCGGGCGTGTATCCATCCGGCACTTATGACGGCGAAATCATCTATCGCGGCGATGAGTGCCATTTCAAGGGCATCCACGACAGCGAGCGCCGCGGCATCGTCATCATCCACCAGGAACTCGCGCTGGTTCCGATGCTGTCGATCGCCGAAAACATCTTTCTCGGCAACGAGCACGCCAGATACGGTGTCATCGACTGGAACGCCAACGAGACGCGCACCAGCGCTCTGCTCAAGAAGGTGGGCCTTAAGGAAGACCCCAAGACGCTGATTACCAATATCGGTGTCGGCAAGCAGCAGTTGGTCGAGATCGCCAAGGCGCTCAGCAAGGAAGTGCAGCTGCTGATCCTCGACGAACCGACGGCGAGCCTGTCCGAAAAGGACAGCCAGGCGCTGCTCGACCTGCTGCTCGAATTCAAGCGGCAGGGCATCACCTCGATCCTGATCTCACACAAGCTCAACGAGATCAACCGGGTCGCCGACAAGGTCACGATCATCCGCGACGGGCGGACCATCGAGACGCTGCCTAAGAAAGACATTTCGGAAGACCGCATCATCACCTCGATGGTCGGCCGCTCGCTAGACGACCGTTATCCGTCGCGCGAGCCCGAGATCGGTGAGATCGTGCTCCAGGTGAGGAACTGGTCGGTCTATCACCCGATCCATGCCGAGCGGCAAGTGATCAAGGGCATCGACATCGACGTCCGCAAGGGCGAGGTGGTGGGTATCGCCGGGCTGATGGGCGCCGGACGCACCGAATTCGCGATGAGCCTGTTCGGCAGCTCCTATGGCCGCCGCATCACGGGCGAGGTGCTGCTCAAGGGCAGGCCCATCGATGTCTCCTCTGTCAGCAAGGCAGTGGAACACGGCATTGCTTACGTCACCGAGGACCGCAAGACCTACGGTCTCAACCTGATCGATCACATCAAGCACAACATCACGCTGGCCAATCTTCCCGGCGTGTCGCGCCATAGCGTGATCGACGACATGCGCGAGCTCGCCGTCGCCAACGACTACAAGGCCAAAACCAACATCCGCTCGTCCAGCGTTTATCAGATGACCGGCAATCTATCGGGCGGCAATCAACAGAAGGTGGTGCTGTCGAAGTGGCTGTTCGCCAATCCGGAGGTGCTGATCCTCGACGAGCCGACGCGCGGCATCGACGTTGGTGCCAAGTATGAAATCTACACGATCATCGCGCGTCTCGCCTCGGAGGGTAAGGCGATCATCGTCATCTCGTCGGAGATGCCCGAACTGCTCGGCATCACCGACCGCATCTATGTCATGAACGAAGGACGTATCGTCGGCGAAATGGCGGCGAGCGATGCCAGCCAGGAAAAGATCATGCGCGCCATCGTTCGCGGAGAAGGAAAAGCATCATGAGCACCGAAAGCGCTCCCGTCCCGAAAAGCGGCGTCGCCGAAGATGTGCAGCAGGGCCCGCGCGTTGCCGTCTCGGCGCTGGTCACCAACCTGCGCGAATACGGCCTGATCCTGGCGCTTATCGCCATCATGGTATTCTTCCAGTACACGACGTCCGGAACGCTGTTCAAGCCGGTGAACTTGAGTAACCTGGTGCAGCAGAACAGCTTCATCATCGTGATGGCGCTGGGCATGCTGCTGGTGATCGTCTCCGGCCATATCGATCTCAGCGTCGGGTCCGTCGCCGGTTTCATCGGCGCGCTGGCGGCGATGATGATGGTCATCTGGCCTCTCGGCCCTTTCAGCAATCCGCTGGTGGTGTCGATCATCTGCCTGATCATCGGCGGCGCGATCGGCGCGGGACAAGGCTACTGGATCGCCTATCACCGAATACCGAGCTTCATCGTCACGCTGGCGGGGATGCTGATCTTTCGCGGCATCTGCCAGGCGCTGCTGGGTGGCGGGTCTTCCGTGGGGCCGCTTCCAGCCGGCTTCAAGGCGCTCAGTTCCGGCTTCATTCCGGACGTGATCGGCTCGTTGACGCTGATCCCGCCGGTCGTGAACGCCGCCGGCAAGACCATCGTCGGCAGCGGGCTGACGCTGCACATGACGACGATCGTGATCGGCCTCGTTGCCGTGCTCGCCTATGCCTATTTCGGACTCAGGGCACGGCGCAGCCGCGAGCGGCATGGCTACCAAGCCGAACCCTTCACGCTGTTCGTCGTCAAGACCCTGGTGACCAGCGCTCTGGCGCTGTTTCTGGTCTACCAATTCGCCACCTACAGAGGTCTGCCAATCGTTCTCGTGGTGATGGGCGTGCTGATCGCGCTGTTCGTCTTCGTCACCAAACGCATGACGGTCGGCCGCCGTATCTACGCAATGGGCGGCAATGCCAAGGCGGCGCAGCTATCGGGTATCAAGACCGAGCGGCTGACCCTGATGGTGTTCATCAATATGGGCGTGCTCTCGGCGCTCGGCGGGCTGATCATTGCGGCGCGCCTTGGCCAGGCGGTGCCGGCGGCCGGCCTCGGCAGCGAGCTCGACGTCATCGCCGCCGTGTTCATCGGCGGCGCTTCGGCGATGGGCGGCGTCGGTCAGGTTATTGGCGCGGTGGTCGGCGGTTTCATCATGGGCGTCATGAACAACGGCATGTCGATCATGGGCGTCAATGTCGATTGGCAACAGGTGGTCAAAGGCCTGGTGCTGCTCGGCGCCGTGGTCTTCGACGTCTACAACAAGAACAAGGCTTGAGGGCGAGGGAACTCATGCAGGTCGCCAAACGTGTGCAGCGTGTTGGGACAACGACATGCATAAAAACAAGGATTAAAGCGGGCCGCCTTTCAAACGCGGCGCGCGTTTAGGAGGCACGGGTCACATCGCGGCGCTGCCGGGCGGCGCAAAGAAGTCCCTCAGGGACCGGGCCCGCGAGCGCAATCCGGACGAACAGTTCACCAGTGGCGCGGATACTATCCGAGCCGCGCTGGTCAAGGTTTGCCAACCCGGCAGCCAGGCCAAAGGCAATTGAGAGAGGGTACATCATGCTGATCTCCCAGATCCTCGACGACGCAGAGACCATCCGCGTCGTTGCCCGCAACGGCGGCAAGACCCGTATCATCAACGGCGCCCGCAGCGTCTATTCGCTGGCGATGGAGGCCGCGCGCACAGGCACCGGACTTGTCGCCCTCATCGAACGCAAGGGCTTCGGTGAAGCGGTCGACCTCGATGCCGCCTACAAGAAGGGGCGGCTGTTGTCGCCAATCAACCATCCCGACCCGGCGCATCTCCACCTCACCGGCACCGGGCTGACACATCTCGGCTCCGCCGCGACCCGCGATTCCATGCACAAGAAGCTCAGCACCGACGGCGAGGAGCAGCTCACCGATTCCATGAAGATGTTCCGCATGGGGCTGGAAGGTGGCAAGCCGGCCAAGGGCCAGACGGGCGTGCAGCCGGAATGGTTCTACAAGGGCAACGGCACCATGTCGGTGGCGCCCGGTGCGGCACTTCTGTCGCCCGCCTTCGCCGAGGATGCCGGCGAGGAGCCGGAAGTCGCCGGCATCTATGTCATCGGCGACGACGGCGCCCCTTTCCGCGTCGGCTTCACGCTGTCAAACGAGTTTTCCGACCATGTCACCGAGCGCGTGAACTATCTTTTCCTCGCGCATTCCAAGCTGCGCAACGCTTCGTTCGGGCCGGAGATCCTGATCGGCGAACTGCCGTCCGACGTCAGGGGTACCTCGCGCATCGTCCGCGACGGCAAGCTGCTGTGGGAAAAGCCATTCCTGTCGGGCGAGGCGAACATGTCGCATACCATCGCCAATCTCGAACATCACCACTTCAAATATTCGGCCTTCCGCCAGCCGGGCGACGTGCATGTGCACATGTTCGGCACGGCAACGCTGTCCTTCGCCGACGGCGTCAGGACCGAGGCCGGCGACGTGTTCGAGATCGAGGCCAAGGATTTCGGCCTGCCGCTACGCAACCCGCTTGAAATCGAGCAGCCGGTGAAGGTGGCGGTGAAGGCGCTGTAAGGTGGCACCTCTCCTTCTCCCCTTTGTTTGGACTGGGGACATCGCGAACAGGTGTGCGAGGACATCGCGAACAGTTTTGCGCATTGTGCGCGAGGGGGTTC